>JAFTCU010000066.1 GCA_017454585.1 Thermoguttaceae bacterium | reverse complement strand
GGCACGCAGTACCAGCTTTACAGGAAATACGGCTGGCGCGCGATCCAGAAATACGTGACGGAGACCGCGTGGCCGAATCTGATGACGCCCGAGGCGTCGCAGACGTGGTACTACCTCGGCGCGCTGGGACTCTACGACGAAAACACGGACCAGATTTTACAGTTTCGCGAGCGGCTCCTTTCCGACCCGAAAAAGACGTTCAGCGGCGACTGGCCCGGAATGTGCCGGCCGTTCCAGCTCGCGGCGACGCAGTGGCCGTTCCATCATCGGATCGCGTTCACCCGGTACAGGGATCTGGTGATGAAAACCGCGGAATTCGACCCGGAAACCGGGATTTTGAGGGCGGAATTCACCGCGCGGCCCGGCTCGAAGCTGGAGTTCCACTCCGAAAAGGCCCCGAAATCGGCGGCGCTCAACGGCGAGACGTTCGAGCTGAACGGGCCGGAGCCGAATTTCTGGACGGTGCCGGTAAAACCGGGAGAAAATCGGCTTGAAGTGAAATTTTAACCATGATATAAATTTTTTTCATCCCCCCTCTTGACAATTTTCAGGAAGGGGTTATAATTATATTAGGGTAAATATTCGAATTTATCATCTTTAAAATTTCCAGCCTTCCAATTGAAAAGGAGTTTTCATGAAAAATCATTTTTCTCTTTTTGCTTTCCTTTTAACGTTCACCGTCTTCGGCGTTTTATCCACGACGCTAAAAGCAGATTCTCCACACACACCTGATCCATCCGTGATGAGTGAGGCTTATTATAAGATCTGGAACGCCGACGTTCAGAAACAGATCGACGAACGCATCGAAAAATACCGCAAAGCCGACGCGGAGATTAAACTTGAAAACGTAAAGCCCGGCACAGACGTGAAGGTTGAGCAGATCTCGCACGAGTTCATTTTCGGCGCACACATTTTCAATTTCAATCAGCTTGGGACGACCGAACGGAACCAGAAATACAAGGACCTTTACGGCACGCTGTTCAACTCGGCCACAATCGCGTTTTACTGGAAGAAGTTTGAAATGGAGCCGGGCAAACCGCGATTCAAAACCGATGAATGGGACACGGAGGAATACTGGAACCACGCAGAAAACCCCAACTCCCAGCCTCACTGGCGCCGTCCCGCATCGGATCAGGTCGTCGAGTTCTGCAAGTCCAAGGGGATACGCCTGCACGGCCACACGATCATCTGGGGCAACCAGACGTGGCAGCGCCCCACGTGGCTTTGGGACTACGTTTCCGAGCAGTTCCCGGAAGAGCGTGAGATCCTCATGAAGACGGCAGAAGCCCGCAAAAACATGACGCCGGAGGAAATCTACAAGCTGGCGCCGCATTACTTCGACACGATGAACGAACTGTACTGGAACCGTATCCGAATGCTGGGTGAGCATTACAAGGGAATGCTTGACAGCTGGGACGTAGTCAACGAAAGCGCAACCGATTACCACGGTCAGGCCGTCACCGGCGACAAAGTCACCAATAGCAATTACGGGCATATCATGCCGGGCGACTACACGTTCCGGTCGTTCAAAGTCGCCCAGGAAGTTTTCCCGGATTCTGTCAAGCTCAACATCAACGACTACGCGAATAATCAGAACTACGCCAATCAGGTCCTGGACCTCATCGCCCACGGCGCGAAAATCGACATCGTGGGGTCACAGATGCACCTCTTCAACCCGAAGCAGACACTTGACATCGCTGAGGGGGCGCAGATCCAAACGCCGGAACAGGTCCTTAACACGATGAAGATCCTGGCCACAACGGGGCGTCCGATCCATTTGAGCGAAATCACGATCACCGCGCCCAACGACGATGAAAAAGGCCGCGCGATCCAGGCGATCGTCTTGCGGAATTTATATCGGCTCTGGTTCAGTGTTCCCGAAATGATGGGGATCACATGGTGGAACGTCGTGGACGGCTGCGGCGCACCGGGCGAACCGACCACTTCGGGCCTTTTCACGCGGGATATGCAGCCCAAACCCTCGTTCTTCGCTTTGAACAAGCTCATTAATGAGGAATGGAAAACGAAATTCGTTCAAAAAGCGGAATCCGGAAGCGTTGATTTGAAGTTCCGCGGCTTCAAGGGCAAGTACCGTATCACGTGGACAGATGTGAACGGCGAGACGAAAACGCTTGAAACGGTAGTTCGTTAAGTTTTATACTGTGCGGAATACCAGGATTTGGAGGTTTGCTTTCAAATCCTGGTTTTCCTTTTTTATTTTTTATTTCCTTGTCTTTTTTGATTATTTCTTGCTGCCATGACAAACGATCGATCCAAAGAACTTTTTGACAAAATGTGGGATGAATTCTGTACCCAAAGTCTGGTTCAAGACAAACCAAAATCTTTTCTCCGTTGGTGTCTTGAAAAATTTCAGTTGTTTAAATCTGATAAGGACGGGATCGCGATTCTGACCTCAAATCAGGAAATCATCTGGACCAGCGAACAGTTTCAGGCCTGGTTTCCTAACGTGACGAATCCAAATTTTAATTTGAACATTCAGTCGGCCTTGTATGGAGTGCGTTTTCTTTATGAAGATGCCGACCAGCCGATGTACGCGACTCCTTTCTCTGAGTTCCAGGTAACGGGAAAAGCGGCAAAAGGAGTGATTCAGACTAAAAATGGAAACTTTTTTGAAATCTCGGTCCACCCTTGGACCTCGCCTGGCGGTAAAGAGCCGCTCATGCTCCTTCACGTCCACGACATTACCGAACGCCGGGAACTGAAAAACAAACTCACCAATCTGCATAGTATCTGTGAGCAGGTGAGTCACCGTGAGGTATTGGATGAACAAAAAGGGTGCACAGAACGGGAGAATTTTATCATTGATGGGATCCAGTACCTCGCCAAGAATCAGATGCATTACGAGTTTTTGGAAGTGCGAAAATACGATCCCATAACGAAAACACTTCCTCTTTGTACTCATTACGGCATTCTGAAAGAAGCAGAGCAGCGCGAGATCCACGCCCGACCCACCCAAAACGGTACAATAGGGTATGTGGCCGTCGAGAAAAAAGCCTATATTTGCCGTGATACGAAAAACGACCCTTACTACCTTCCGGGAGGTGAAACAGCTCGTTCCTCATTAACTGTTCCGATCATGTTTCAGGGTGAATTGCTCGGAGTTCTCAACGCGGAAAGTTCTCAGCCCGATGCGTTCAAGGAAATCGATCAGATTTACGCGGAGATTTTTGCTCATGAGATTGCACTGGCCATGAATTTCGTGCGTATGTTTGCACGTGAACAGAATGTTGGACGTCAAATGACTGTCGAAGAAATTCACGGTCAGATCGCTCTTCCCGTCAAGAATATTCTGGATCTCGCTGCAGAGCTTGGTAAATGCCTGGGCGAGGAACAGATCGAAGCCCAGCATGCTCTCTATCAAATTATCAAGAACGCGCAGGAAGTAACCGGAATTATCCAGAAAGTAGGGCAGCAGCTTACGCCAACCGATACGGTTGGACCTCCGGAACGAAAAGAACTCATCGAGAAATGGAAGGATGAATTTTCCGGGAAATGTATTTTGCTGGTCGATTCGAGTGAAGAACTTTACAGACAGGGGCGGGAACTGTTTGGGTGTCTGAATTGTGAGCTGGAATGGGCAAGGACCGGGCAGGTCGCTCTGGACAAAATGGAAGAGGAAATGCAAAAAGGCAAACCCTACTGGGCAATTCTGGCGTCCATCAAGCAGAAAGATTACCCGCACGGAAGTACGCAATTCTTTATCGATCTGGCAAGAGTTTACGGCAGAGCACATCCTCCGCTGGTGCTTCTTCAGGAACTGAACGTATATGACATGGCTCATACTATTGTCCACGTTCGGACCCGATATTCTGCGAGTGGGCAGACGGGAAAACCCTTCACGGAGCCGACTCTCCTCAAAGTTATCCATGAAACTCTCAAAAAATGTAAAAATACAAAACCCTGTTTCAGGTCCTTGGGTAAAGAATACATCGATCCAATGGCTGAAAAGGAGATAAATAATCAGGAAAATGCTGGATAAACTTCAGTATCAGGATAAATCAATCCTCAAAACGATTGATTTGTCCTGATTGCCCAAAAATCTTGGGGATTTTTTAATTTTTTTGACAAATCTTAAGTTTTTTACGAAAATTCTCTCAAAATTCCTTGTAAATTCTTGTCTCTCACGTATAATGGAATTAATGAAAGAATTTATTTCCTGTACTTGAGGTAAGAAATGAAACTTGCAAGTCGTTTTCAGTATAAATTTTTCAGTTATTTGTTCGCGGCAGGCGCCCTTTCCTTTTTGAGTGCCGCGCTGGTGTTCGGTGATACTACGATCAGCACGGACACTCAGCTCACCGGGGACGCGGATTACTCGGGCGTCGTAACGGTCAATTCCGGCATCACGCTTAATCTGAACGGCTACACGCTTGGCACCGTCGGGAACGTCACCAATCTGCTCGGGACCGGGACCATCACCAACACAAGCGGGACGAAATCCACCGTCACCGTGAATATTGGGGCCACCAATGACGGCCTGGCGCCCACCCTTACCGGCAATCTGGATTTTGTTTTCAATGCCAATGACAAAATTCTGCGTCTGCGCAATGCGGCCGCTGACTGGACGGGCAGCACGACCATTAATGGCGGACGTTTGCATGTGGACACGCAGGATTGCATCGGTTCCGGGACGATCCTTCTGAACGGAAACCTCGTGAACGATAGTAACGGCCACACGGCTTTGACCCTTTCAAATCCGGTCGCCATCATCGGCCCCAACGCCTCCATCCGCGCGGCGTACAGCGGCTCCATTACGCTCACCGGCAAAGTCTCCGATTATGCGGGCGCGACCAACCCGAAATTCACGATCGGCGCAAAAGAATCCGTCGCGAACACCTACAAACTTTACGGCGAGAACGACTACACCTGCGGGACGTGGATCGGTGACGCTTCCTATACCGGTCTGACGCTGAAGATCTCCATCGGAACCCCGACCGCGTTCGGGACCGGCCCGATCCAGATGGTTTCCAACGCGAACCTGACGCTCGAAAAGTACGGCTCCACGACGGCGAATTCGCTGGCCAACACGATCCACCTCGGCGGCAAGACGCTCAACATTACCAACTCGACCGGCGCCGCGGTGACGATTTCCGCTCCGATCGACAATTTGAACTCGGCCGGTTCCGCCGTCGCGACTGCGGGAAAACTGACGATCAACGGCGGTGAGAAAGCCGTCACGCTCAGCGGCCCCATTACGGGAGCCGTGGATCTGAGCCTCACGAACAAAAACGGCTTCACCTTCAGCGGCTCGGCGGGTGACGGCACGTCACTGAGTTTCAAAACCACCGGCACGGGCACGATTTCTGGCGCGATTACCGGCACGGCGATTTTGACGCTCGACAACAATGGGGCCGATACGTATTACCGTCTCCCCAATGGTGCGCAGGACCGCACCGGCGCGACCTACATCAACGGCGGAAACCGCACCCGCGTCCACGTTACGGATGGCGCGTCGCTTGGTACCGGCCCGATCTACCTCAACGGGAATCTATGCAATAACAGCAGCGGCTCGATACACGCGACTTTCCCGCAGACGGTATATATCGCTGGCGAGACTGCGTCCATTCGTGCGGCCTACGAAGGTTCCATTACGGTCACCGGGAAAATCTCGGACCTTGAGGGCGCCACCAACCCGAAATTTACGATCGCCGCCAATGAAAACGCCGCGAACACGTACAAACTTTACGGCGAAAATGACTACACCTGCGGGACGTGGGTCGGCGTTTCGTCTTACGCTGATTTGACCCACAAGATTTTCATCCGCACGCCCTCCGCGTTCGGTACCGGCCCGATCCAGATGGTTTCCAACGCAAACCTGACGCTCGAAAAGACCGAAACCACGTCGGCGAACTCGCTGGCCAACACGATCCACCTCGGTGGCAAAAAACTCAACGTCACCAACTCGACCGGCGGCGCGATCACGTTCACCACTCCGGTCGATAACCTGAACGCTTCGGGCGCAAGCGCGGGGACCGCTGGGACCCTCGCGATCAATGGCGGCGACTACGCGGTCACCTTCAGCGGAGACATCACGGGCAATGCGGCCGTGACTATCACGAACAAGAAAGGGATCACTTTCGACGGCTCGGCCGGCGATAATGCCGCGTTGACTTTCAAATCGACCGATAAGTCCCCGATCAACGGCACGCTTACCGGTGATGTGACCCTGACTTTCGACAATAACGGCGGGGCGGTCTATTACCGCCTGAACGCTGGCGCGCAGGAACGCACCGGCGCGACGTACATCAACGGCGGCAACAATACCCGCGTCCACGTTTCCTACGGTTCTTACCTCGGAACCGGGCCGATCTATCTCAACGGTAACCTCTGCAATAACAACACCGGTACACAGCGGGTTTCGTTCAGTCAGCCGATCATCGTGAACGGGGGGAACGCCTCACTGCGTGTCGCGTATGTGGACATGGATTCGAAGGCGATGATGAAGATCACGGGCGTCATTTCCAGCGACCCGGCCCATGACGCGGACCACAAACTCACGTTCAACGCGGTCGAATCCGGCCCGGGCGTGATTTTCCTGTATGGCGAGAACACATTCACGTGCCCGTCTTTCCTCTCTGGGGACAACAATAGCAACAAGCTGGTCCTTGGCACCGACTTGTCTCTTGGCGGGTCCACTCTGACGGCAAATGGTTCCGGAACGCTGTACCTGGAAACGAACGAGGCGGACGCGACCCGCACGCTCGACAATACGCTCAAGATCGCGAAGGATAAAACGCTCCGCATTGAAACCGTCTCAACGACGTGGAACAGTGAGGCGGAAAACAGCAGCTACACCTTCGCGGCGGCCAAGGGGAACGCGGTCGTCAGCTCGACCATTTCCGGCGCCACCGGAAGCAAGTTGATCTTTGGCTCGAATACTGCCGCGATGAATACCGGACCGATCACGTTCTCCGGAACGGCCGGAACGGAGGAAACCCCGCTGGCGGTCAGCGTCACGGCCGGGCAGAAGTTCATCAGCGACGAAGCCCTCGTGAACGGGACGCTGACGATGGCCGCGGCCTCCACGCTTGAGGTTCCGACCAGTCTGAAAGTCACGGGAGACATGACGGCGCCGAAGACGATCGATTTGTCGGTGGACGACTCCTCGAGCAATTCGATCATTCTGGACGTTGGCGGGACCCTGGTCATTCCGGGAGGTGCGAACATTCAGATCGCCTCGGCTTTTGAAAATCCTGACGCATCTTCCATCATTCAGGTCCTCTCGGCGGATAGCATTTTGGATGAGACCGGCGCGCAGTACACCCCGGCGCAGCTCCTCGCGATGGTTCCCGATGTGCTCCCGTCCGGTGCCGGCTGGGATTACGTTGCGTTCTACGCCAACAATGGAATTGGTTACCGGGCCGACCTGACCGGTGTTCCGGAACCGGCCACGTGGGTCCTTCTCGTAATGGGTCTGGCCGGGCTGGTTTATGCTGGAAGAAAGAAGATGAATACGGTTTGAGCCTCAGTTCGCGGAAGCACTGCGGACGATGATCCAGAACCCGTTTTTGGTCTGGCTTTCTACGCAAAAATGAAGGTCATTCCAATCAAAAGAGTCCCCATTTTCGGGGATTTTTTGTAGATGATCCGTTACAAATCCGCCTAACGTCGTGGATTCCATGGCATCGGATAGTTCCAGCTCGAAGAAACGGCAGAAACTTCGCATCGAATACAGGCTGGAAATCCTCCACATTTTCGTCCCGATTTGAATGACCGGGCTGTGGTTGGTGAGCTGATAAACCCGCTCGGAATCCGGGACGTAAATCATTTCTAAAATATCGGACCGCAGCACGACGCCGGGGGTCGCCCCAAATTCGTCGATGACGACTGCCGCATCTCTTTTTTCAGTCAGAAGGGTTTCAATGACTTCCGAAACGGGAAGGTTCCACGGAAGGTAAACCACGTTTTGAGCATGGCGTTCCAGATGCGAGAAGTCCTTCGGCGGAATTTCCACCAGATTCTTTAAATCGAGTATCTTCGCGATTGCGTCCTGACGTTCATCTTCCTGCACGAATACAAGGCCCAGAGACAAATCTTCCTCACGAAGGTCCTGAAGAGTCACCGGAGCCATGAAAATCGGGAGGTGACGCCTTGGCCGCATGACCTCTTCGGCCCGCAGTTCCGAAAGGGAAAGGATCGCCTGAAGGAGCCTTTTATCGTGCGGCGACGAGGTTTTTTTCCCGTGGGAAAGGTCCACAGCCCGCTCCAGATCCTCAAGTTCCAAAAGAGGCTCAGAACGAAAATTCGGCGCGAAAAGACGCAGGGAAAGGATTTTGAAAAAGTTCAAAACCGGTAAAATGGGCGTGCAAAGCCACTGGAGGCCCAGAAGCGGAAACGCTCCTAGCCAGGCGATCGTCTGCGGAAGAATGACCGCCACCGCCTTCGGGACCATCTCGCAGAAAACGAGCATTCCCAGAAATGCTGATACACTCACAACCCCGGCCAATGCCGTGTTTTCTTTCTGGATCTGCAGCGCAACGACGGAAACGATCCCGAAAAAAAGCATATTCGCAATCAGATTCGAGAAAAGAAGGACCGAAAGAAGCCTATCAGGGTTTTGAAGCAGTTGACAGGCAAGTTTCCCTGACACCGATTTCTTGCGCAGGGCCTTTTGCTGTTCCGGCGTCAGCGAGAAAAACGCCGCTTCCGATGCGGAGCAAAACGCCGAAAGGACGACCAGAACAGCAAGCGCAGGGATCCAGGGAAGGAGGTACGACATAAAAACGAACGAAAGGATTCTGAAAGTGACGAAAAACGAAACGCGTGGCTAAGGAAACGGCCGGTCTATTTCATCGTTTCTTTGACCGTCACGGGCAAGTAGCCGTCCGCCATGAGTTCCTCGTACGTGAAAGCGTAATCGACGCGCCACGACTGGTGGTCACTCTTGAGTTTCCCGTCAGGCGTCAGGCCGGTCTGCTCGATGATGAAAACTTTCCGATTCTCGGGTTCCACGCGGCTGACCATACGCACGTGGCCGTCCGGACGTTTCACGAGCCAGTCTCCCGGCAGAAGCTGGTCGTAGCAGGCCGCCATGACTTCCGGGCCGTTTTCCTTGACCACCGCCCGACTGTCGTGGAAATTCGTCATTTTCCAGTGTCCCACGCGCATGAGCCATGGTTCAGGAACGCCCGTTTCCGGGTTGATCCGGGAGTAAAATCCCGGCTGCATGTCCCACGTTTTCATGACGGGGAAGACCGGGATCACGTGCCGCCACGCGTACGAGCAGCCCCCGGAGCAGTCGGTCCCGCGGTACTCTTTCGGTTTGGTCGGCCCCGTGTAAATGGGCTGGCCGTTTTCTTCTTTCAGGAGGGCCTGAAAGTCTTCCAGACTGGTGCGCCGCCCGCCCTGCGTGTAAGGGAGGCCTTTGTATCGCTCGCCCGCGTGGAAGATCACGCCCATTTTGGGGATGAACCACGTCAAGTCGCTCTGGGGGATCCACTCCACCTCGGCTTGGGCACGCATACGCTCCACGGCCTGCAGACGTTCCTGCGAGACCGGCGCGTTTTTCTCCCGAAGCGTTTCCTCTTCCGGCTTCCCGAACTGGGCGTGCTCCGCAATGTGGTGCAGGAGTTTCAGCAAAATCCCGTGCGTCGCCGGATTGTGCTCCGGGTGGGGACTGAACGTCAGGACCATTCCGCGCCCGTACGTGGAGAGCAGGATTGCCGGCGAGTTGATCTGGATCCCGGGTTTCGTGCCGTTGTTCGCGATTTCCGACCGGTACCACGCCAGAACCTCGCAGCGCGGCCTGGTCGGGATGGAATTAATATTCACCACCGGGCCGTTTCCGTAGTGAATTTCCACCTCACCCTTGAACTCATCACCGACGAGCTTCTGGCCGAGGGGCGAAAACTCGATTTTCAGCTCCGTCACGCCGCGCTGCCAGGCCGGGTCACGGAACTCGGCGTTCAGAAAATTCTGCTGGATGGGCAGGTAGGCGCCGGCGCAGATCCCGACGTACGATTTGCCGGACTTGATGAATTCTTTGACCTTCTTCACGCCTTCGGGCTGAAGCGAGGCGGCTTCCCCTTTTCCGCTGCCGCCGGGGAAAATCACGATCTCGAACTGGTCAAGGATCCCGTCGCGGATCTGCTGCCCGTTGACGAGCGTCAGGGAAAACGCGGGGTCTTCCTCCACCGTTTTCTGGACGTTTGTGTAGGTCCCCGAAACCCCGCCGTCTTTGTAAAGGGCGACGCGGATCGGCCCGTCGGCACGTAAAACGGCAGTGAGAATAAGAACGAAAAAGAGCGTGAAAAGGAGGGATCTGCGTTTCATGGTTTGTTCCTTCATTGATCGTTTTGAACTCGTATTTCGTTATTTCCCGATGCAAATTTCCAGGATCCGCAGGGCGCAGTTTTCACCCGGGATCCGAAGTGTCACCGTGTGCTGCCCGCGTTCCAGTTCATCAGCCAGCATGACCGTGCGCGGGGAGTGCAGGCCCGTCGAGTACGCGTGATGGACCTCGGCGCTGAGGAACTCGCCGCCATCAATGGAAAACTCGACTTTCCCCGAGTCAGGACCGGCCAGAACGTAAAGCCCGATGGCCTTCCCGACGAACTGGAACTCGCACGTCGCGCCGGGCTGGTCGGCCCAGAGGCAATTCAGCCCGCCGAACCGTCCGCGGAACCCGCCGGGAATATTTTTCCAGTCCGGCACGCTGATCTGGAAGCCGTCGGTTTTCACGCAGTCAAAGCCACGGAACGAGCCGTTCACGTACGACCACGGGTCGATTTGGGCCGGCATTTCGTGCGGTTTCACGGCCGAGGCTTTCGTTTTCCACGCCTCGTTCAGGACGCTCTTGATCATTTCCGTGCAGATCCGGTTCCCGCGCGGGGCCGGGTGAACGCCGCCGAATTCCTGCCACGTGATCTGCTTCGCGTCGATCTCTTCCTGAATCTCTTTGGCGAGGTTGATGGTCGAAATGCCGTAATGCTCCGCGACGCGTCTGTGGGCCTGGATGCTCACGGCCTCATCGCCGGCACGGTACCGGGCCATGAGGTTTTCGTTCACGAAGAACGTCACCACGATGTCCACGTTCGGGCATTCGGTCCGAATGTGTCGCACGACCCCCTCAAAGCCGCGGATGGCGTGTTCGAGCGAGAAATGGCCGTCCTGATCGTCGTTGACAGAGAATTCAAGGAAAAAGAGGTCGATCGGGCCGTGGGCCAGAACGTCGGACTCGAGGCGGAACGCGCCCGTGTCGGAGCAGGTGGAACTGATCCCCGCCGCCACGAAATCAAATTCGGTCTTGGGGAAGCGTTCCTGCAAAAACTCGCAGACCATGGGGCGGTAGCCGTCCATTTCGGTGATGGAACCGCCGAGGAACGCGACGCGGCCGTGACCGGTGGTCTCAAAGACGAACTGGGAGTTGGAGTACGACCCGCGGAGATTCGTGTTTTTCACGGTTTCCGCCCGCGCAGCGGCCAGGCAGAAAAACAGAGCGAAGACGGAAAGCAGGATGGAAAAATGTTTCATGGTGGGGTCCTTTTTGAGACGTGGATTAAGGGAAAATCACTAAATGATTGGTTGAGCGGAAAACACGTGGGTAAACTCCGTACCAGTCCCGCTTCTGCGCGAGATTTAAACACGGATTTTCACGGATTAAATGGATTTGCACAGATTTTCAGAAAAAGAGTTTGAAGTCTTTCCGGAAGAAATCCTTTTAATCTCTTTAATCCGTGGAAATCCGTGTTTAAATGAAACTCTGAAGTAGTACGCGCTTGGCGTTTTTTAAATGGGCCTTGGCTTTACTTCCTGAACGGCTTTTTCAAACACGCGACGCAGATCTCCTGATGGCTGTAATGTAGCTGACGGGCGCGCACGATGTTGAAGCCCCACGACTTGATCCGGGCGATGTAGTCTTTCACCTCGAACCCCATGTTCCAGTCGGGGAATTTCAGCGTCAGGATCATTCCGCGGACGCTCACCTCCGGGTGCATCACGACCGACTCAATGACGTCCAGCGTGTAGTTCGGCGGGACGTTAATGTCGCACGTGAGCCAGCGGACCCGCCGGAACTCCTTGCGCTTCACGAACGCGATCCGGGAGCGGATGTGGTGGAATTTCGGGTCGGCCAAAACGTTCGGGTGCATCTCGGCCGGGTCCACGCCCATGACTTCGTTCCCACGTGAGAGCAGGGCCTGCGTCGCCCCGCCGGGGGCACTGCCGATTTCGCAGACCCGGGCGTTGAAAATCGGGAAATGGGACCAGCGCAGCGCCTCTTCCATCTTGAGCCACGCGCGGGAAACGACCTCTTCCGGAACTTCCAGATCCAGCATCCCGCCTGGAAAAGCCGACTGAAAGGAGTGGACGTGGTGCCACCCGACGAGCCACTCAAACCTCGGGCCGGCTTTTTTCTCGCGGGCTTTTCGGGCTTTCTGCGGTTTCGGTTCACCCTCGGCAGTTTCGCGTTTGGCCACGAAGTCCGTCACACGCGCGGGCGGCGTCGGGTTCACGAGGATCACGTCCAACACGGTTTCCCCCTCCAGAGCGGCTTCGCGCTGATCTTTGCTCTTGAGCGAGTCGAACGGGTACGCCCCGGAAAGCTGGCGGCAGAGGTCGTACGCCTCGTCGGTCAGGCGCGGCTCGAATTTGTAGTCGCCGATTTTGTGCAGATCGCGGCCGAAGACGTGGATCCGGTCGAAACGCTGCTCGCCGGTGAGTTCCCAGAGTTTGGGCAAAAGTTCTTCGACGGTTTCACCCCGCAGAGAGCCGAGCGAGTACCCCCACGTGCGGGCGAAGACGTTTTTCAGGGGGACCTCCATTTTCTGAAGTGTCTGAATGTTTTCGTCCGGGAGTTTGAATGTGAGCAGACCGGGCCGGGAAAACGCAAGCCGCGCATCGGGAAATTGACCGACGATTTCTTCTTTGATGATGGGTTCCGCCCCGACCTGCGATGTGGTGAAAATGAAATTGGACATGAAAATGGGTTAAGGGAAAAAGGGTTTGCCACAGTAACCGCTTTTGCGGTTGAACATTAATAGCCGTGTATGAAACCCCATGCGTATCAAATTAAGCCTGATTTTGCGGGGACACGTATGGGGCAAAAACCCGGAATAATGGCTTTAAAGAGTGAAATTAAGGTTCATCTGGCTGAGGAAGAATCTTGTCCACATTTAAATTATACCACAAGCAAAGTATTCGTCAATACCGTGTTACTGACATTTCCAGAAAAAAGCCCACAAAATCGTAACCAAGAAAATTTAGAGGACCGATTCACTCCATCGTCCTTTGTGCGGCTCGAAGAATGTTTTGTCAGGTTTATGGTTTTCACGATGAAGTATTATTTCCTACTCTTTTTTCCCAAGCCCGCTGTTTCGTTTCAGTCCCGGCAGTGTCGCTCGCCAGAAGGGCGTGTGGGCGAAAACACGGCGAAAATCTTCTTCCGTCATTTCCGGGACTGACGTCAAATCGATGGCGGTCCGTTCGCGTTTTTTCAGGATCTTCTGATTCCACGGGCACGTGCGCTGGCACTCGTCGCAGCCCATGACCCGCCTCCCGATGAGTGGCAGAATTTCGTGGGCAAAATCGCCCCGCGTCTCGATCGTCAGAGCGCTCACGCAGCGTCTCGCGTCCAAACCTTCATCGCTCAGTGCGCCGCTCGGGCAGTTTTTCTGGCATTTGCCGCACGTCTCGCAGGCATGCCGGAGCCGGAGCGTCTCTTCACGGGTCAAAAGTGGTAAATACGGGAGCGTTTCCGTCGTCAGGATCGACGCGAGAAAGAAGAAACTCCCAAATTCCGGGTGGATGAGCATCCGATTGCGTCCCACAAAACCCAGGCCGGCCGTTTCGGCGTATTCCCGCTCCAGAAGCGGCGCCGTATCGACGATCCCGCGCGAGGTCTGGTCGGGGAAACGGGCTTTCAGCTCCTTCTGAAACACTTTGAGCCGTTTGCGGATCACGTCGTGGTAATCGACCCCGCTGGAGGCGTATTCGGCCACCCAGCCCCAACCCTCGGGCAAATCGTCCGTGGGAAAGTCCTGCGGGAGTTTATGCAAAAGTTTCATCACGGGCCAGTCGCCGAATTCCTCACGCGCCGTGCGCTCGACCTCCCCGAACGGCATCCCGAGCATGATGACCGACCGGGCCCCCAGCAGAACCGACTCGGGAGACTTCCGCGCCTCGGCATTTTCGCGCAGGTACGCCAGTTCACCGTTCATTCCCTCAGAAAGCCACTGCTCGTAGGCGCGAAACGTCCGCGGTTTCTCCGCCGGGACAATTCCAACGAGAGGAAAACCCAAAGAATGAGCGATCTGGAGGATTGGAGACTGCATCTTTAAACGTGGGAAATACGAAATGAATTGAGCAGGAAAATGATTCAGGAACGTTTTATATTCCCTCAACTAACAAATCGGCATAAACATTTGATCTTTCGCGGAATTCCGAAAAAATTTCAAAAAAAAGGCCCTTTTCCTTGACAGAAAGCCCGAAATGTGCTATACTGGAATCTGGGTAATTTTTTAGGTCCATTAATGAGGAGAAGTCATGGAAAAAACGATGTGTGTCGGCGTCGTCGAGTTTCAAAGCGTTGGAAAAGGAATGCAGGCTCAGGACGAAATGATCAAAACCTCCAACGTTCAGGTTCTGATTGGCCGAACGATTTGCGCGGGGAAATACCTTCTGGCGGTCTGCGGGGGCGTGGATGAAGTTCAAACCGCAGTCGATACCGGCGTGAAAATCGGCGGCGAGGCGGTCATCGATTCGCTCGTCTGTCCACGTGTACACCCGGCGGTTTTCGCGGCTCTGGGAGGCTCCGTCATTCTTCCCTCTCCGTGTGTCCCGGCCTTGGGGATCGTCGAGTCTTTTGGCGCCTGTTCCGTCATGGCGGCCTCCGACTACGCGGCCAAAGCGGGCAACGTGACGCTCATCCGGCTTCACCTCGCGATGGCTCTCGGTGGAAAAGGGCTTTTGATGCTCGTCGGTCCTCTTTCGGACGTGAAAACCAGCACGAAAGCCGCCGCGGACGAAATACGCCGGCGGGGCTTGCTCGTTTCGGAAGTCGTCATTTCCAACCCTTCTGAAGAACTGTTGACAGAGTACCTTTAATTCCCTAAATCCCCTGCCCCAAACTTCCATGAAGAGAATCCTTAAAACGGCCATAACGTTTGCAATCGTATCCCTCCTGCTTGTTTCCTGCGTAAATCTGCTCAAGGCCGAACCTGTTCACGGCGATAAAGAATCGATCCCGGCGTTCCTGTTCGGCCAGAACCTGGAACACACGCGTTCTGCCGTTCAGAACGGGATCTCGGCCCAGCTCGTACGGAACCGCAAGTTCGCCGGTAAACCCTCCCGCCGTGGAGTCGTGATGATGTGGGAACCGTACGGCACTCACGCCTATTACCAGGATCCGGGCTACGGCTGCACACGACATGCAGCTCGAAGCGCCATGGTCCGCCGAAATGAAATCGGCTGTCAAATCGTCGGAAGTCTTGACCCTAATGGTGAGGCGGGTATCACCCAGGGGAATATCGGAATACGCGGCGGCGTGGCACACACGTTCAAGGCGGTCGTAAGTACGCTTCATCCCAACGATACAGTAATGGTTCTGCGCGTGACGGGCGAGGAAGGCCAGACTCTCACTGAGCGGGAGTTCACCGTGAAGACGGAAAACCCCCGAGCCTGGACACGGATCGCGTTCGACTTCACCCTTGAAAAGAACACCATGGTGAAGATTTCGGTCGGAGTGAAGGGGAAAAGTTACTGCGCAATTGGTGCGGTATCGCTTCTTCCTGCTGACCATTTCCACGGGTTACGTGCCGATGTCGTCGAAAACTTGCGCGAGATCGGCACCTCGATCATCCGCTGGCCCGGAGGGAACTTCGCAGGTGAATACCGATGGCGAGACGGGCTGATTACCGACCCCGACGAGCGCGCCCCGCTTCAGTCCTACACAGAAATCGAGACCCAGCCTCATTCGCTCGGCTATGATTCTAACGACATTGGAATGGAGGACGTACTCGCCCTTTGCGAGAAAATCGGGGCGAAACCATTTTTCACCATCAATGCTGCCTGGGAATCCCCACAGGACTCGGCGGACTGGGTAAAAGCCTGCAATGGGCGCGTGAAGCTTTGGTCTCTCGGCAATGAAATGGGCTATGGGCACATGGAAGGCCCAAACGGCGCAAAGGAATATGCGAATTGGGTCCGTCCGCATGCTGAGGCGATGCTGAAGGTGGACCCGGAACTGACGATCACTTCGTCCGGTCTGTATCCCAACAAGAATTGGATCGAAAATTCCGCGAAAGTACTGGCGGATGTCGCACCGATCATCTCGTATCACCGCTACGACCACTGGCAGGCTCTCTATGACTATTCCACCCCCGAAACCACTGCGGCACTTTATGAGACCATTTCCAGGAGTGCGGACAACGCGATCAACGCATTGAAGAATTGCCGCGCCCAACTCCCGCCGAATATCGGAATATCCTACGACGAATGGAACCTTTGGTACGCCTGGTACCGTGACGAGGGAATCGTTGAGGGCCTTTACGCGGCCAAGATGCTTAACGGCCTGATGCGGAACTGGGAAGAATGCGGCTTAAAATGCGTGTGCTACTTCCAGCCCGTGAACGAACACGCGATCGAGGTCGGTCCATTCGAGAGCCACCTTACATCAATAGGTGAGGCGATGCGTCTTTGGAAGGGGCACGTGGACGGTATTCCTGTGAACATTCCCGACTTGCCCGACGATGCGTTCTTGACAGACGCAAAAGACGGCTCAAGGTATATGACGTTCTACAATTTCTCCACCACGGAGAATCGGACGTTCCGTATTCCCACGGGAGGCCGCAGCAAGGTCGTCTCTGCCGAGGCTCTGGTTCCCGATGGTCTCGAAATTGGTTGCCGCTACACACGGAAACCCTGTGAAATAAAACTCGATGGGGATTTTTGCGAACTCGTCATTGGCCCGGCTTCGCAGGCTTGTGTTCGGCTTGCACCTTGAAAAAGTACTTTGAATTTATATTTTTTAGTTTGTTTATGCGCGTAATCATCCTAGGCTATCAAAACCGTCCCGGTGTTCCTGAAACCGTCCAGGCTCTTCGGCCCACCATAGAAAACCACGCCCGGATCGTCCTTGAAGATCTCACCGGCAAAGTGGACCTTTCCTGCGTGGAAGCAGACATCGCACTCGTTTTCGGCGGCGATGGTTCCATATTACGTGCCGTTCAACAGATGGGCAAGCACCAAATCCCGCTTCTGGCAGTGAATCTGGGTCGGCTCGGTTTCCTTGCGGAACTTTCCCGGGATGACGACTTGATCGCTGTACTGGAAAAACTCACGGCACTGGAACGCGCACAAGGTCCAAAGTGGCTCGAATCGCTACGAAAAAACACGTTTTCTGCTCACGGTGAATCCTTGGGAGGATTTTCCATTTCGCGTCATCGTCTGCTGAATTGTACTGTTCGGAAAGACGTCGGAATGCCTTCTGAGATGGAAATTTCCTCGCTCGTAATGAACGAAACAGCCATTCAAAGCGCGGAGTTCCACATCATCGAGCTGCGGATCTGGGCGGATGATGAGTGCGTGACGACTTGCCGCTGCGACGGGATCATCCTGGCGACCCCGATTGGTTCCACCGCACATAATCTCTCTGTGGGCGGACCGATCCTTCGCCCGGGGCTTGATGCGGTAGTGATTTCGCCAATCGCCCCTCATACCCTGACATTCCGGCCAATTGTCGATTCGTCCTTGCGCAAGTACCGATTTAATCTCACCTCGGAACGTACCAAAACAGCTGTAGTGGTGGATGGAAACCAAATCGCGGAAATTACGCTCGCCGATCAGGTGGAAATCACCCCTTCACCCATCGAGTTTGAAATGTTGAACGTTCCGGGCTTTTCCTACTACCTGAAGCTCCAGAAGAAACTCGGCTGGGGTGGCCACTTGGGTTAAATCAAGAGAAAGCTTACTTTTTCGTGATCAGAATCATGTCATGAACATTTCCCCTGCTCTCTTTTCCGACCTGCCGGAGATTCTGGCGCTTCAACGTCTGGCGTTCCAATCGGAAGCGGAAATTCTGCACGACTGGACGATCCAGCCGCTGACTGAAACTCTGGAAGAAATTCAGCAGGAATTCCAAAACGGTCCGGTTTTGAAAGCCTGCGACGAAAAAAACAGTCAAATCATCGGTTCCATACGGGGCCATGTAGAGGATGGGACGCTTTTCGTCGCGAAACTCGTGGTTCACCCGGCCTTTCGACGTCAGGGCATAGGAGCGAGGCTTCTGAACGAGCTGGAAAAAACGGTTCCTCACCAACACTGCAAACTTTTTACCCGGGCCGACAATTTGGGGAATGTGCGTCTTTACGAACGCGCAGGATTCCACAAAACCCGGATAGAAAAAGAAACGGAAAATTTGTCCTTTGTGTTTTTTGAAAAGTAGAAAAATCAATCCTAAAATGACCTGCAAACTGTTTTCATTCCTCTTTTCGCTTTTAGTCCTGACGTCTCTGCACGCCGCGATCCCCGTGACGGTACGGCCGCTTGAAGGTGAGGAATATTCTTCGCACCTCGAAGGATTTGAAGAGAAAAACGCCCTGCTCGACGCGAAAATCGTTCCTTTGGCTGAGTTAAAGGCGATCCTTTTCCAGAAAGAGCCATCATCGGTTGAATCTTCGCTGGCCGTCATTCTTTCTGAATCCACGCTTCAAACAGAGTCTCTCACATTCAGTCAAAACCAATTTCAGATCCAGCCAGCCTCCGGGGGAAGCGTGGAACCTTTAGAAGCCGGGATGGTTCAAATGATTCTTTTTCAGAAGTATGAACCAGGACAGAACGTCGATTTGGATTCAGATTGGAATGAGATCCAGTCGATGGAACTGACGGACGACCAACTCGTCATTTTGCGGGACGGGAAACTCAGTCACTACTTTGGGAAAATTCTGGAAATCACAGAAAAGGCCGTCCGTTTTGAACAGGATGGGGACGTTCTGAACGTAAAGCGGAAGCACATCTTTGCGGTCCGTTTCGCGGCAGCTTTTCCAAAAGAGGAAACCTCCGGTGAGGCCGAAAAAACTCACGCAGAAAACCCGCTCCTTGGCCTCCTGGCCGATACCGCAGGCAGTTCACTCGCCGTTTCGGCGCTGGTACCTGTGGAAGAAAACGTTCAGATCACTCTTACCTCCGGCCCTAAACTGACACTTCCCGTTTCAGCTCTTGCCGGGTTGGATTTGACTACAGGGCGTGCCGTTTCTTTGGCTACTCTGAAGGCTGAAAGCGTCACCGTAACACCGTTTTTTGGAATGGAAAACACCCCTGAATCCCTTTCGAAATTCACCGCCCCGCAAATGGACCGCGCTTTTGGCGGCGGGAAAATCCGGCTTGGCGGGAAAGAATACTCCGCAGGCATTGAACTTTGCTCAAGAACACAAGTCGTCTATCGGCTTCCGGGACCATTCCAGACGTTCCACGCAACAGCAGGAATTGACGATTCTGTCCGACCGGGAGGTTCCTCTGAGGTTACGATCCTGGCGGATGAAAAAGTTCTTTTCAAGGAAGTACTCACAGGTAAAGACGCACCGAAAACGCTGAATCTGAACCTTTCCGGCGCTCGACGGCTCACGATCCTGGTCGATTTCGGGGAAAACGGAAACTTCGGCGATTATGTTGGCTTTGGCGATGCCATGCTTGAAAAGTAAATACCGGAACGCGGGTCCATTTCTGATCAAAACAGGACCCGCTTTTCACTAAAAAATGCTCTTGCGAAAAATCTGATATTTTGCTAAAATTCTGTATTGGTCTATAGTCCTTAACCAGCTTGTTTTCGATGAAACATCACCACATCATCCAGCCCGATTTATCGACCGGCAGAGAGAAAAACTCTGCTCCTGGAATGTCGTGCGCATCGTTCCGGGTGATGTTTCTGTTTCTTGTTCTTGCGCTTATTTTTCTTAATGGCTGCTCAACGACACGTCTGACCAGACCTAAACTCCCATCCCGAAGCTGGACATTCGCACGAAAAACGTACTACACGATAATGCCAGACTCAATCGAGTACAGCGAACCGACCCGTCTTGGTCTCCGCACGATGAATCTGGAACGTATGGTCAGCCAGGACCCCAAGAAAGTTCTTCTTCAGCTAGAAGAATCGTATAGCCGCGCGCAGATACCAGAAGTAGCGAGTATCATGGCGGAAGTCTCTTTCAAGGAAGGGAAACGACAGGAAGAGAATCGATTTGTTTCCGATCCATCCTGCCTCAAAATGGCTGAATGGTATTTGCGTGCCGCAAAATACGCGTACATTTTTCTTTTTGACCCACGTATCGAAGCCAAAAGAAATCCTTACTCGCCCATTTTCCAAAACGTCTGCCTGATCTACAACGAAAGCACGAAAAGGCTTTTACGTCTGTCAGGATGCGGAAGTGAAAATAAAAACTTCATCACGTCCGGAGGAATTCAGATCGATTTGCCCGATCAGCCGCGTGATGTGCAGGTCAGCATGCGCAGCCAGGAATGGAAAATCGAGGATTTCGACTGGTTCCGTTTCTCATCTGATTTTGAGGTGACGGGATTGAAAAACCGCTTTCTTCGTTACGGGCTTGGTGTTCCTCTCATCGCGAAATGCCGTGAAGTGTATAAACGGGATATTCGTTTTCACTACTGTCTTCCCGAGCACTGTGTCCCCATGACCGCTTTTTTGTACTTTGAAAATGAAGTTCCAAAAGTGGAATTAATCGACACATTAGAGTGCTTGACGGCCAAGGTTGGAAATGTTTCCATTCCTCTTGAAGTTGACCACACAACGCCTCTTGCTTATGGTTTCGAGTTAACAGTCAAAACCGATGCCCTTGACGGAGCGACACTTGGACTCCTCAATCCTGATTCCCTCATGAAAGAAACTCGGGACGGAAACCGAAAACTTAAAGGGTTTTATATGCCTCAAGCGTATGATTCCCAAAAAATACCGGTCGTCATGATCCACGGTCTCTGGTCCTCGGCTATGTCCTGGATGGAAATGTATAACACGTTGACCAATTTACCTGAAATTCGGGAGAAATACCAGTTCTGGTTCTACTTCTACCCGAATGGTCAACCGTTCTGGGTTTCCTCAGTTCAGTTCCGGGACGATCTGGAACAATTACGAAAAGAACTGGATCCGAACCGTGAAAATGCCAATCTGGACCAGATCGTACTCATTGGGCATAGTATGGGTGGGCTCATCGCCTCAATGCAAACCCTTGATTCCCATGAAGTTCTATGGAACCTGATCACATCCACGCCTGTGGAGGACCTTCCTGGTGATCCCGAATCCAATCAGGAAGTGGCGCGCTGGTTCCACCTCAAGCCAAATCCATCCATCGCGTGCGTCATCACTCTTGGGACTCCGTTCCGCGGTAGTGGTTTCGCGAATTCGGCAATTCGTAACCTTACGGGAATGCTTGGTCACAAAGCCTCGATCGTCGAAACTAACCTCAAGAAATTCCGAAAACAAAACAAAAAATTCATTCAGAACGATGAACTCCTGAAATATGAAACGGCAATCGATTCTCTTCAGAAAGGAACGATTTTCTGGGACGGGCTGGCTCAATGTGAACCCGCCGCCTGGGTCCAATACCGAAATATCATCGCCAAACTCACCAGTAAAGAAAGAGCCAGCTCCGATGGTGTAGTTTCCATCGAAAGCGCGACCCAACCTTGGCAAGTCGCGGAAACGAGCTACGTTACGTCCCTGCACCGCGAAATCACAAAAAGCCCGGAAGCTATTGTGGACGTTGCGACGATTCTGATGAAGCGGCTGAATCCCTCAAAGAAGGTGGAACTTCCGTACCAATCGCTTCCTCAAACGTTACCAATGGGCGAAAATTCGGAAGATCCCTGAATTGCCAGTTCTTCGAACCCCAGTACGTCCCGTAAAACTGGCAGTTGGAGTCGATCCACGTCGTGAGACGAATCCATTCTTCCCGCGTGAGCTCTATATTATTGTGCCCTTTTTTCAGGTGTTGGACCAGTGGCGCCGTCGTCGAGCCGAGCGTTTTGGCCGGCAGGTACTCGGCATTTCCGACTTTCGGGCGGATCTCCCGGATCACGATCCCGACGAGTGATTTCTCCGCCGGGCGCTCCGTCACCGGGTACGATGGATCGTGCGAGGCCCGGAAACCGAGCAGATTCTCGTAAGAGCGGGTGAAAAACGGTGTCGGAATGCCTCGCAAGTCCATCTTGTGGTTCTCGTTGTGGCACCGCACGCACTTCGCGTCGAGGATCGGCTGAACGTCTTGAGTAAAATCGATCAGGCGCGCCCCATCCTTTTCTCCAGGCTGAGGGCCGGGCATTGACGGCTCACGCGTCAGTGCCTTCGGATTCCCGGGACGAACCGCATCGTTCGGGGTTTCGTGGCAGCCGATACACGCGCGGGTCTCGCCGGGGCGGTAGTTCACGTACGTGCGTTCCCGCTGAAGCTCCTGAAAATCCTCATTGAGCGCCTGGAAGAAAATATTCCGGTCCGCCGGCACGTAGAAGCACGCCGAGCCGTCTTCCTCCACCGGGACGATCCCCCATTGGACTTTCAGCCCGAGGTGATTCGCGGAAACGGTCGCGTGTTGCTGGTCGTAATCGTCCACGCCTGGGTGGTTCCGAAAATCTTCGCCCCACATTCGGCGGGCGTTCCACGGACGGGGGACCTGCTCGTTGATCCGGATGTACTTCACCTCACCGCGCCGGACGTTTTCCATCCCCTGGTAAACGTCCGTCACGACGCACAGCGCAAGCGGCTGGCCGTGAAGCGTTTTTTGAGCGATTTCTTCATTTCGGACCGAAACGTTCACCGGCGGGACCGCCCGGGGCCGAAGCGGCTGCGCCATCCAGCTCCCCGTTCCCGCACTGCGGTACACGAGCTCATAATCGCCCGGGCCGTTGAAGAAGTAGATGCCATACCCGTCGGGCCGATAGAAAAACGCCCGGTCATCCAGCATGGCGGTCATGATGAGGTGGTCCTCGTCGAGCGGGAACGGGTCACAAAAGCACGGGCCCCGTTTTTCCGGCCTCTTAATTTCGCTCGTGGCTTGGGAATGAACGTAATTCCCTTCCTCAACGCACTCGGTTTCAGGCGTCAGGACCTCCATCGCCTCGGCCGACCGAATATTCTTTCGCGTGTCGATCCTCAGGATCGTTCCCACCCCGGTCTGAGGGCAGTGCGGCGCACCGGTCGCGACGTACAAATGCGGGTTTCCCGGAACGGGCCGGCCATGAACGATCGAGGGGGGCGACGCTATGTCGTTCCCGAAAACCTCCGCGGATCCGGTTCCGTCCTGCTTCATCGACCAGATGCACTTCACGCAGGAGCCGCCTTTATCGACGTACTCCCAGCGTGTGTAGATGATCCGGCCATCTTCCGCGACCGTCGGATTCGCCTCGGAAACCGAGGAGTTGGTGAGTTTTTCCATCTTCCCGCTCTCGGGGTCGAGCCGGTACAAAACCGTCGCGGAGAGTACGTCGGCCCCGTCGCACAGGATCCCGTGCTGGCAACGGGTCGAAATGAACACGATCCCGCCGTCCGGGAGGTACGCCGGGTGCAGATCGTCCGTCCAGCGCTGGTACACGCCGAACTTGAGCGGGTACATTTCCGGGTCGCGGAGCCAGTGCGTCGGATTCGTGTAAATGCGGAAGCGCTCGACCGTCTGCGCCTCATCCGCGGGCGGGAACGTGAGCTGACGCAGGCCGGTCCCATCGACGCCGATCTCCCAGAGGTGGAAGCCGCTGCGATTATCCGGCTTCCAGTCGAACACGATTTTCTTCGCGTCGAACGAGAGGTCGTACCGGTTCACGATCCCGCCCTTCATCGAGTCGGGCAGAAGGCCCGTGACGGTCCCGGTCTTCAGGTCCAGGATACAGAGGTCCGTCCCGAAAAAGCGGCTTCCGTCGATGAAATCGGTGTAGTAGTGCGACGACTGGAACGTTGCGCGGCGGATGAAGACCAGTTTCTCCACGCCGTATTTCTCCACGAGTTTCCTCGCCGCCTCGGGATTGAACTCCTCAGGGGCCGGAAATGGAACGTTCCCCTCCATCAAAAGCAGACGATCCGCCACGGGAGCGGCAAACGGCGCGGTCGGCTCCGATTCATACTCAGCCATGACCGGAAGGGAAATCAGCAAAACGAGCGGGAAAAAAAGGCGGGCACTGTACATGAGTTAGGAGTTAGGAGTTGAGAATTCGTAGTAAAGAATGAAGGGCGAGGAGTGAGGAGTCAGGAGTCAGGAGTTAAGAACGAAAACGCCGGGAATCAGAGGTCAAACTCTTTCTCCCAACTCCTCACTCCTAACACCTAACTCCTCACTTGATTCGCTTCGCAAATCATTCCGCGTCTTTGATCATGATGTTGCGGAAGAAGATGAACGACTGACCGTGCTTGCCCTGGAATCCGATGGAGCCTTTCGTCTGCATTTCGGCGAACGGTTTCGGAAGCCACGGCGGAATTTCCGTGCCGTCCGGGTTGATCTTGCCGCTCTTCCAGAGACTCATATCCATGTCGGCCACTTTTTCGCCGTTGAGCGTCACCTGAATGTTCTGCCCTTTGCAGACGATGTACATCGTGTTCCACTCGCCCGGTTTTTTGACCAGGAGCTTGCTCGGGGCCAGGTGCCCGTAGATCGCGCCGCAGTTCTGCCAGACCGGCTTGTCGCCGTTCTCGATGTTTTTGGTGTCGTCCTGGATCTGGATCTCGACCGAGTTGGGGATCCAGTTGTCCACGTCGGAGCAATAGACCACGACGCCGGAGTTGGTGCCGTTATCGGTCTTGAACTCGAGTTTCAGCTCGAAATTCTCGTAGTCGCCGATGGACCAGAGTGCGGAGTCTTTCGTCGCGCTGATCACGCCTTCGGAATCGACGGACCAGATCCCCGGCTCGAACTGGGCGTTAGAAAGATCGTCATTGAAAAGCGGTTTCCATTCGCCCGCCTGCACCGACGCGCAGAAAAGCAGAATGAGGGAAAAAAGAGAAAGTTTTTTCATAGGTTTTCCTTTCATAAAGTTAAGGAGTAAAAAGTACGGGGACAACGCTTTCAGCATTGTTTAAAGAAAATGCGGGGCGACGTTTCCGGTGTCGTCCCCACAAGGATCAGGTGGATTCTGTTTTCGTAAGCCGCTTCGCACAGGCCCATAGCACGAGCCAGGTCACCAGGGAAATTCCCGTCAGTACTGCCGCGGGCACGAACTGCAGGTAAACCCATTTTCCTACTGCGAAGAGTGAACTGAAAATGGCCGCGCAGCCGATGATCGAACAAAGAACACCAAGCGGAATATTGAGTGGCGCGGTCGATTCTGACACAAGATCGATCCCCTGCGCCTTTGCCTTTTCATACACATGACGCCAGCCAGGACCGGTCGCTCCGGTACGACGAACAAACGCGAAAAGCGTCTCGTCATCGTCCGGTGGGGTCAGATACGTCACAAGGATCCAGCCGAGCGTTGTGATCGCAACGCCCAGAACTAGTTTCACACTCGCGGCGTCAAACCCGAACGTGGCTTCAAGATTCGCGTCAAAATCCACAATTCCCAGCATTCTGGGCAGGAAGCGGAACCCCATCGCCACGATGAAGGAAATCGCCATGGCTGCAATCTCGCTGTAAGCGTTGAGCCGCCACCAGAACCAGCGCAGGAGGAACAGAAGCCCCGTCCCGGCCCCAATTGAAAGAATAATTTCGAAGCAGTCCTTCGCACTTTCCAGGAAAAGTGCAAGTACACTGGCCAAAATCATCAGGATCACGGTCCAGACACGGGCCATAAAGACCTTTCTGCGCTCTGAAGCATCCGGTCGAATGAATCTCTGGTAAAAGTCGTTCACCATGTAGGATGAACCAAGGTTCAGGTGCGTCGCGATTGTGGACATATAAGCGGCAAAAAGGGAAGTGATCATCAGACCGAACAAACCGTGCGGAAGGAATTGGAACATGGCCGGGTACGCCAAATCGTCCTTCATCTGGTGGGCAGGAATGTTCGGAAAAGCAGCCCTCAGCGAGTCCAGATCCGGGAAAACCAGAATCGATGCCAACGCGACGAGGATCCACGGGAACGGACGAACAGCGTAGTGGCAAAAGTTAAAAAAAAGCGTCGCGCCAAGAGCATGGTTTTCGTTCCTGGCCGCCAACATACGCTGAGCGACGTAGCTTCCGCCGCCCGGCTCGGCTCCCGGGTACCACGTGCTCCACCACTGAACCGCGAGCGGGATCACAAGCAGGGTGATCACCAAATCAGTCTGGCTCAAATCCGGAAGCATGGAGATTTTTCCCGAAACCGCAGGATTGGCGAGCATCGCGGAAAGACCTCCGACCTCCGGAAGATTCACGGCCACGACCGCCAACGCGATGGCGCCGACCATGGCGACGACGAACATGATGAAGTCCGCCCAAATCACGGCAGTAAAACCGCCCATTACCGAGAAAATGACCGTGATCACACCGCCTGACACGAGCGTGACCCACGGGGCAAAACCAAGCGAAACACCAAGGATCTTGATCATCGCGAGCGTCACGTTCGCCATCACCACCGTGTTAAAAATCAGCCCCAGGTAGAGAGTGCGGAAGCCACGTACGAAGGCCGCACTTTTGCCCGAGTAACGTATTTCGTAGAATTCAATATCGGTCAGAACGCCCAACCGGTGCCACAGTTTGGCATAAATGAAAACAGTCACCATACCGGTCAGGAGGAAAGCCCACCAGCACCAGTTCCCCGCCACACCCTGCGTACGCACAACGTTCGCCACAAAGTTTGGCGTATCGGCCGCAAAAGTCGTCGCGACGAGTGAAAAACCGAGTAGCCACCACGGCATTTGACGGCCGGAAAGAAAGAACTCGGAGGAATTCTTGCCGGCCCGGAACGACGAAACCACGCCGATGAGAGCCATCAACGCAAAGAATCCGATGCAAACGGAATAATCAAGGAAATTCGGAGTCATGATTTTATGGAAGGGTAAAGGGGGATTAAAGGATGGGAATTAGGAACGAATAATGATTGGAATGAGTTCAAACTCAATCGGTTTAATTATCCGGAAAAGGTTGAAGTCTTTCTTCTCATTATTCGTTATTCGTTATTCATTATTCATTGATTTTTGGCCCGCACAACGCCGGCTTCAAAATTGAGGTCGAGGTCCGCGAACTGGCCAGCTTTGTATCGTTCCCAGGCGATGGCGCCCATCACCGCATTATCGGTGCAGAGCTTCAAAGGGGCCGTATAAAAAGTGTAACCGAAACGCTTCGCGTCGCTTTCCAGCCGGGCTCGCAGAACGCCATTGGCCGCCACGCCGCCGCCAACGCAAAGGTTTTTCATACCAGTTTTTTCAAGGGCCTGACGCGCTTTCGTCGCCAGAACATCCACGACCGCCGCCTGAAACGACGCCGCAATGTCCGCGCGTTGTTGGTCAGAAATTTCGAGCGACTCGAAATTATGTTTTCCCTCGCCGACGAGCTGGTACCGGACGGCAGTTTTCAAGCCGCTAAAGCTGAAATTCAGGTTTTCCGGGTCGTTTTTGAACGTGCGTGGGAAATGGTACGCCTTGGGGTTCCCCTGCTCCGCCGCCCGTTGAATATTAGGGCCACCAGGATACGGCAGTCCGAGCATAGCCGCCACTTTGTCGAACGCCTCGCCAGCCGCGTCGTCAATGGTCGCCCCCAAGAGCGTAAAATCAAGCGGGTCGGCGCAGCGATAAAGGCTCGTATGCCCACCGCTGACGATGAGACCAACGCAAGGGAAAACGTCCTTTTGAGCCGCCACACGGCAGGCGTACACGTGCGCCATGAGGTGATTCACCGCGATGAGCGGCAAACCGAGCGTCAGCGCCAGCGTTTTCGCCGCCACGACCCCGACCAGCAGCGAGCCGGCCAATCCAGGACAGTTCGTCACCGCCACGGCATTCAAATCGGTCAGTTGTATCCCCGCACGTTTTACGGCCTGATCAACGACCGGAAGAATGCGTTCCATGTGCGCCCTTGAAGCGATTTCCGGAACGACCCCGCCATATTCGGAAAACAGATGCGCCTGACTGGCGACGACTTCGGACAAAACTTCACCATCGTCCCGAATGACAGCCGCAGCCGTTTCATCGCAGGAACTTTCAATCGCAATAAGAAGCATAAATTAATATGAGGGATTTAGGGAAAAACGGCATTTTGCCCTTTTGTAAAAGGGGTAAATTACATACTGTTTATTATATCAAACAAGGCTGAAAGTCAAGGGGAGGGTAAGAAAAAAACGAAAAAAACTGAAATTTTTCGATTTATTCCACCCCTCCCCCTTCCATCTATTGGTATTTTTGTTAAAATTAGCACTTGAATTAGTTTAAACTCCGCAAGTTTGGAGTTTAAAGGTTAAACTCTTTTGCACCTTTTTACACTCATTTTGAAGGAACAAATACATGGCGAAGTATCAAGTCGAAAGTATCCGGAACATCGCACTCTGTGGGCATTGCAGTGCAGGTAAGACCACGATGGTCGATAAGATACTCCACCGCACCAAGGCCATTAATAACGTTGGGACCGTTGATGCCGGCAACAGCTTCTGCGACTGCGAAGAAGAAGAAAAAGCGCATAAGTACACCATCGAGTCCAAAGTGACCCACTTCGATTACAAAGGGGTCCTCTTCAACCTGCTTGACACACCGGGTTACCCGGACTTCATCGGTCAGACGATTGGCGCCCTCAATGGTGTCGATAACGCGGCCATCGTCATCAACGCCCAGAGTGGTATTGAGGTCAATACCCGTCGTGTTTTCCACGCTGCGAAAGACCTCGGCCTTGGCTGTTTCATCGTCATCAACAAATGCGATGGCGACAACATTGAGTTCGACGAACTCGTTGAGCAAATCAAGGACGTTTTTGGTTCTGAGTGCTTCCTCATGAACAAACCCAACGCGGTTGGTTCTGGTTTTTCTGCTGTGGAAAGCCTCTTGCAGGATGAAGCTTTCATCGAGCAGGTCGTCATGTGCGACGATGACTGGATGATGCGCTTTATGGACGGTGAAATCCCGACTGAAGCCGACCTGGCCGTTCTTCTTCCCAAAGCGGTCGCTTCCGGAATTCTGGTCCCGATCCTCTGCACCAGCTCCAAAAATGAAATTGGTCTGGATGAGCTTCTTGACGCGTTCGTCCTGGCCGGTCTGAATCCGTCCGTAATTACACGTACCGCAAACGACGGCGAAATGGAACTGAAATGCGATCCTTCCGAGCCGTTCGTCGCCCAAGTCTTCAAAACCCGCGCGGACCCGTTCGTTCAGAAACTGAGCTTCTTCCGCGTTTACCAGGGCACTGTCAAAACCGGCGATACGGTTCCGGTCACTGGAAGCCGTAAAGGTTTGAAAATCGCCCAGCTTTACCAGATGCTTGGTAACCAGACAGTCGCTCTTGACGAAGCCGGACCGGGTTACATCTGTACCGTGACGAAAGCGGAAGACCTTCAGACCAGTACTACGCTCGGCAACGCCACGATGGCGGACATCATCTTCCCGACCCCGATGGTTTCGCTGGCTGCGATGCCGAAATCCCGCGGCGACGAAGGAAAACTCTCCGGCGCATTGGCCAAGCTGTGTGACGAAGACTCCACCTTCAAACGTGATCAGGACCCGCAGACCAAAGAACTGGTCATCACGGGTATGAGTGAACTCCACCTTCAGATCCTGCAGGAACGCCTGAAGCGCCGCGACAAAGTGGAGATCGACACGAAAGAGCCGAAGATCCCGTATCGCGAAACGATCCAGCGCAGCGGCGATGGTTCCTACCGTCACAAGAAGCAGTCTGGTGGTTCCGGTCAGTTCGGTGAAGTTCACATTCGTATGTACCCGTTCCCGGGCGGCACGGATCCGGCTGAATTCTGCACGAAAGAGAAATTCCCGACCCTGAAAGAGTTCCACCTCGACCCGGAATTCAACTTCCTGTGGATCGACACGGTCACGCAGGGGTCCATCTCCGATAACTTCAAGCCGGCCATTGAAAAAGGTTTCAAAGAACGTATGACGAAAGGCGTTATTGCCGGGTGCAAGGTCCAGGACATCGCGGTCGAGCTTTACTTCGGTAAGATGCACGACGTCGACTCGAACGAAACGGCCTTCAAAACCGCCGCATCGATGGCGTTCCGCAACGTGTTCCAGGAATGCAAACCCACCCTGCTCGAACCGGTCGTGAAGATCGAAATTACCATCCCGAACGACAAAGTCGGTGACATTTCCGGCGACCTTTCCACCCGCCGCGGCCGTCCGCTCGGTATGGAAAGCGCAGGCGGTGGAATGCAGACGATCATCGCCGAGATCCCGCTTGCTGAAGTCACGACTTACGCCCGCGTTCTCGCTTCGATGACTGGTGGTCAGGGCAGCTACACGATCGAGTTCGACCGATACGACGTGGTTCCTGGAAACATCATTCAGGACATCATCGCGAAGCACAAGATGGAAGAGGAAGAAGAGTGAGATTTGGAAGACCGATTCGCTCGCCGAACCAGTTGATTGAAAATCTCATTTGATGGGTTATTATGGGGCGAGAGTCTTTCAAGTGGAAGACTCTCGTTTTTTGTAATCATAAACTACGAAAACGGGGGAATTAGAAAAGTTTCACTTCTTTCTCAATCCTGCTTAAAACCTCTTTTACTCATTACAGGCCCAGAAAAATACAAAAAAAAAGAAAATTCCAGAATGAGCACTCAGTTGTAAACTTTAAAAGACGATAAAAAACCATATATTATATTTTAAAACTTGTTGAGGTTTGATTCATGCACGTTAAATTCCCAGTAAAGTTGAAATCATGGGTGCTTTTACTTGCCGTTTTTCTGGTAAGTTCGTCTGATTTATTGATTACTTCTGCCTCAGCTCAGTGGTGGAGGCGAAATGACAGTGGAAGCAATACAATGCCTCCCGCCGCCTCATACGCATCTGGCCGTGGCGGAAAAAAAGTGGACCCTACTCCCAACATTCGTGGTTCCAACCAAAATACAATTTTTAATTCTTTTGCCGACTTTGATGTTTTTTCTGTCAACGATAACAGAAAACCATTCGGCGGTGTTCTTGCAAGCAGTGAAATCGTCAGTCTTTCCGTCCAGGAAATCGTATCTGCCATTGAAAGACGCGATTTGAATTCCCGCTACAACACGTGGCGTTCCTACCTCGGTAGAGTCATGAAGAACACAGTGGGGACGAGAACCGGTTCTGAGTTGAACGGTCTGGGTCGTTTGAACTGGTTCAAAGAAATTTCCGCAGACCCGCTTAAAGGCGCAGGCGAAGCGGATGAATTTACCCGACTTCTGCACGTAAACCTATGCACAGGCCGCATCGGCTTTTGTAAAGCCCTCAAACGCATAGCTGATCGTATGGACTTAAGCGAAGACGCTGTAAAAGTACCGGGCGGCTATCATAAAACTTCCGCTGATAAGGCTCTTTCGGACCTCGAAAAAGCCGTTACCGAAGCCCGACTGGCTCATGGCCGCGCGATTGCGCCGATGTCCCAGGACCAAATCAAACGTGTCAGCTCGATGGCCAATAGAACGTTCACGCTGGAAGCCTCGGTTGGGCACACTGTCAGTATGCGCGGGACGGCACGAAGCCTGATCATTGATATGAACTCGATCGAAATGGCGGACATGTACGCGGGTCTGGTCGATCTTTCTTTGATTATGGACCCGGAATTCATCAAGTCATTAGACTCCATGAAAGAGAACAGTAATGATTTGACCTACGAAGGTGTTGAAGGTTCGATTGTGAAAATCATCGAAACCCAGGCGGGCGTCATTATTGTCGGCGGTCGTAACAATAACACTTACGATTTCGACAATATGCCAAATGTCTGCGCTGTTGTAGACCTTGGCGGTGATGATAAATATCTTGAAGGCGCTGTGAATATTGACCGTCCGGTCCTTGCGATCCTCGATCTGCACGGAAACGACATCTACAAGGGTGACCGTCCTGGAATTCAGGGCAGTTCGATTCTTGGGATTTCTTTCCTCTGTGATGCAGAGGGGAATGACCAGTATTTGGCACGTCACCACGCTCAGGCTGCCACGATCGGCGGTGCCTGTGCTCTGGTCGATTACAATGGTGACGATCGTTATGACGGTATCCGCCGTGTTCAGGGTGTGGCTCTTCGCGGGGTCGCGATTCTTCTGGACCGTCGCGGAAACGATTCCTACCATGCCGCAATGTGGTCGCAGGGAACCGGTCAGACACTTGGTTGCGGTGTTTTGGAAGACTGCACGGGAGATGATACTTATTACACCGGCGGCATGTACTTCGACTCGTATCCGGAAACTCCGGGTTACGAAGGCTGGGGTCAGGGCCTTGGTACTGGGATCCGCGGTGTCGCGGCTGGCGGAATTGGTGTTCTGCTCGAAGGTGAGGGCGATGACGACTATCAGTTCGACTATATCGCCCACGGCGGCGGTTACTGGATGGGTCTTGGTTTCTTCCGTGATTTTGCGGGAAACGACAATCATGAAGGCGGAACGAAAGTTATGTGGAACGGCTCTCCGCGTCGCGAAAGCAAGTTCCAGCGTTTCAGTTCCGGTTTTGGCTGCCATTACGCAATTGGTTTCTTCTTCGAGGATGACGGAAACGATTCCTACTGGGCGAGCATTATGTCCCAGGGATTCGCTTGGGACTGTGGATCCGCATTCTTCTATGATTTCATGGGAGATGACACGATCGTCGGAGCTGGCGGAGGTAACCAGGGTCAAGGCGCTCAGGCAAGCCTTGGGGTCATGGTGAACTTCTCCGGGGATGACACTTACAGGGGTTCCAGCCAGGGTTTTGCTGCTTCGTCCATCGATTATCACCAGCTTCCGGAATGCGGCGGGAATTTCAGTTTCCTGCTTGATTATGGCGGAAAGGATGTTTACGGCTGCCGCGCTCAAAATAACGCAGAAACCTGGCGCGGTTACGGTGGATTCCTGATCGACCGGCCGACACAGGAAGAGGCTAAAGAACTCGAAGAGGCCAAGGCAAACGAGGCTAAATAACACTTTTCAGGCGGTGCTTGATATGATCTGGCACCGCTTTTTTCTTTTCTTTGTTCCACCTCTTGACAAGCCCCATCCCTTGCGGTATAATTTCTGATTATTTCCTTCATTCCTCGTAAAAGGAGCATTCCAATGCATTACCCGCTGCGTCACCAGGTCACGTTTTTGTTGACTCTTTTTTTCTTTTCCGCTGTTTTTTGTCGGGCGGAAGAAACCATTCTGTATGACTGGCAGTTCAATTCCCCAACCGATGCCGAAGGTTGGAATTGCGGTTCAATCAAGGATTTGAATGTCGAAAACGGGGTTCTGAAAGGAATCTTTACGGGGCGTGACCCGATTCTGAACCTTCCGAAATGTGTATTTGATGTGCACCCTGGAGTCATTTTTGAGGTAAAAATTCGGTTGACGAACAAAACGGTTCCGACACAGGGCGAGTTGTTCTTTACCAACACAAACGAAGGCCCTTATGGTGGTTTTTCGGGTGAGAAGATGAAACAGTTCCCCATTCCTGCCGATGGTGAATTTCACGTCTGCCGTATCATGCCGGGCTGGGTCCCCCAAAAGAAAATCATCAAACTCCGTCTGGACCCGGGAACACCTCTGGAGAGTGAATTTGGAAAAGCAGGTTTTGAAATCGACTACGTTCGTATCGTGGACCTGGATTACGGAAATCTCCCGATGACAGATCCGGAATGGACGTTCAGCAAATCATCTATCCCGGAAGGCTGGACGTTCATCCCATCGAACGCGGAAAAAGCCGGTTCCCCCGCAAAGTACACAATCGGCCCGATCCGGCAGAAGAACGGTGAATTTCACTGCTGGTGTGCCCTTGAAATGTCTGCAAAAAAGGGCACTGCCGCCCGAGTCCTGATTACGAACGACTCGATGAAGAATCCCCTCGAAGCTACCGCCGAGTTGTGCCCTGACGGCAAAACGCACACTTATAACCTGCTCCTTCTCACGAAGGATTTCGACCCACGCCAGCCGCATTTCATCACGGTCGAGCCGAGCGACGTGGCCGATTCTGGAGCGGTCCTCAAATCCGTCCGGTTCGTTTCAGAACCGCAAGGAGCCGCTCAGTTGGTGGTTCGCCCGGGCGGTGGCCTTTCCGATGCCCTTCCCCGCGCAGGACATCCGCTTCCGTTCGAGTTCATGGTCTATAATCCCGGGGGAAAAGCCGCGAAAGGGCTAAAAATTCAGAAAATCGATTACCCGAAAGGGCTGAAACTCATTTCCGGACCGGAGCCGGAGAAGAAAGTGGATTTGGAATCGTTCGACACAGAAAACTTCCGTTTCTTCCTTGAGGCTTCCAGGGCCGTCAAGGGGTCGGTCATCGTAACGATGAAATTTAATGATGGAGTTTCTGAAAAGATGCGGCTTGAAACTCTGGAATTCCCGGTGGAAGTTCTTCCATCGCTGAACCTTCCCAAAGCCTCGTATGTTCCTGAGCCGCATCCGGTCAAAAGCGAGTACGAAATCGGTGCACTTTACTTCCCGGGATGGGGCAAGCCGGAAGCGTGGGAACGAATTTTCCCAGTTGCGCCGATTCGTAAACCGGTGCTCGGCTGGTACGACGAAAGCAATCCCGAGTGCGTTGACTGGCAAATCAAATGGGCCGTCGAAAACGGGATACAGTATTTCCTCGTGGACTGGTACTGGAACCGTGGAAACCAGAGTCTTGATCACTGGGTGAAAGCGTTCCAAAAAGCGAAGTACCGTAAGTACTTCAAATGGGCGATGATGTGGGCCAACCACAACGGTCCCGGGAGCCACAGCGAGGAAGACCAGGCTGCCGTCACTAAGTTCTGGATCGAGAACTACTTCAACACGCCCGAGTATTATACCATCGATGGTCGCCCTGTCGTAATGATCTGGAGCCCCGAGGGAATGGACCACGATATTCACGAGATCTACGCCAAAAAAGGTGTGGAACTCAAGAAGGGCGAAGGCGTAAAAAAACTCCTTGACCTGAGTCAGAAAATGGCGAAAGAAGCGGGATTCAAGGGGATTTACTTCATTTCGATGAAATGGCCGGAAGCCTCAACCGATCCATCGAGTGTCCAGTGGCTGGCCGACGCCGGGTTTGAAATGACCTCGCTCTACCACTACATGCACCACGGGAACAAGGCCCCTAACCCGAAGTATTTCAGTTTCGATTACTGCGTCGATTCGATCGGTGACTACTGGAACGCGCGTCAGGAAACGGGTATTCTGCCGTTCCTCCCGAACCTTTCGACCGGTTGGGACTCCCGCCCGTGGCACGGCCTGCGCCAGACGGTGATTTACGACCGAACGCCTGAAAAGTTCCGTAAAATCTGCGAGATCTGCAAAGAGTTCACCCAGAAGAACGGCATCCGAAACATCCTCCTCGCGCCGCTTAATGAGTGGGGTGAAGGTTCCTATGCTGAGCCGAACCGGGAATTTGGCTTCGGAATGTACGAAGCGGTGCGCGAGACATTCTGTGAGAAACCCGTCGGCGGTTGGCCCGTGAATTATGGCCCTGCGGATGTTGGGCTTGGACCGTACGATTTTGATTTCGCCTCACGGAGATTGAAAGTTCAGGACGTCTTGAACGTAACGTTTGACGACCCGCAAACCGCTCAGCCGTGGAAGGAAATGATGGCCATCACCACGCCGAAAATCTCCGATGGGAAGATGATTTTCACGACCAGGGGCTGGGACCCGGCTATTCAGGCGGCATTTTCGAATTTACTGGCCTCACGCGTTTCCAAAGTCACAATACGTATGCGGATCACGCCTCCGAATACGGGCATCGCTCAGCTTTTCTGGGCCACGCCGTTGATTCCCGCTTCGGAAGCGACCTCCTGCAAAGCCGCACTGATTCAGGACGGCGAGTTCCACGACTACGTGTTCTCCGTCGGCGAATCACCCTTCTGGCAGGGGAAAATTTCCTCTCTCCGCTTCGACCCGTGTTCAACAGAGGGCGCCAAAGTTGAGATCGATGAGATCCGGTTAGAGTAACAGCAGGTTCCCAGTTTTCAGTTACCAGTTTCCAGTTCCCAGTTCTTAACTACCAGCTGAGAACTGGGAACTGACAACTGAAAACTCCCAAAACTCCGAAAAATCCCAAAAATTTCCATTTTTTTTCACAAATCCCCCTTCTGAACTATAGCAATTTTTGGGAAATCTGATAAAATTAAAAAGGTTAATAGTATATTTTGCCGTGCGGGACGTACATCGTCCCCACTCGCCAATACATTAATTAATAGTTTGTTTACTTGAGAGGAGGTTTCCCCTGAAACGCCAATATTTTCAAATAGGAATGCTCAGCGTCATCGCATTGGTGGCACTTCGTCTGTGCATTGGTTGGCACTTCTTCTATGAAGGGTGCTGGAAGATTGATAACGCGGATAAATTCTCCGCCCTTCCGTTTCTCACGATGGCTAAAGGTCCGTTTGCTCCGATTTTTTACGCCATGTCGCCCGACCTTGACGGTGTTGGACGCCTGAAAACCGAATCGCGGGAGGTCACGTTTTACACGTCTGGAAAACCCACGATCGACGTGAAGAAAGAAGAAGGCAAGGATGTTCCCGAGCTGTTCGCACCGGTGCCGGAAGTGACCGAAGTGAAAGAAACCGTTACGGTTTATCCCGCCTACTTCAATGAAGCGCAGAAGATTTACGACTACGCCATCAACACTTACAGACCGGAAGGCGACCAGCTCCGCGCCCTGCAAATCGCGTGGGGGACGTACGTCGCGGACGTGCGGGACGACGTAAAAGATAATGCGTCGAATGTCGCCGCCTATCTGGCCGCTCTGGAACGTTTCCAGGCCGCGAAAAACGGGCCGAATAATGGTCCTGAACAGAAAAAGCGCCAGTGGGGCGATATGATGAAACTTCGTTCCGAGGCGAAAGGTTTCTTCACCGTGCAGGAAGATGCCGTAAACACTCTGGTCGCCCAGATCCAAACCATTCTTGGCCCTGTGAGTGAAACTGGCGCGAAAGAAACGGTCAAACTTCCTCAGTTCGTCGTGGAGACGGACCAGCTTCCGTTCGGCCTGAACCTTCCGTTCGTAGGCCGCAGCTGGACGAAATTCCTTGATTTCTCCGTCACGTGGGCTTTGACGCTCATTGGTCTGTGCCTGATTCTTGGTTTCTGCACTCGCCTGGCAGCCATCGGCGGTGGTTGCTTCCTGATTGCTGTTTTGATGACGCAGCCGCCATGGCCAACGATTTTCCCGGCAGTGCACCCTGAAGTGGGCCACGCGCTGATCGTGGACAAAAACTTTGTCGAGATGGTCGCGATTTTCATGCTCGCCACCCTGCCTGTTGGTCGTTGGGGCGGTCTGGACTACTTCGTCTGGAACTGCGGCGGTAAACAGCTCGCGAAGATCTTCGGCTTCTATTCCGAAGAAAATGAAGACTGAAAACGAATGAATAATGAATAACGAATAACGAATAATGGCTGGATGAGTTCCGGCCGCAGCGAATTTGAAAACGAAAAAAGGTTGAAGTCTTTCTCCTCATTATTCGTTATTCATTATTCGTTATTCGTTCAAAAGACAAGAATCAGAACAAAAGAAAGAACGAAATATGAATCTTACACCTCAGCAACAGGCGGCCGCTCGTGAAGAATTCCTTCGGTGCTCCCGTCGTCAATTTATGGTGGCTTCCACTGCGGCAGTCGCCACGACCGGTTTAACTGCCGGCGCCTACTATTTCGGTTATGGAAAAGCCCACGGTGAACCTCTCCGCGTCGCGGTCCTGGGAACCGGCGATGAGGGCAACATCCTGATCGGCGCTATCAATCCTGAGTACGTTCAGGTCAAAGCCATCGCCGACATCCGCCCGTACAACGTCTTTCGCGCGTTCTACGGCGATAACTCAAACGATAACATCATCAAGATGCGCAAGGGCCTGATGAGCGTCTATGGCTGGAAAACCGAAGACGAAGCCCGCAAGCACGTGAAGGTGTACGGCCATTACGAGGAATGCCTCGCCAACGCCAAGGCCGACGGTATCGAGGCGGTCATCATCGCCCTGCCCCTTCACCTCCACGCCATCGTCGCGATCAAAGCGATGCGGATGGGCTTGCACGTCCTGACGGAAAAGCTCATGGCCCGCACGGTCGGCCAGTGCAAAGATATGGCTCGTACCTCGCGTGAAACCGGTAAGTTCTGCGCCACAGGCCATCAGCGTCACTACAACATTCTGTACGAAGAAGCGATGGAAACGATCAAGCGCGGCAAGCTCGGTGACCTGCACCACATCGCCGCCCAATGGCACCGTTCCAACCTTCCGGGCGCCGACAGCTGGCAGATGCCAATGCCGTTCCAGGCCAAGCCGGAAGACCCGCAGGCCATGAAGCTCCTGAACGACCTGAAATCACTGAAAGTGGCTCTTTCCAAGGCCCGCGGCGCGGAAATCGAGAAACTTCTCCCGCGTGTCCGCCAGAAGGAACTGCAAATTCAGGACTACATGATCGACGCTTCGAAATTCGGCTACCAGACGAACGAGCTGAAAGACGCGGCCGGTAACACAGTTTATACCTGCTCCCCGATTGAAGAGCTGATTCGTTGGCGCCTTTGGGGGCGCACGGGCGGCGGTCTGATGGTGGAACTTGGTTCCCACCAGCTCGACGCGGCCAGCATCTTCATCTCGGCCCTCCACGGCGGCGAACACAAGCACCCGATCAGCGTTTTCGCCTCGGGCGAGCGTAACCTCTTCCCATACGACCGCGACACGAATGACCACGTCATCGCCGCGTTCGACTTCCCGCTTCCAGGCTACGACGAAAAAGACCCGCTCTGTAACAAGAACAAGATCGCGGTCCAGTACTCGACGATCAACGGGAACGGCTTCGGCGGTTACGGCGAGATCGTTTACGGCACGAAAGGCACGATGATCATCCTGAAGGAAGAAGAGACCCAGCTCCTTTTGAAAGAAGAAACCAAAGCGAGCGCCGGCGCTGGCAGCGGTCCGTCCCTCGACACGCAGTCCAGCGGCGCGAGTCAGAAAGCCGTCGCAGCAGCGGCAGCCGGGCCGAAAGTCAGCCGTGGCTACACGGAAGAGATCGAGCACTTTGCGTGGTGCATACGCAATCCGGATCCGGAAAATCATCCTCGTTGCACGCCGGAAGTCGCCATGGGTGACGCGATCATCGCCCACGTAACCAACATTTCCGCCGAAAGAGGTGAACGGATTTACTTCAAAGATGACTGGTTCAAAGTCGAAAGCGATGCAACACCAGAAGTTGATTTCGGCCTTAAAACGAAGGAAGAAGGCGATCCGAACCTGAACAAACCGGAATATGACGTCTGAAGTGAATGATCAAAAGCCTCCCCTTACGGGGACGACGCTTCCAGCGTCGTCTTAATGAGGAATCGACGCTTCTCGTAACGTCAGTTTCAGAATGAGTTCAATCCATAAAAGCCAAGGTTTTTCAATTCCTGACTCCTCATTCCTATTCCTGATTTTAACGACGCTGGAAGCATCGTCTCCGTAAAGAGCATAACCACAAAATACAAAGGTAAAAACATGAATTTAACACCTGAAAATAAAAACATCGGCGAAGCGAACTTTCGCGCGGTAATGGCCAGCCCGAACATGCGCGGCGAGTTCTTCCGCGACTGGCTGAAAATCAAAAACGATCCGAACGACAACACGACACGTGGTGCGTACTACTACGGTTACAGCACTCCCGAGAAACCGGTCAAAATCGGCATCATCGGAACCGGTGACGAAGGCTCAGTTCTTCTGGGGGCCTGCAACCCGGCATTTGTGGACATCGTGGCGATCGCCGACATTCGCAGCTACAACCGCTGGCGCGCCTTCAATGGTGACGTGACGGCCAGCCCCAAGGGACGTAAAGTCCGCCGCGGCCTCTACCGCGTTTACAGCGAGTGCGACGACAAATTCCGGAAAACCAAAGAAGAAGTGGACGCTCAGGTCAAAGTCTTCAAAGACTACCACGAGCTTCTGGCTGCCAAGGACGAGCTTGGGATCGAAGCGGTCCTGATCGCTCTTCCGCTGCACCTGCACCACAAGGCGGCCATCGAAGCCATGAACGCTGGTCTGCACGTTCTGACCGAGAAACTGATGGCTCACGACATTGCGAAGTGCAAAGATATGGGGCGCGTGGCGGCTCGCCTGCACAAGCACATGGCGACCGGTCACCAGCGCCACTACAGCGTCCTCTACAACAACGCGATCGAAGCGATCGAACAGGGCCTGCTCGGCAAGATCCACTACATCCGTGCGCAGTGGCACCGCAACAACCAGCCCGGAAACGACAGCTGGCAGCCGCCGCTCCCGGAAGCCGTCATTAATCAGAAAGACGGAAAATACACCGAAAACGACCTGGTCCTCCTCAACGGCATCAAGAAGAAAAAAGAGGCCCATGAGAAGAAAAAAGAAGGTTTCGTCAAGGAATTGGCCAAGCTGGACGGCCAGATCAAGGCCTGCGACGACAAAGCCGCAAAGCTGCGTGAATCCGGCGACAAATTCGCGATCCGTATGAACGAGATCGCCCGCGAGAAACTCGTCGCGAACAAAGCCCGCATCGAAGGCGTGGAGATCCCGCTCATCACGAAGCAGATCGAGCAGTTCGGCGAGCAGCTCAACGACGAGATCGCGATCCCGCTGGACGAAAACTCCAACTACCGCGCGCACACCCTGGTGGACGGCAAAGGCAACACGACCTATGTCGCCCCGGCGGCCGAGGAGCTTTACCGCTGGCGTTTGTGGGAAACTACGAGCGCGGGAGTGATGGCCGAACTTGGCTCTCACCAGCTCGACGCGGCTGGGATCTTCATCTCCGCCATGTACGGCGACGGGAAGCACCACCACCCGCTCAACGTGACCGCCTTCTCGAACCGGTCCGTCTTCAACAAGCGCAAGGACAAAGACGGGAATTACGTCCTTCTGAACGACCGCGACATTGAAGACCACATGACGTGCGTTTACGAATACGCCGCTCCGGGTTACGAGAAAGACCCGCGTCAAAAAGTCGCCGTGGCGTACAGCGCGATCAACGGAAACGACTTCGGCGGTTACGGTGAAGTCGTGATGGGAACCACCGGGACCCTCCAGATCGACCGTGAAGAAAACGCCTACCTCTGGTACACGTACGAAGTCAACCAGTACGCCCACGTGGAACGCGGCGGCGAGTCCAAAGTCTCCGGGTTCAAAGCGCCGGAATACACGCTGAAACCGACCAGTGACGACGATTTCAAAAACCAGAAAATGGATGAAGTCCTCGGTACGGAAGCGCTGAACGACCTGAGCCTCGGATACACGGAAGAGATCGAGCATTTCGCGTACTGCATCCGCAGCAACCCGGAACCGAACTACAAGACGGACGATCCGGGCATGATGATGCACTGCGAGCCAAAAGTTGCCATGGCTGATGCGATCATGGCGCTGACGGCGAACATCTCCGCCCGTATTGGTCAGACGATCGCATTCAAGGACGAGTGGTTTGACGTTTTCAACGACGCCACCCCGGAAAACGACTTCCGTCCGGCAGGCGCTCCGGAAATCAAGCCGACCGAACCGATTCCGGCTGGTTTCGGGAACGTCCCGGCTGAAGCCCCTGCTCCGGCTCCGGCAGAACCCGCTCCTGCTCCGGTTGCTGAAGCCCCTGCTCCGGCTGCACCTGCTCCGGCCCCGGCTGCTGAAGCTCCGGCTCCCGCTGTTGAAGCTCCGGCCCCTGCCGCTGAAGCCCCCGCTCCGGCCGCGAACTAGTTTTTCGCTGTATATCGTAGGAACGTCTGGACCTTTCAGGCGTTCCTTTTACCGTATAGTAGTAACCTCCCCAGCCTTGCGGTCGCCCAATTTCCGCGGGGCATTTCAAGAGAAGGACCTGGACCATGAAAAAAACTCTTGCTTTCCTGGCGTTGTCTGCCGTCATTATGCTGGCCGGCTGCTGCCCGTGCTGCAAAAAATGCTGTGACAAAGACACTTCAGCCGATGAAAACGCCGTTGAGATCCACAAAGTGGACATTACTCCGAACCCGGCTTATAAACCGGAACTTCACGTGACCCTTCCGGATACCTGCCCGGTCCCGGATGGTATGACGGTCGATGAAGTCAACGAAAAAATTTACCTGAACGTCCCGAACTTCCACCCGAGCAAGGCCGACGGTTCCCGTGAATTTGGCGCCAAACTGTGCGTCTTTGAAGATGATGGAGTGAATGGCGAGTTCAAGATCCTGATGGACTACCCGACCGACCCGGACTCCGGCAAAACCGGCCCCATGGGGCTTGATTTCGGCCCGGACGGTAACCTGTACGTTTGCGACAACCAGTTCTTCTCTTCGGAACCGAAAGGCAAATACCCGTCCCGCATCCTCCGCGTTGAGATGAAAGACGGAAAACCGACCGGAAAAGTGGACGTGGTCGCGAAGGGGCTCCGCCTGGCGAACGCGATCCTGATCCGTGACGATTATACCTACATCAGTGACTCCAACATCGATACGGCTGGGACCCCCGACGCGTTCGGGCTGGGGATCATCTGGCGTTTCAAGACCTCTGACCTGGTCGAAGCGACGGAAACCATCATGGTCGATCCGACCGTTAAAGAGGGCAAAGCGGTTGACCCCCGCGCCTGGGTCGTTGGCCAAACGAAGAAAATCGGCCGCGGCGACAACACGTCGTTTGACGGGATCACGTGGGCGTGGGGCGCACTCTATGCCGGGAACTTCGGCGACGGCCAGATGTACCGCATCGACACGAACGAAGATGGAACCGCCAAAGTGACGACCGTCCTGAATGACGACGCGTACCACTGCTGCGACGGCATTTTCTACGATGCGAAGACCGACAAAATCTACATCGACGACAGTCAGGCCAACGCTATCCGGACTCTTTCCCGCAATGAGAATGGTGAGCACGTCGCGGGCTGGCTCTGGGTGAACGACGACACGAACGGCGAAAATGGTCTTCTGGACCAGCCGGCCGAATGCGCTGTGATGGACGGATACCTGTACGTCGTCAACTTCGACTGGTCTTTCCCGGGTCTGAAAAACACGACGAGCTGCGACAAACCGTACTCGATCTCAAGAATCAAGAGTTGGGATGATGACGAGGATGAGGACGATGATGACTCGGCTAAAGTCGCCGCACCGGTAGAAGAAGCCGCTCCGGTTGAAGCTGCTCCGGTTGAAGCCGCTCCGGTTGAAGCCGCTCCGGTTGAAGCCGCTCCGGTTGAAGCCGCTCCGGTTGAAGCTGCCCCGGCTGAAGCCGCTCCGGTTGAAGCTGCTCCGGTTGAAGCTGCTCCGGTTGAAGCTGCTCCGGTTGAAGCCGCTCCGGTTGAAGCCGCTCCGGTTGAAGCCGCTCCGGTTGAAGCTGCTCCGGTTGAAGCCGCTCCGGTTGAAGCTGCTCCGGTTGAAGCTGCTCCGGTTGAAGCCGCTCCGGTTGAAGCCGCTCCGGTTGAAGCTGCCCCGGCTGAAGCCGCTCCGGTTGAAGCTGCTCCGGTTGAAGCCGCT
>JAFTCU010000065.1 GCA_017454585.1 Thermoguttaceae bacterium | reverse complement strand
GTTTTCGATCGTCATGTCCTGGTTCGGCTGGAGCCAGAAAATCGTGTTGGCCCAGTAGTGCTCGCAGGGGCGGAAGTCCTTGCTGTAGTGCAGCACGTCGATCCGGCGCGAGTGGATGTTCCGCATCACGTCGGCCGTGCATTCGTAGCCGATGCGGTAAATGTTGGCGACGTCCGTCCAGAACTGGCAGTCCTCGATCTCGATGTTCTCGCACGGACGATGGTCCGCCAGGCAGCCTTTGACCGCGATGGAGTCGTCCTGTGAGCGGAAGAAGCAGTTCCGAACGACCACGTCCTGCGTGTTCACCAGGTCCAGCGCGTCGTCGTTGATCATGTTCGAGCAGCAGATCTTCAGTCCGTCGATCAACACGCCGCGGCAGTTCCACGTCGTGCAGGTCCAGCTCCACGAGGCTCGGATGGTGATGTCGCGGATGACCAGGTTCTCGCAGTTTACCGCACGGATCGGGTAGCCATTCGGCCCCTTGAAGCGCGGGTAGTCCGCCCCGCAAAGGATCCCGCGGCCGCAGATCGTGATGTTCTTGCCCGTGGCGTCGATCCCGCCCTTGACGACTGAACCGCCCGCCAGGTAAACGGTCTGGCCGTCTTTGACTTCCAGTTTGCCCACTTTATGCACGCCGGGGCCGAAGTAGATCACGTTCGGGTCGCCGGCTTTCGGAGCGTCCTTTTCCAGCGCGTTCCCGAACAAAAGGAGTGGCTTCACGCGGCCGTTCGGCTCCACCGAGACCCGGAACGGTTTTTCGGCGGTAAATTTCACGCTCTTCGCGTCCGTTTTCACGTCCAGCCCGAAGCGTTCCGCCGGGAGGACCTGCGTTCCGGCCATCGGGAAGCCGGACTGGATCTCGACGCTGACCGCGCCCTCAAAGTCGAACGAGGCGAAATAGTACTCGCCCTCCCAGTACTGGCTTTTCGTGGAGTAAACGTCCACCGCCTGACCGTTGACCGTGACGGAGTACGCGCCTTCCGTTTTTTCCCCTTCCGGCGCGGGATACGTCACGACCGTCTGCGCGTTCAGGGCGGAAATCAGGGCGAGGGTGAAAACGAGGAAAAAAACGGGAAGGCGGGATTTCATGGGCGGGTCCTTTCTTAATATACGGAGGGCCGGCGTCCTCGCCGGTCAAGTTCGGCGCAAGCCGAACACGAAAAAGATCTTGGCCCCAAAAAGGCCCCTCTGAAAGGGGGGCTGCCGAGCGAAGCAAGGCTGGGGGGTTCAGGCCAAAGGACGGACTTTCACCAGTTCCGAAACCCCTCCGACCCTTCGGGCCACCTCCCCTTTCAGGGGAGGCTTTTAATCCGCAGGACCTTTTTCGGTCTGTGTGTTCTTACGGGTTTAGTGTTTAGCGTGTTTTTTATTGGCGTTCAGCTGGCGCTGAACTTGACCGGCGAGGACGCCGGCCCCCCGAATTTGTTAGTGGCGGAAATGGCGGTAACCGGTGAAGATCATCGCAATGCCGTATTTGTCGCAGGCGTCGATGACTTCCTGGTCACGTTTCGAACCGCCGGGCTGGATCAGGGCCGTGATCCCGTTGGCGTGGCACAGCTCGATGCTGTCGGCGAACGGGAAGAACGCGTCAGAGGCCAAAACCGCGCCCTCGATGCGGTCGCCCGCTTTCTCGATGGAGATTTTCACCGAATCGACGCGGCTCATTTGACCGGCGCCGGCGCCAAGCAGCATCCGGTCTTTGCAAAGCACGATCGCGTTCGACTTCACGAAACGGCAAAGGTCCCACGCGAAGCGCAGGTCGTCCATCTGGCACTCTTTCGGCTGCGCCTTCGTCACGACCTTCCACTCCGTTTCCGGATCGTCGTGAATGTCGGCGTTTTGAACCAGAAGCCCGCCCTCGATGCGGCGCCAGGTCCACTCGGACTGCTTGCGGCTCAGGTCGCCCGCGGCCATCAGACGCACGTTATTGCGCCACTTCGGGACGGTCGTGAGCAGTTCCAGCGCTTTCGGCTCGAAGTCTTCCGCG
>JAFTCU010000064.1 GCA_017454585.1 Thermoguttaceae bacterium | reverse complement strand
GTTCCAGCGCTGCTCCTACACGGAAGCGATCGAGATCCTGGAAAAGTCGGGCCAGAAATTCGAGTTCCCTGTCAAGTGGGGGATCGACCTGCAGAGCGAGCACGAGCGTTTCCTGACCGAAAAATACTTCAAAGCGCCGGTCATCGTCTATAACTACCCGAAAGAGATCAAGGCGTTCTACATGCGCCTGAACGACGACGAAAAGACGGTCCGCGCGATGGACGTGCTGGTCCCCGGCGTCGGCGAGATCATCGGCGGAAGTGAACGCGAGTACCGCCCGGACGTGCTGGAACGTCGCATGATCGAAATGGGCCTGAACCCGGCGGATTACTGGTGGTACATGGATCTGCGTCGTTTCGGGACCGTGCCGCACAGTGGGTTTGGGCTGGGTCTGGAACGCATCATCATGTACGTCACCGGAATGCAAAACGTGCGCGACGTGATCCCGTTCCCAAGAACGCCGGGATGCGCGGACTTTTAGAAAATGAAAGGCGGTAATGGAGAGCTGAGAGCGGAATTACGCGTCTTGGGGGATTGAAACGCGTTCAAGAAACTCCCCCAGTCTCGCTGCGCGAGCCAGCCCCCTCAATGAGGGGGCCATTTTCATCCCCGTTCCACTTCCAGAATCGCCGTCGTGTTCCCGTCGGGCTTGAAGATCCCGGCGTACGTTTCGGAATTCAGATTATGCCCCAAAACGGAGCGGTTGCAGCACTCGGCCAGTGAGCGGAAGAAGAGCCACTGCGCGTCTGCGACCTGGACCCGGAAACCGGCGGCGCGGTACGGCGGGACGTTCTGGAGTTTCTCACCGACTTTCAACTGGCGCCAAGTCAGCGCGGCTCCCATTCTTTGCGGGTCCAGATCGATGAAGATCGGGGCGTACAAAGCGCTCTTTTCCGTTCGGTAGTCGGCGCGGATGAAACCATTCTCAACCAGAAAATCGTTCCCCTTGGTCAGTTTTTCGCGCCATTCCGGAAGAGCCAGCGGCATAAAAGCGGCGCATGGACCATTCGAGTTTCCGGCAAAAAGCTCCAGCGAGTCTTCCGTTGCGTAAACTTTCGAGGCCGGAAAAATGGGGAGCGCAGTCTGCCAGCGCAGTTCACCGTCATGGACTTTTTCGCCCTGAAAACCGTCGCCGGAGAGCGCGTCGCCGAGCAGCAGAAAATGTTCCTCCTTGGCCAAAAGCGCATGGCGTTGAAGGGTGAAACCTTCCGAAAGTTCCAGCTCCAGCTCGAGGTAATCGACCTGCTCCGTGCTGTGCGAGAAAATCTCCCGCCACGCGCTCTGGGGCGTGAGTTCTTTCCGCTTCCACGTTCCTCGGAAGCGCCACTCGCCGGAGATCAAAGGGACTTTTCGGCTCAGAATTTCCAGCTTGGGGAACAACATTCGCTCCCACGTGACCACTGCGCCGGTGCGTGTTTGCCAGTTCGTCTGAAGGACGCTCACACGGCCCCACGGTGAGTCGTTCGAGGCATTGGGAAGTGTCCACGTTCGCTTGGCCTGTTTCGGGGTCAGATCGGGAAGGATCGAAACCGCGAGTTTTTTGTCGTCGAGGTCAGAATCGATTTTCAACGCTGCAATAAAAAGCTCCGGGCACCAGAAAGCGGTTTTTTCAGACGGTCGTGTGAAAACCATCGCCCCGTCTGGCCGCGTGAAGTACATCAAAAGGCGGATCGCCCATTCCAGAGCCGAAAGGGAATTTTCGGTGAAAATGGATTTCGAGTTTTTGCTTGTTTTGGGCTCGGTGGACGTTTCTTCGTTCCCGTTGGAATCAGGCAGGGCTTCGATCCGCATCAAGTCGAGCCAGCGGGAGCGGATCCACGAGGCGGCCAGCAGACGAGAAATGGGCAGAAGGTCCGCACGAGGCGTGCCTGCTCCGTCGAGGAACGTGTCCAGAGTTTCGGCCAGGATTTTTTTGGCCTGCGTTAAAAGGGTATTTCTCCGGGAAGCTGCCAGTTTCCGGCCCACGCAAGCGAGCGTAAGTGGCAGTTCACCCGCCAGAAGCAGATGCGCAAGCGGCTCCGCGTCCGGTGAAATGGCCTGTGCATCCGTCGCAACCCGCTCCAGATCCGAGAAACATTTTTCGGCTTCTTCCTGCGTGAAAATCTTTGCGTCGGTCAAAGCGTTGAGACTTCGTGCGATGGCGAGGAGCGGGAACGCGCCGACTTTTACGGATTCCGGCCTCATCGCCCAGTCGAGTATCCTGAGCAGATTTGCGGAGTTCAAAATCTCACGCGGAAATGGGGTGTCGGGCTGGGTCGTGAGTTGGAAAAGGGCGTAAATCATTTTCCGAACGGGGTTTTCCCAGCCGGCCAGAACTTTACCAAAAAAAGACTCCGCCCACGGTACGGCCCACAAAACGTGCGGGGTGATGCCGGAACGGGTCTGAAAGAGCAGATCAGGGTGCGTGTATGCCATAAAATCTTGTAAAGTGTTTTCTTAAATCTTGAAATTGAACGTTTCTGCGATGATTCGCCAGATACGAAACGCGATCGTCTGCGGCTCTGCGTGGATTTTGGCCTGGCCAGTGAGTCCCACCGAAAGAAGCCCCTCTGAATTGTCAAGAGGAACATCGACTTTATACGATGGCGTTTGCGGCTTTTCCGTACCGTCCTGCTCGGTCGTGGTTGAAACTTCTCCCTTGTTCTTGTTCGAGAGGCGCGGAGAGACCGACTTTAACTCCTCCGTTGCCACGTCTTTGGTTTTTCCTGAAAAGACACGGAACGGGCACTCGTTCAGGTTCACGTCCACGTCCTGACCTTCCTTGATGAAATCTTTCTGCGATTGCGTAACGACCAGCGTCGCCTTCATCCGTTTCGGGTCACCGAGCAGACAGAATGCGTCACCCGTATTCAAAAACGCGCCGAGGTTTTTCTGTTCGAACGGCGTGTCGTACCACATTGGAAGGAGACCGTCGCGCTCGATTTTCTTCTGAAGCGTTGCGGGGACCAGCACGCCATCTCGAGAAGCGCGGATATTCAGCCTTTCCTGATCTTCTCTGCGTTGGGCCAGATCATGGACCGCAGCGTCAAGCGCCTTCTGAACGATGGGGATCTGGGCTTCTGCCGAAGGGTCTTCTTTGGAAAGGGAAGGCAAATAAGCGAGCTGGGCGCGAAGACGCTGCACCTCACGTTCCAGTTCACGGATCTGAAGCTCAAGGTCAGGATTGGTCAGAATGGCCAGTACTTGCCCCTTTTTCACGGTTTCACCCGGCAGGGCGCACAGTTCTGAAAGCGTTCCAGGCTGAAGAACATACACGGTATCACCCTGGTCGTACTGAATCTCCACGGGCGTGAAAATCCGGAAGGGAAGTTTCACGAATAGGAGGAAACAGATCAGGCCGATGAAGCAGGCCAACGAAATGTAAAAACGTACTTTTTTCACTTTTTCAAGTCTTCCAGGAACATAAAAAAACTTGCCGATTTTCCAGAGCGGCATGATGAGCAGGCCGTACAGTGACATCAAAACGATCACCTCGCCGAGGATCTGCAAGCCGTAAGGCTTGAAAACACGCAGGAGGAACATCGTAATGGAAAGGGTCACGATCCAGCGGTAGCACGCCGATGCGATGGCATAGAGCGCGAACAGGATCTGGTTCCGCTGCGGAAGGAACGGGTCGTCCGGGTATTCGAGCCCCAGGCACCACTCACCCGCCTTGCGGCTCAGAATGCTACTCGCTTTCTGGCGCATATTCGGGATTTCCATCAGGTCGGCCAGCACGTAGTAACCGTCGTACCGCAGAAGCGGATTGGCGTTGAAAATGATCGTACTTACCGACGAGATGAACATGATATTCAGGCAAATATTGTGCAGGAGTCCGGGGTTTGAATACCACCAAAGGAACGTACAGAAGGCCGCTAGCCAAACCTCGACGAAGATTCCGGCGAAACCGATAGCGGCGCGCGCCCACTTGCTCGGAAGCATCCACGAGTCCGAAACGTTGCAGTACAGGCACGGGGTCAAAACGAGGATCATGACTCCCATTTCGTGGCACTCACCGCCAAAATGTTTGCACGTCAGGCCGTGGCCGAACTCGTGCAGGATCTTCGTCAAGCCGAGGATGACGGCGAGCCATAAACCGTTTTCCGGCGTGAAAAACTGATAAAAGCTGGGGAGTTTACTGTAAAAAGTGTCGAAATGCGTCAGGACCAGCAAACCGGCGGAGATCATCATCACGATGGAAATGAACATCGTGAACGGCGTGAAAACCCACGAGACGAACGGGTAGAGGAAATTCAGGATCCGTTCCGGGTCGATCCCCTTGAACCGGATGCACAAAATGTTCGAAAAGGCCTGGATCAGTTCCTGCCGGCGACGTTTTAGGGAGCGTTCGTAAAGCTGATACCCCTGATCATGAACGCCCGTGAGGATCAGACCGCTGCGGTGGAGCGTGCCAATGAACTGGGAAAGCTCCTCCAGCGTGATTTTCTGGGGCGGGAATTCCTTCTGAAATTTCTCCTTGATCTCGTCGAGTGACCGTCTTCCGTCCAGCATGTTCAGGATAGCGTATTCTTCCTCCTGAAAACGGTAATACTTCAGACCGACCGGGTCTTTCACGATCCAATACGACTTCCCCAGGTAGCGCTGCTTTTTGGCGCTCAAGTCGGGGCGGACGCGAATCGGAAGTGCGCGTGCGCTGCTCGAAACCAGACTGTCGGATAAAGTGGCCATAAAAAACGGTTTTCTGTGCTGTTGAACCTTGCTTTGAAATGAATAATGAATAATGAATAACGAATAATGAAAAGAGGAGGGTTAACCTTTCATTCGATAAAAAAGTCGGAACTCATTCTCCTCATTATTCGTTATTCGTTATTCATTATTCATTTCCCAATATTTCGTACTTCTGCTCTCATTCCTGGCTGGAGGGTCCAGTAGCCTTTTTGTTTTTCTGTACCGTCGAGGTTTTTGAAGTCCTGCCACTGGTTTTCGATATCGACCCAGACCTGGTACATATCACCAATGTCGTGCGACGGTTTGATGTAGGTTACTTTTCCCTGGAACGTTTTGTCCAGCGTCGGGACGTAAATCGTGACGGTCTGGTTAAAAATCGACTCGGGTGGAGTTTTGCTTTCGATTCGGAAACTGTAGCGGATCGGGTTCATCTGGACCAGATGAAGGATCGGGTCGCCCGGTTTGAGCCATTCTCCCTCTTTACGGTAAAGCTCCATGACCACGCCGTCATGCGGAGAGTGGATCTCGAATTTCGTCTGGTCGAGCTGAGCCGCTTCCAGCTCGGCTTTGGCCACTTTGAAATTTTCCCCCGCGACTTTGATTTCCTGCTCAGCCTGCTCGATCTGCAGAGCAGCCTGTGTGCGGGAGAGGATCAGGCGGTTGTACTCGACTACCGGGACCGTGTTCGGAACCTTGTGGTTGGCCTCGTCGGCCTGAAGGACCTCCGCGTTTGCAACGTCGCGGGCCGCCATCGCGTATCGGACGTTTACGTTATTCTTCATCTGGATCTCGGCGGATTCTTTTTTCGCCTCGGCCACATTCACGGCCATTTTCGCCTGACGGTCGTCGATCTGGACGATCAAATCATCGGCTTTGATCTGCTGGAAGTCCGTGATGTAAAGTTTCATCAAAACGCCGGCTTCCTCAGCGGGAACGTCCACTTCATAAATCGGAATGATCAAGCCGTTCTCAACAGAACGTGAGATAGAATTGACTTTCACGACTCCCGATGAGGTATTCCGATCCGCGGCAGGGGCTGCCGTAGGGGTTGGCGGGGTTGGAAGACCAATGGCGGGAAGCGATGGAGTTTCAGGAACGGCCGGCGATGTGTAAGGATCCACTGCCGTGTTGCTTGCAGGAACCGGAGAACCGCCCGGCAGTTCGCTGACCGTCTGAAATTTCGTCCGGCGCGGAGTGGTTTTGGGGGCTGAGTCTGTGCTGGCTGGAACTGCCGCTGGAGCCTTGGCCGGAGCTGTGTTGGAAACTTCTATCGAATCCAGGGAAAAGTCCAATGAGTCATCCGCGGCAAACACGGAGGAAACCATCAAAATTATGAAAAGGGATATGAATGTGCGTTTCATGAGTACGTCCGTCTTGAAAATCTTTTTTGAATCCTTCTAATCCTGTAAATTCCCGAAATCCGTGTTCAGAACCACCGGAACAGGACCTTCTGCTGGATGAACGCGATCAGGTCGTAGAACCACACGTAGCCGATGGAACGTTCGCCGCAGTAAATCTTGCCTGTGACGCTCGCCCCCATGTTCGGGTTGGGAACCTGGGATTTGTCGAACGCGACACGGACCAGGACCGTGTTTCCCATCTCTTCTCGGACTTCGGCGGTTTTATGGATTTCGACGATTCGCCCTTTGATTTTTTTATCGGGCTGTGAGGCCAGAATGAATGTAACGCGTAAATCGCCATCAGGGAATTCTTTGACCAGGTTTTTCTGCGCTTCCCGAACCAGTCCGATCCGGTTTTCAGGCATATAGAGCTCCACTTCCCAGTCCCCTGTCGGGTCTGCGACTTCCATGAGGACCTGGCCGCGCTGGACCGGGCGGTTTTCGAGTTTCTCTTTCACGTCAAACGTTACGACTATGCCGGCGATCTGGCTTTTTACGACCAGGTCCTGCTGTTTCTGCTGAAGAAGTGCCATTTCCCGGGCATAATAGTCGAGCTGGACGGAAAGCTCCTGGATCTCGCCTGCCAGCCGGCTTTGCTCCATTTTGTCCGTAGTCTTGCGCAGGAGCGCGGTTTTGCTGGAGCGTTCCGATGCGGTTCGCACCATGTCGCCTTTGAGTTTCGTGACCTGGGCCTCAAAATCGATGTTCCGAAGGGTCGCGAGCGGTGTACCGGGTTGAACGATCGAGCCGTGGGAGACTTCGACCGAGGTGATGTCACCGTCCATTTGGGCGAAAATCTCGGCGCGGTTTACCGGCAGGAGTTTCCCGTCCGATTCCACTTCAAACTTGTATGGGAAAACGAAGCAGCCGACCAAAAGAGCCGCGAGCAGGAGTACGACCAGGATCGTTTTGGGAAGAGTACGCGCTTTCACGACCCAAGACCAGCGGCCGATGGCACGCCAGAGGGGCATGAGGAACAGACTGTTATGTTCCAGCGAGTTGGCCAAAGCGACGCATGCGTGCTTTTCCACCAAATCGACCCTCTGACGGAGCGTGCTTTGCAGAGCGCTGTTCTCGATCTGCTCCACGATCAGCGCACCGATCGGTTTCTTTTTGTTGTCCTGGCGCTTTTTGAAGTCTTCTTTGTCCTCTTCCCGAAGCGGTTCAATGAGTGGGATCACCACCACCGCCTTACTGTGAGACTCATCGACGTAGGCGTCCACGATTTTCTCGACCTGCGGCGCAAGGTTCGTCGTGTCGCCTGAGTACCAGAGCGGTTCCTCAACCGAAACGACGGAGGTCGCCAGCTTGTTCAGGAGCCGAATCATATTGGAGCGTTTATCGAAAAGGTCCTGGCCACTGACCGCTTCCACTTTGCATTTGGAACCGCGGCGAATGGCGACGCTGACGCGGTCGCACTCGATCAGGCGCCGGCCCTCATTGGCGATCGTGTAGGCGGTCTGGTACGGGTCGAGCGACTCGTGGATCGTTTTGACGAATTCTTCCACCCGGTTCCAGAGAAGCTGACGGTCGGCCAGATTTTTCAGTTGACCGGTACGCAGGAATTCGACGGCCAGATCACCCATCTGACGCAGGAAACGTCTGTAGCCGCCCAGCGTGTTTTCGGTGACCTCAGGGCGTTGGAAGATTTCGACCAGCCCGACCGTTTCGACTTCCGTAATGAGCGGTTGGAGCAGAACGATGCACCCCGTTGGGTTTCCGGTCATACCGTTTTCTTCTTCTGACGACGTATAAGGCGCGGTAGAAAGACCTTCCGGATGCTTCAGAGATTTGTAGAGGAGGCGGGAGTGCTCGGTCATTTTGTCTTTTTCGAGTTCAGTCAGGCCGGTCTCACGAATATTGACCTGACACTGAAGAGCGAGCGTTCCCGTTTCACCGATTTTCCAAACTACACCACCGACGGCCGCCACTGCCGCGACGACCCGCTGGAGAAACTGGGCGTAAAACTCCGCCTCAGGCATATCACTGCGAGAAAGCTCCGTGATTTCGCCGACCAGTTCCTTAATATGCTGTTTGGTCTTCTCGACCATATCGGGGGTGAATGACTGCTGTGCTGACATTTCGATCCTGATTTGATGATTGAGTGTTTACAAAATTCCTGCCGGATTTTACCATATTTTACGAAGTATTACAAGAGAATGAACGGTAAAATAGAGAAAATTTTCCGGATTTTTCAAGTTTTTCAGAAAAAAGAGACTCGAGAGGGTAAACACCACATCCGTCCCGCTTCAACACGGGATTTAAACACGGATTTCCACGGATTAGAGGGATTAAAAGGATTCCTCGCTGAGAGAGACCGGAAGCGCCTCTTTCCGCATCTCCATGTGAGATGAAAAGTGGTTAAAAATCCTTGGAAATCTTTTTAATCCATCTAATCTGTGGAAATCCGTGTTTAAATGAAATTCGGAGGCGGAGCGAGTTTGGAGGCACGCCAATCAGTAGGCGAGGTAATAAAAGTACTCGAACTCGAGCGTTTTCTTCTCGCCAGGCTGAAGCGGAAGTTCCCAGCGAATTTCATTTTGGCGATTCAGTGCGTTGAGATTCTGGTTGGCGAGCTGAGCGACCTTGGCGCCTTCGACCGGGTTTTCCATCTCGCCCGAAAACTGCTTTTTGACCACCGCTTTGATCGGTTCCGCGCGGCGGTTGGCGATCGTCAGCTCGACCGCGACGGTGATACGGCGGCAGCGTACGCCCATGTAGTGGAGCTCGTCGGTACGGCCCACTTCCTTTTCATCGGCCTTGACACTGACGCTGAGCGATTTCGTGATGGGGATCGTGGTCCTTTCTCCCGCGGAGGTCCAGTAACTCGTGCTTTGCCCGAGGAATTGCTTTTCGGCCATGATCGCGGCTGGGCCGGTGGTCATGGGGAAGTCGAACGGATTGATGAACTGAATGGAATCCCACGGCGTGTTGAGATTTTGCTGATCGCCGCGGGGGTGCCCGTTTTCGTCGCGCGTGTTGGAAACCGTCCACTCGACGATGCGTTCAAACTCGGCTTCCTTTTTGCCATTGGAAAGAGCCAAAACCTCCTCTTTGTTCATGGAGCGCACGCCGATCGCGTGGTAGTAAATGTCCGGGCCGTCACCCGACGCGGCGACTGAGCCGGAGGGGAAGTCGTTTGAATCATCATCCGGCATCCGGGAGTTCATGACCATCTGGGACATCATATTCCCGCGGTCACCCGACTCCGGCCGGAGCATCTGGTTGAAAAACGCCGAAAGGTTCGCTTTGTTTGAGATCGGCGAAATGACGTTTTCGCAGCCGATCTTGGGGTAGCCGCTGATCAGGCTGACTTCCGCGTCCCGAAAATCCCGCCACTGGTTGACCAGCGTCGCGGTCTGCTCGATCGTCATCGTTCCGCGGTTGGATTTTTCGTCCGGAAGCTGGATTTTGTAGGCCGGCGCCCACGCGATCCCTTTGGTCAGATACGAGACGCTGATTTTTACCGGTTTGTCCGTTTTGACATTGAAAAGGAGCGTCGGGCGCGTCCGGGTGACCGTCCCGATCTGGCCTTCCACGTCGATGCGGGCGATGGAGGATTGCTGCAAAACCGTCTGGCCGGTTTCCGTATTCAGGACCAAAATCGGGCCGGAGGCGTTGGGCGTTTCAAATGGATCCAGCCTTCTGGAATAATAATACGCCGACGAGTACGGGGAATAGTAGCCGGGAGTGACGTCCGACGCGGACGGCGGCGGGAGTGTATGAGAGGGCGATGGATTCACCGCGGCGACCGTTCCGTCCACCGGCGGGAGATTCGCGTTGGTGAAATAGACACGGACTTTCTTGCCGGTCAGGTCTTTCTGGTAGTTCAGATCGTTTACTGCGCCGACCGACTCCTCGCACGGACGCTGGGTCAAAACCGTCTCCACGTTCGCCGTGGACTGGATGAAAAACGTGCCGTGGATCGCGTAGGGGACGGCGTCAAGAGCGTACCGTCCGCTTTGGGGGGCGACGAACTCTTCACGGATCAGCGCAACGCCGTTTTTGAACATACTTACGGATTGGATCTGGCTGACGACCGGGTCTTCTGCAGGAGTGACCACTGCTGGTTTCGCAGCGGCATTCACTTGAGGGACCGTGCGAGTAGTGAATCGCTGCGCCTGAGCAGCAGTAGCGGTCAAAAGGAGACTCAATCCCCAAATGACTCCAGCCACGAAGGATTTCATGTTCGCAACATTTACCCGTTTGAGTGCTTTGATACACTGCGGCATAATTCATCCTCCTTACTGTTATGGGTGGTAATGAATTGAAATTGGGTTTTCCCTTAATTCTTTATCTGGCCGGTGGGAGCGACTTCCTGGAGGGAGGTTTTCGGATTTGCGGCATTCTGGGCGTCTTTGGAGCTTTTCACGGTTCCTTCGAGGTAGTTCTCGATCGAGGCGCGGTCCTGAATTTCCTCGAATACTTCCGCAACGGCGAGTTGCATTTTCTTGAATTCCACGTCTTTGCGGATCAACTCTTTCGCTTCGTCGAACGTGATACCAATCGGCTCTGTGAAACCTGTGCATAGCAGAATGATACAGACGTTCTCGACCTGGATAATGCCCGATAGTTCGCCTTCTTTGAGGTTGAAAGCGGCTTCTTCGAGTTCGGGCTGGCCGCTGAATCTCGCGATGGGCGGGACTTCACCGCCATTTTCTCGGCTGCTGGCCTCGATAGAGTACTGACGGGCGAGCTGGGCGAATTCTTCCTCCGTGCCAGCTTTACGGGCTTTTTCCCAAACACGTTGAGCCGTCCGCATATCGTTCAGGACGATGGCGCGCACCCGGACCTTCTTGCCGTAGTTGGCCTGGTAGCTGTTTTGGAGGTCCTCATTCGTGACTTCAAAACGGCCCGCAGCGAGTTTTTCCAGTGCGACGGAAGGCCAAATCGCGTCGCGAATGTAGCGTTCTTCGGTGACTCCGAACTTTTGGCAGACTGTTTTGAGCCAGCCTTGCACATTCGGTTTGCCGTCTTTTCCGACGGGGAAACTGACTTCAGCTTCCGAGGCCATTTTGGCTTGCAGGTCGGCGTCTGTGATGGTGATTTTACGTTTTTTGAGTTCCTGCTCGATGAGCGTACGGTTGATCACGCCGGTCAACACTTCCTTACCGAACAGGGAGAGGCATTCATTTCCAAGGACCTGTGTACTGATTACACGACCGTCAACCACGGCAGCGACACCGGGACGGCGGTCCATCTTCGCTTTGTCACCGTAGATGATTTCAATTTTGGCCTTTTCAAAGAGTTTTTTCATGTATTCCTGACCAATGTCGCGCTGTTTCTTCTGGGAAACGAGGGCGGTCAGCTCATCTTTTACGTCTTCCAGTTTCGCGTTGGCGGGGATCAACTGCTCACAAAGCAGAATGACGAACTGATCCCCGATCGGAACGGGCTGGCTTAAATCTCCGGGTTTCATCGAGAAAATGACATTTTCGACTGCTTTGTCGTTTGTGTGACGGCGGAGCGGGGGAACCACGCCTCCGAGGGCAGCGGTGTAACTGTCGGTCGAATATTTCTGCGCCAGAGCCGCGAACTGGCTCGGGTCTTTTTCGATCTCGGCACGGATTTTATCGGCTTCTTCTTTTGTTTTGACAGAGATCATACGGACTTTCACCGCCGGGCCGTACGTGCGGTCGTATTCGATTTGCAGATCAGCGTCGGTAACATTCACGGCTTTGCCGGCGAGTTTTTTGACGGCGAGCTGCGGACGAATGATTTCATCAACGTACATTTTGGGGGTAATACCACGTTCCTCCTCGATCATTTTGAGGTACTGCTCTTTCGGAATCGAGAATTTTTTTGCCGTCGCGTCGATTTCAGCAAGGATCTCTTCCTCAGTGACCACAACGTTCGCGGCTGTGCAGGCGTTTTCAATGACCATCCGGTTCACGAGTGAAACGAGTACCTGCTCCGCATGGTCTTCCAGAGCGGCGTCAATGACCTTCTGACGGCTGATCTCCTGATTGTTTACGTTCGCCAGCACCTGCAAAACCGTACGTCCCGGCGCTGCGCTAGGAGCGTTTTGAGCCTGAACGAAACTGGAAAGGATGAGTCCAAGGGAAAGAACTGCGAAGAAAATGGAACGGAACATAAAAAACTCCTGAGTAAAATGAAGGTGAAAATCCAATTCAGCGGGAAGTATAACATCTTTTAAAAGAAAAAGCAAGAGGAATTTCAGAAGGGATAGTGGAGGGTGGAGTTGGGAAAAGCCTTCGGCTTTTTATGGATTAAAGCCGCCCCTGAAAGAGGGGCTGGCTCGCGAAGCGAGACTGGGGGGTTCCGAAACTGGTGAGAAACCGCCCCACTTCCTGAACCCCTCCACCGCCGTCGGCGGTTCCCCTCCCTTTCAGGGGAGGCTTTTGAGCGTTTTAATCCACCAAAACCTCCGTCACGAACGCCCAGCCGAAGGGTTTGATCTCCAGCTCGACGAACCGGGCCATCTGTCCTTCCGGAGCGGAAACCGAAACCGGAATGTTCACCAGAACGGGACGCTTTTGCCTTTCCGGGAGTTGGGCCACAATGGGGTCCGACCAGTTTTCGCCGTCCGCCGAAAACCGGACGGTCATCGCGCTGGCGAGCCAGATTCCGGCCGTGCCGCCGTCCAGGATCATCGCCGTGACTTTTTTGACCGGCTGGTTCTGCTCCAGGTCGATGCAGATTTTCAGGTTTTCTTTTCCGCTCATTCCTACGCACTGACGCGCATAATTTGTGGAGGTCTGACCATCAGTCAGCATCTGCCCGTCATCCTGGTATGGGCGATCTTTCGTTCCGCCGCGCTGCTGCGTTGAGAGACGGTAGAGTATTTTTTCGGTCGGAAGTATTTTTCCGTCCCGCAGAAACTGAATCTCCGAAAGGAAAAGCCAGCCGTTCTGGACGACGAACAGACTGAGGGACCGCGCGGAGATCTTTTCAAAGTGTGCCTCAAACCGCTTCTTTTCCGGGTTGAATTCAAAACCGTTCAGCGTCGAAATTCCTTTGGGGGCCAGGCCGAAACCGGCCTTTTGAGGGATCCCGTCTTCCAGAGAGTAAATGGCCGAAACCGTCGCGGGCCAGTGAATTCCGGCATCGGGACCTTCCATCGCGCAGACCCGGATCTCATCGAATTCCAGCGTTTCTCCGAAGGAGAAATCGATCCTCGCCGGGGACGTGCCGAACCAGCCGACGTTTTCGCTCCACTTGGTACTCACCACGCCGTCCAGAAGCTGGCGGCCCGTTTCGTCGGGGTAGGTGATGGCGTCTTCCGTCCGCGTGTTGGTCGTGTACGGTTTACGGAAGCACTTCGAGAAAAGTTTCGCCGGCGCTTTCAGGTCGGGCAAGAGTTCCGTCACGGTCCCCAGCGGGCTTTTGCCGGGCTTGGGGGTGAAGGTCAGACGGATCTCGCGCGTTTTTTGGGTGCCGGGGAAGTTCAGCGTAATATTCTGGTGCGTCCCGTTCATCGGATTGGGACCCGTATGCAAAAGCCACGCGAGCGGTTCCCACGGCGCGCCGGCGTTAGAGCGGCCCTCCGCCTGGACCAGCCCTTCAAAACCGTTTTCCGGGTCTTCTTCCAGAAAAACGTCGAAAAGCTGCACCGCCTGCGGCTCGTTCAGCGTGTAAACGAATTGGGTCGCACCGTTTTTCAGCTCCTTCCGGCTCCACGTTCCGGGCTTCGGAAGGCTTACCGGTTTCCCCGCCACGTAGTCCATCCAGAGAGCGTACAGCTCGCGGCACTCCGCGTTTTCGCTCGTCGGCCAGTAGAAATCGGTCCCGAAATAGACCGCGCTTACGGCCTTCTGGAAGCCGGTCTGCGTCCCGGTTTCGAGTGACTGGCGGTAGATGTCCCACCAGACCGGTTCGCGTCCCGTGTTGATTTCCAGCTCGATCCCGAAGTGATGCTCCCGGGCGTACTCCGCCGCCTTAACGAGCCGATTTCGGCGCGTGCCGGAACCGTCGGGGCGCGTGTTGAAAGTCCAGTTACTCTGAAGGATCACGACGTCGAAACCGACGTCGTACGCGGATTCCAAACCGCTCGCGTTATAGTACGGGATCCAGAACGTGCGGAACCCCTCGTCGTGGATCACGCGATTGTACTGGATGAACTCTTCGCGGTTCCGTTCTCCCATCCCTTCGGTCATCATGTAAAAGCCCTCGAGTTTCAGCTCCGGGAAACGTTTCATCTCGGTTTTTACGGTATTGATGTACCAGCGCAGAACCGCGTCGCGTCCCGCTTCGGTGGAAAGGTCTTCTGACTTTCCGTCCCCGTTCACGTCCCCAAAATCGAGGACCTTCTGGTTGAGCCAGGGGATCGCAAACCAGAGCTTGATCGGCGCGTCGGCGTTGAGTTTCCCCACGGCTTTCAGTTCCCGGACCGCTTTCGCAAGCTGAGGAACGTTGATCTCGGCGCTGTGGAAGTACGCGTCCAGAATCGTGTTCCAGTCGGTCAGAAGCGTTTCCTCAAACTCCGTGCGCTTCCCGTTTACCGTGAAGTAAAGGAAGAGGAACGAGTCGAAACCGGCCTGGTCAGTCGGCGCGTCGGCCTCATATTTCACGAGCAGCCGCTTGAAGTACTCGGCGTTCGTGAGGTTTGCGTTCGAATGGTAAATCAGAGCGCAGTTTCGGAAACCGGCCTCCTCGGGGGTCATGTAATCAGCGAAAACGGCGTGTGAGCCAAAAAAGGCCAGAAGAAAAACGGGAAGGATTATTTTCATGATCAGGCGGGTGGGGAAAATCCCGAAAAAAGGTGAATGTGAGCCGCTAAAACGTTTCCTTGGGGTAATTTACGGGGACGACGCTTCCAGCGTCTTTTAAAGGTCCCTCGCTGAGGCGGCTGGCTCAAAAGCGAGATTGGGGGAGTTTTGTGAATGCACCGAGCAAATCCCTTCGACGCGTAATTCCGGCCTTCGGCCTCCATTTACCGCCTTCCAAAAAAACGCTGGAAGCGTCGCCCGGCATTCAGCCCTTCTGGTCCAGAGGAACGCTTTCCAGTTCAGCGGAGGTTTTAAAAAGCAAAGTTTGCCGGGCTTCTGGAGCCAACAGAAAATCAAGCTCCTCGCGGCGCCACGGGGACGTGTGAAACTTTCGATCCTCTTCCGAGAGAATACACTCCGGGGCCAGTTTGCAGTCCGTGGAGGGGTGAAGGTTGATCTCGAATGGGCGCTTGCCGTCCCAGATGGATAAAATTTCTATCCCGGCCTTCGAATCCAAGCGGCCCGAATCGAGGACACCGAAATACTGCGGGAAATCTGTCCGTTTCAGCCCGTTATTGCGCAAAGAACGCAGCCCAAGGAAGTACAGGATCCAGCATTTCATCAGCCCCATCGGAAACCATGTACCGACCCGACGCAGAAACCGGCCCGGCGAGCCGTAAATTTCCATTGGCAGACGTGAAACCCAGTCGAAACCCGCCTCTTCTTTCCCAAGCCGGTCGATTTGCCAGAAAATTTCGTCCAGACCGGGGATCAAGTGGATGTGCTGGTGCGAGTCCAAATGGTCCACGCGAAAGCCGTACTCGTGCTGAAGGGCTTTAAAGAGGTAAAACTGGGCGAGCCACTCCTCAAGGACCTGATTCTGAAACTCGCGGCGTTTTTCGATCGCTCCCCAATTCAAACCACTAAAAAGTGACGCAAAACCGTGGCGAAACCGGCCTTTTTCGTCCACCAAAAGCGGTATCCTTTCCGGCGAAAGAACAGACGGACCGCTCGTAAGCGTCAAATGGAGACCGATCCCCAGCCGCGGCGTGCGGGTTCGGGAAGATTCCAACGCTTCCCGAGCGAACGGCATCGCGCAGAGCAGACTCGTGGAGGTCAAAATGCCTTTCTCGGCGCCAAGCAGTACCGCCTCGTTGAGGGAAGGGGAGATCCCGAAATCGTCGGCCGTGATCATCAAAAGTTTTTTGTTCATTACGCGGCATCCTGCGAGCGGGAATTTTGAGCCGAATCCGTGGAAACCTTCGGACCGTCTGAAGCATCGGAAGAGGCAGGTTCCTGTGCCTGGGAATCTTCCGGAGCTTTCGGAGAGGCCGATTTCCAGGAGTGACCAATTTTGGATTGAGGCGCAAAGTTAACACCGTCCAGCCCATATTGTTCCTGAACAGTAAAGAGCGGCCGTCGTTTCGCTTCGGTGTAAATGCGGCCCACGTACTCGCCGATGATCCCGAGAGAAATAAGAACCGCCCCGCCAATCACAAGGTTAATCGGCACCAGAATCGACGCGAGATTCCAGCTTCCCCCCATAAACACGCAGCGTGAAACATCAAACACGATCCACGGCAGAAGAAGGGCGAGGCAAAAAACTCCCAGATATGCCACCCAACGCAGAGGTTTTGTGGAAAAGCTGATGATTCCATCGATTGCGAGATTCAGGAGTTTTTTCGGTGTAAAGGAAGGTGCCCCGGCGTAACGTGCGTTTATTTCGCATGGAATTGAAATCTGGCGGAAACCCATCCAGCGGATCAGGCCGCGTAAAAACTGCGTCTGCTCCGACATTTGGGCCAGAACATTCACTACGACGCGGTCCATGAGACGAAACTCAGAGGAATTCGGTTCCAGTTTCACGTCCGAGACGAAATTCATGAAACTGTAGAACAGGGAGGAAGTTTTTTTCTTGAGCCAACCTGCGTTTTTGCCGTAACCTTGCCGTACGGTGTTGACGACGTGATACCCCTGCTTCCAAAGCTCGACCATTTGCGGAATCATCTCAGGCGGCTGCTGGAGGTCCGCGTCCATCACGATGACCGCTTTTCCTTGTGAGGCGCGAAGCCCGGCAGAAATGGCGATCTGGTTCCCGAAATTCCTCGCGAAAATCACCGACTTGATCCGCGGGTCACGTTCGTGCATCTGACGCATGATCTCAGCGGAACGGTCTTCACTTCCATCGTTTACAAAGACGATTTCCCAAGTGATGTTCATGCTTTCCAGAACGGCCGAGACTTTCTCGCAGAAATTTTCAATATTGGCCTCTTCGTTGTAAGCTGGCGTGACGATTGAAAGAAGCACAGGCACGACATTCCCGCCGGCGTGATTTTCAGCCGTTGGACCTTCTGTGAAGAAAACACTTAAATGACCGTTCAACTCGTCCATGAAGTACCTATGATGCAAATTATCCTTTCTAATCTGCATTCTATCCGAAACACGTAAGAAGTCAAGGCTCTTGAAGGAAATTTTAAGAATATTTCGCCAAAAAGTGCGAAGATTGTCAGAAATTCAGGAAGGACAGAGATTTTCGGTAATTGAACAGGAATCAGACTCAAAGCAATTTAAAACAGGAATTGAGTGGAAATCGTTGTTTTGAGTTCCACTCAATCCCAGGGTAAAATCTTTTTCCGTGAAGTTTTAGCACATACGTGTCAACTTACGGGGACGACGCTTCCAGCGTCGTCTTTTAATTAAGAATTTAGAATTATGAATTAGAGACGACGCTTCCAGCGTCGTCCCCGCTGAAGTTTTCCTCTGACACGACTACATAAGATCTTCCAGAAGCGGATCACTTTTTGGCGTGACAGGAAGTGTTGTCTCAACTTCCATCGGAGATGGAACCACATTACTGGAGGGTTCCGGCTCGATCTCGGAAACGGGATCCGCATCCATAATGCTTTCGGCGGGCGTAACAACGGAAGGCATAATGATCTGCGAACCTACTTGCCTCGAGCGGTCCGGGTAGGGCCGCGGCTCGGTAATTTCGGCATTCCACGGGTACTCGGAATAGTGGCGGTAATTGTACGGACGGTCGTAGTAGTAACCGTGGAAAGCCGGGTAACGATGAATCGTCCGGGCGTTTCCGGGGTAACAGCCATAGTTGGGGTCATAAGCTGTCTGCGGCATCGGACCGAAAGAATCAATGATAAAACCTTTGGTCTGCCAGCCGCCTTCAGGATCCGCAATTCGATGCAGGCCAACATGTCCTTTGGGAGCTCCAACATACTGCCCGCAGTCCTGGGACTTGGTCGTCGTATAGGGCATTTCCGACATACTCTGTGAAATAAACAGGAATAACCCGGCAATTCCAAGAGCGGTGAATACAAAAAGTTTGATTTGTTTACGCATTCCAACCTCCAGTTGAGTTTGAAAAATCCATTTTGTTTTACGTATCGGTTTTTTCGTCAAAAATCATCACTTTATTTGGGAAATTTCTTATTTTAAAAATAATCCTCATTTTCAAAAAAAGAAGATTCTCAGGTAAAATCTTTAATTTTGCTATAGCCAGAAATCTCTAAAGTGTTTATAATAATTTGGTTTAAACTTTGTCTTTGGTACATATTTATGAAGCAGGTGTTTTTCATTTTGTTTTTTTGCTCGTTTACTGCCGTGATTTTCGCGGAAAGTACGGGGACGATGCGCCTGCGTTTACGTTGGGGTGGTGAAGAAACCCAGGCCTATGGCGAAGTTAGCTGCGATTCCGGCCCATTGACGAATTTAACCCCCATATCCATGGACGCAGAATGTCCGGGTGGGGCCTGGCTGGTTAATGGCAAAGCCGTGATTTCACAGGGACTTCCCAAAAAATACAACGGATTTGATGTCACGGTTCCGTGGAAGCCGGAAGGTTTGCTTGTGGTTCAGTTGGGAATCCACCCGAATGGGGAAGGTGCTTCCCGCGTGGAAATTCCTCTCAAAGAATTGGTCGATGGAAATAAAACCTTTCCGGTTTCACAGGAAAAAAAGGCTTTTCAATGTTCGGTGAACCGGGTCCCTGGTGATTCTCTGCGTGTTGAACTTGGGAAAGATAATTTGGTCTTCGCTCCGCATGATGTCTTTCAATGTACGGTTACCCCGAATCTTTTACAAATCCCGACCGAAGTGCGCGATTCCGGGAATGATGAAAATCCGTCACAGAATCAACTGGGGGAATTGGAATACATTGTTTTTCGCGGACGTGAAACGTTCGAGCTGACACGCGGCACCATTTCAAATGTGGACCTGAATGGCCTTTCAGCCGCCCAGTTACAATTTCCTGTACCGGATCAGGAGGGAGTGTACGACGTTACTCTTACCTTGAAGCGAAGCCGCACGGAAAATGGACGTTCAGACGCTCATCGGCTCGATTCCCTGAAAATCCCGTTTCGGGGCAGGGCGAATAATTTACTGCTCGCGGAAAGGAAGATCCAGTTCATCGTTTTGGCGGATTCCGCTGTAGATGTTGGGAATCCCGATGTTTCTTCCGGGACCGTGGGGAACACAGGTTCTGAAAAGATCACACTGAAACTGGAGATCGATTCTGCCCGGGCTCGGTGGTGGGAAGGTTTCGACCGTTCGGTTCTTCGCCAGTTTAATAGCTGGTTTCCCGATGCACAATCACTTCAGAATCCACATCGTCAGACCAGGACAGTTGGAAATATGAATTTCCTGGAGATCCCGCAGTCGCAAGCTCCCGAGACGGCACCGAACTGGGAGGCATTTCCGCTCGTCGTTGAAAATCCGGGCTCGCCGTACATTTTGGAAATTGAGTATTTGGCCAACATGGAGCAAAAGTTCAGCGTGAGCATTTTCGAGCCGAATTCAGCTGGTGCCATCGCGCCACCGGGAATTGATTCAGGAGTGAATGTTCCTGCTCCCCTTGGAACCTCAGATAATTCCTTTTTTCGTCTGGACCGGCATCACATACTGTTTTGGCCGAAGAGTAAATCGCCGCTTGTCCTGCTTGTAAATCGTCACGAGAAAAAGCCGGTTTGTATCGGGAAAATACGTCTTTACGATGCCGGAGCGCATCTGATGCCTGTGAAGGCGGGGAATTTGACTCCCAACGGGAAGTCGATTGGAAACGTAAAACTTCGTCGGGTCGCGCTTCTGCTCGACAAACCGATGTTTTCGCAGGCTTTTTCTGCCGCTGAAATGAACAATGCTCAGACGGGTTTGTGTATTTCGGACTGGCTGACGTTTTACGAAGGCGGAAAACGGATGATCGAGTACATGGAGCACGTGGGTTACAACGCGCTTGTACTTTCGATTTATACCGATGGAAGTACGATTTACCCAAGCCGAATTTTGACACCTACGCCGCGTTTCGACAATGGATTGTACTTTCCTATGGGTCAGGACCCGGTGAGGAAGGACATCGTGGAGATGCTTTTGCGGCAGTTCGACCAGAAGAACCTGACATTGATTCCCGCAATGGATTTTTCGTCCCCAATTCCCAGTCTGGAAATTCAGGCGCGTTTTGCGGGCCCAGGAACGGGCAGCTCGGGCGCTGATTCCATCCCCAAACGATGGCTGAATAGCGCGGGAAAAGAGCTTTGTGAAGAAAAAGCCTCGTTGAAAAACGGTGCGCAGTACTACAACATTTTAAACCCTGTTGTACAGGAAACGATTCTGAAAAGCATCGCGGAAGTCGTTCGCCGTTACGGTCATCACCCATCGTTTGGCGGGATTTCGCTCCAGCTTCACGCGAATAGTGTTTTGGTTCTGCCCAACTCTCAATGGGGAATGGATCCGCAGAGCATTGCGCTTTTCGCTCAGGAAACAGGTCGAGTACTCCCTCAGGATTTTGCGGGCCAAATCCAGTATTTAAGTTCAGGTCCCGGCGCTCGTGAGTGGCTTGTCTGGCGCGTGGGTCGAATGACGCATTTTTATCGCCGTGCCGCCGCTCTTTTAAGCAATATTCAAGACGCAAAACTTTACCTCAACGGAACAGACCTTTTTTCTGTTGAGGCGTATCCTGAGTTTCTTCCGCGTTTGGATGGGATTTGCTCGGCTCAGGACGCGCTGCTATGTTTTGGTCTGGATGCGCGAGAACTCAAAACGATCCCCAATCTGATTCTTTCCAGACCTCAAAAAATTATAACGAATCGAACCCTCGCAGAACAGGCGGGTGACCTGCAGTGGGCGCAGACTCCTGGGACGTTCCGGCTGTTTCAGGATCAGAATTCACCTTCGGCGGTTTTTTATCACGCGCCGGAAATTTTACGTTTGGAGTCGTTTGATAAAGCAAGCCCTTTTACACCGACTTTCACCTGGATGGCGAGTACTTATGCGCAAACGACCGCAGAAGCCCGCCACCCCTACGCGGAAACCCTCGCGATGCTCGATGCGTTTACGATTATTGAGGGAGGATGGAACCCTGTTTTCGGAAAAGAAGAAGCGCTTCGCGGAACGATCCGGATGTTGAATCAGCTCCCGGCTGTTCATTTCAGCTCCGCGATGACCAGCGGGATGAGTGTCATGAAATCGCAGCCGGTCATTTTCCGTTTTTGCTCACTTCAGGGTATGAATTATGCTTACGCCGTCAACGTGACGCCGTTCCCTGTGAAAGCGCGGGTTTATCTCCAGCCATCCCTGAACCAACAGGCTGGTGCGGGAAATCAGCTTGCAAATACACTTCCCAACCAGGTCGAACGTCTGGAAAACGGAACCTATACGCCGCTGGAAAAAGATGATCGTGGCGTTTTTTGGAGGGTTCAGCTCGTGCCGTACCAAATCGAGGCGGTACGGTTTGCCGGCTCGCCCTTCATGATGCTCGACCCGGAGACAGAGGTCTCACCAGAAGCCCAGGTCGTTTTTCAGAAAGAGTATTTGCGTCTTCAATACTTCATTGAATGCCTGAAAAAACCAACTTTTTATCTTGGGATGAAGAATCCGGGATTCGAAACGCAGGTGTTGAAAGATGAGCCGATCCCATTTTGGTCGGTTACTTTTCCTGCTTTCCCCGCGCAGTATGTGCCAGTCTCCTCTCAAAATGAAAGGTCCAGTGGGCAGTTCATTTCTTATTCGGACGGAGAATCCGGTGGGGGGCTTGCCTCTGGCGCGAAGCTGGTGGCTTCGGAAAATTCGCAATTTGGGGAAAATTCCCTCCACTTGTACAGCTCCGGAAAACCAGTCCGAATTATGAGCCACTCGTTTGCAGTGAATCCAACCGGCCGTCTGACGATCCTTCTGTGGCTGAAATCTCAGGGAAATGGGACCTCCCCCCCTCTGCGTTTGATCCTTGAAGGAAAAACGAAAAACGGAACTTTTTCCCGAACTGCCAATTTGTCGGGCAGCGGGGCTTTACCTGGCCGTGAGTGGGAACAAATTACCGTTCAGATGAACGATTTGCCGCTGGAGAAAGAGACGCAGCTGAGCCTTGGGTTTGAACTTTACGGCCCGGGAAGTGTTTGGCTCGATAATATTCAGCTCATGGCCGTGCATTTTTCGACTGAGGAAATTCATCAGCTTCAGGCTATTTTTTCGAGGGTTGAGGATCGTATTGCCAGGAACGAAATAGCGCCTTGTGTCAGTGCGCTGGAGTGTTACTGGATGCGTTTCCTTAGGGAAAACATCGGTGCGAACACTCCGCCTCAAACGAATCCGCTCGCGGTGAAAAATACGGAGAAGAATCTGCCGGTCGTGGAAACCGTACCGGAGAAATCAGGTATTCAGCTTCCTCACCTCGGTCAGCGTCCCAATCTGCCGCCTCTTCCGAAACTTCCTTCGCCTCCGAAACTTCCGAGTTTCCAGAAGAATTCAGCCCATTCGGAAGATGAAGATGAACCGGAGAAAAAGGAATCCTACATGAAAAAGATGAAAAATCTGCTTCCATGGTAATGGCCCTGGGAGTGGTGATTTTACATCTCGATCAAATTGCCCATCAATTCAGAAATCTTCCGAAAATCCAAAATGAAAGTCCGTTTTACTGCCGCCTGCCTTTTGACGATTTTCCTTTTTTTAACCGGTTGTCGGGAGGAGAAAAAAATGGAATCCACCCCAGTCTCTGTTCCGCCCCAGAGAGAAGAGCTTGAAAACGCTTCGTTCCTGTGTTATGCCGATTCTGTGTACGTTGGAACGGAGAAACGTCAGGTTTTTCGCGTTGGCGAGACTCTTGAAGTGGAGAATTATTCCTCACTGGAGATCAAACGTTACGGGAAAAACGTGACGGCCAGCGTCACGCATTCCGAACACCTCGCAAAAAACGGAAGGTTTCTGGGATCCAGGACCCAAATCGAAATGGGCGGCGCTCCGATGGTTTATGAGACGGGCGAGCCGAAAAGCGATGGACGGAATCTTTCGCTTGATGTGAAGGTCCAGAGCCAGAATATGACCCAGGCGCAAAGCGTGAAAACGGTTTTGCCGGAAGACTTGCCGAGGGAATCCGTCTCGGGTGGGTATGGCGTAGAAACCGGACTGTTGCTCCAGCCGCTGAAACTCGGTGAAACCCGGCGGCTCGTGCGTTTCAATCCCACGATGCTGCGGTGGGAACTGGTCGATCTTCACGCGGAAGCGGCGGAAAACACAAAACTTCCCAGCGGCGCGGAATTCCCGCTTTTACGGGTGGAAACCCACTCCCAGATGCTTCAGGCCGATGGAAGTCCGGACCCGGGTCAGACCCAGAACGAGACGCTCTGGTGTGATGGAAAAGGCCTGGTCTGGAAACGTTTTTCTCCATTGATGAATCTGGCGTCGTGGCGTGTTTCGAAGGCCGAACTTGCGCGTTTTACGCAGACCGGCCAGTACCCGCCCGCGCCAACCGGGGGAAAACCGGCCTCTGAATTGGAAAAATCGTTTGATTTCGCGGAAAACCTGAACGTTCCGCTGAAGCTGACGGAGGGAAAAACCGCCGACTTCGTGAACGACGTGGAGGGAACGTACACGGTTTCGGCCACGGGAAATGAATCGATTCGCGGGCTTTTTGAGAGTTCCGACTTTCAGGAGGTGGAGGCTCTTGACGATTTTCACCTCAAAATCACGGTCAGAAATTCCGGCGGCGAGCGCTTTGAGGACGCGCCGGGAAGTGGTGAGACGCAGACTCCCACGTCAGACGAAACCTCCGCGGGGCCGATGATCCAGTCGGACGCGCCCGAAATTGCTGCCCTGGCCCAAAACGTTCTTCCGGGAGAAACCGACCCGGCCAAACTGGCGCCGGCGCTGGAACGTTTTGTCTTTGAGTTCATTGTGAATAAAAATTACTCGCGGGGGTTTGTGACTGCGCTCGAGGTGGCGACGAACCCGTCGGGCGACTGCACGGAACACGCGGTCCTCCTGGCGGCGCTGGCCCGAAACCGAAAAATCCCCGCGAGGATCGTGCAGGGACTGATTTACGAAAAGGATTCCGGCAAGATGGCGTGGCACGTCTGGAACGAGTTGTACGTGAACGGCCGCTGGGTCCCGTTTGATGCGACGATCGGGAAAGGTTTCGTCGGCGTGAATCATCTGAGGATCAACGCCGGGAGTTTTTCCACCGCGACGCTTGCCGGGACGCTTTTGCCTGCCGCGAAGCTCATCGGAAAAATCCGGATCGAGTATTAGGCGGCACTTAATTCGGCGCGTTTTAATCCTTTACTTCATCCACGATCGTCCCGGTGATCAGGATTTTCTTGTCCTTGAATGTGAGCGTGTTCACTTGAATAATATGCTTTTCAAACGCCAGGTCACCTTTACGCAGCGGCATACGAAGGACCATTTTCCCGTCCCGGTCCAAAACCTCAACGGGAAGCGAGGCAGAAGCCGCGCCACGTTGGATGATTTTCCGGACAAGTTTTCCCGGCATTTTGATGGAACCGGCGGAAACGCTCAAAAGTTCCACCTCTATGACATTGGGTTCACTGATTACCGGCACACATTCCAGAGAAACCACCCCTTTATATTCCGGTGCATCGACCGTCACGCCGGCCTGGATCCGGTCGGAAAGGATCACGCAGCGCGGATTTTTCAACTGGTGCGGGATCATCCCCGGTCGTTTCTCGCCGATCGCGATCGCGAGCCAGTGGTTCAGTTCATCCTGCGAAAATTCCAGAAGCCAGATCCTTCCGAGTTTCATCCTGTGGCGGAGTAACTGGACTTTCTGCTCCATCGCCTGACTGTCTTTTTCAGCGTCCTGGCGTGACTCTTCCGAGATTTCAAGCTCTTTGTAAAATTCCGGGACCTGCTTGGCCGCGTGCCAGAACCAGAGTCCCAGACCGCCAATGAGGAGGACGAGGAAAAGCAAAACGTAAAGGAGGCAGCAAAAAAACTTTTTCATTCTCTGTTCCCCATTATTCGTTATTCGTTCTTCATTATTCGTTACTTAACGGGTTTGTACCACTGCGCCTCGAAGTACTTCCGGTCCAGTTCGTACGGGTCGTACGACTCGTTGGGATCAGCGTCGATGGGGAGCAGGCCGTAACTGATCATTTCACGCAAGTAGGCCCAGCGAGGAACGAATCTCTGCGGGCAGTCGCGCCCATTGTTCGGGCTGGGGGTGATCATGCTGAATCGATTGTCCTCCTCGAGGATGTAGCGGCGGCCGCGTTCGATGCAGGCCAGGATCGTTTTGTAGTCCGGGTCGTTTGTGTCGGCGAAAATGACTTTTCCCGATTTCGCCTCGCACGTTCCCAGCCCGCCGGCGGATTTCGAGAGCGGACCGCGCACGGCTTTGGACTGTTCCGGGTACGAAAGATCAAAAATCACGTGGCGGTTGAACTTTCCATTATCCTCCGTGAGCGTGTGCGCGACGAAAAGGTTCTGCTGGTGCGGCTGGAAATGGTCCACTTTGTAGTCCGTGTACAGATTGTACCGGCCGATCTCGCGGTCCTTCTCGGTTGGGCAGTGGCACGGGTCGCAGCGGCGCGTGATGGCTTCTTCCATCGCGGCGGTTTCCGGCCAGTCTTTGTCGTTCCGGACGTTCCGGTTCTGCATGTAGTAGCCCAGACCGCCCGAGGCGTTGGCGGCGTACGTCCCGGCGTAGTTTGCGCCCGCGTCGAGCCAGCACCGGATGATCTTCTGCTCGTCTTCCGGCATATTAACGCCCTCGTGGTGGTTTTCAATGAGGCGGAGCAGTTCGCTGTTTCCCGTTCCGATCTCGTAC
>JAFTCU010000063.1 GCA_017454585.1 Thermoguttaceae bacterium | reverse complement strand
TCTAAAGACCTGGAAGATTTCGCGGAACGTTACGCAGAGGAGAACGCTCATCCGTTTATGGTTCCCGATGAGTTAGATTTGGAGTTTTATGAAAAGCCGCAGGTTTTTTCGGTTTCGGCTTCCGTTGCCGGGAGCGTCGGGAGCCCGATCGGCGAAGGTGCCGATTCGCAAACCATTGCGAACGGCGCCGAGCCAGAGGGCGACCACGCGACCACGCCGAAAACCGTTCAGGGCCCTGCCAGTAACACCGGCCCTGTGAAGTACCATTTCCCGACCGGCTGGGGCGGTTATGACGGCGGCTGCGAGGCGTCGTTTTCGGGAGAGTGGGACCCGAATTTCTTCCCCGCTCTGGTCCAGAAACTCGACAAAGCAAGGCAGGCGGCAGACGATAAAAAAACCGCAGATTCTTATATTTCGTTCGGCGGGTTTGTCTGGCTCGTTCACGAGAAAGGGGCGGGGCTCGGCTTTTACAAATATAAATATGTGATGGAGAGCCACGGCGTGAAACTTTACATTCATAGCAACCCCAAAACGAACATTCCGCCGGTCTGCGTCCGCTTCGGGTTCGAGTGCCTGGCGCGAACGGATTTATTCAGGGCGGTCGATACGCTTAAAGACTGCCTGGCGGCTGAGGGATTTACTCTGAAAGAGGAGAACATTTCCCGCGTCGATATGCAAGTAATGCTCCTGGCTCCCATTACAGATTTTGTTCAGGCGATTCAGGCGGGGCCGCGGGTCTGCACTCGATGCCGGGGTACTTTTCAAACTATCACGAATTTGAAAACCGGGAAAATCGAAACCTTGACTATTCATTCAAATAACTGCGAACTGTGCATTTATGACAAACACCGGCAAGTAATGACGAGTGATCCGGTTTATTATGATACTTTTTGCAAAACGTTCCTGGGCGATGAAATGGCGGAGGTTCCAAAGGATTTAACGCGTGTGGAATTTCGCTTTCGGCGTGTGTATTTGCGGCGGTATGGAATCGAAACGTTCGACGATTTGCGAAACTCGGCCGCGGCCCTGGTCGAAATTGCTTCCCGCGACTGGTTCCGGATTCTCGCCCGGGACAAAGTGCGAGGAAGTGAAAACGAAATCCCGAACGCGCCGATTTGGGAACGCACGCGGGCGGCGTTTGAGTATTATTTCGCAGAAACCCGGCCTAAAACCCGAAGTCGGGACGACCTGAAAAAATATAAACCTCTCCCCGCGCCCCCATCGGCGGAACGGCTGGTCAAGCAGGCCCTTGGGTGCCTGGCGTCGGCGGCTTCGTTTACGCTGGAAAAGGTTTTCGACGCGGCGCAGCTGGTGAAATACTATACCGAGGTCGTGGCCGAAAAGGCGGAGCAGACCCTTAACAAAGTAATGGAAAAACAGATTTTCAATCAGGTGGTTCGGGGGTTTACGAAGTCCAAAAAGCCGGACTATTCGACGCTTGAAGAAATTCAGGACGGCCTGGCCCCGCTGGGCTTCCCGGAGTTCTGGGCTTTTGAGGGGGGCGGCTGGGAAATTGTGTAAAATGCGCGTCTGATTGGTACAGGAAATAGGGCGATTTTGCCCAAATTATCGAGTTTTTGAAAAAGTTTTTTTATTCATAGGGTCCTTGATTTACGGCACTTGGGGAAAATTTCAAACTTATTTTGGATTTTTTCTAAAGTTTTACTGTACCGGAAAGAATTTTGTTAAAATTTTGCCGATATTAGAGAGTTCTCCTTTTCGTCTCCAAACTGCAAGGTGCATTTTGGGGCGGAAATGATTCAAAATTAGAAAGGATTTGAAAAGATGAATCAGGAAAACTCTCAGGATTTAGGGCAAAATTACCCGGAACAAAAAATGCCGCAGCTGTTGACGCGTGAGGACTTAACGAAACTTTTTCACTGCTCACTTCGGCACGTTGACAATTTGCGCACCCATCAGGGCCTTCCGTGGGTTCAGGTCGGCCGGAGAGTCTGCTTTCTGTTGGAAGATGTTCAGGATTGGATCTCCCGAAATCGGAAAGCGGAAAAAGTTTCCGATTTTTGTTGAAATTTCAGTTCGGGGGTATTGCTAACCCGAATAAATTTTGATATATTAGAAAGGAATTGAAATGGCTTCAATATTTAAAAACAAACATTGGAATTCATTTGGAATTGAAATCGTAGTCAATCATAAACGCAAGCGCTTTTATGATTTCCCGACCCGAAAAGAGGCGGAATTTACTAAATATAAACTTGAAGAATTGCTTGCTGCTCCCCAGCTTGGCGGGGTTTCGATTCAAACTCAGCTATGGTTGAAAAAGATATGGCAGAGCAAACGCAGTTTCTATGAAAAACTCGTCGAAGCTGGCCTTGCTGAACCTCGCGTTGAGTGTGGGACCCTTGGGGAACTGATTGAGCATTTCGTCACGTTTCCAATCAACGGGCGGATTCCAAAGGCTCGAACTTCCCGGAATCGCCGCGTTGCGGTGAATATGATGGTCCGTTTCCTTGCCAATCAGCCACCGGGAAATTATAAAGTCAACGAAAAAGAAATTCAGAAAGTGCTTGAAAAACGGGCCGATTTCGTCACTCCTTTAATGGCCAATCGTGTTTATACCCTTATGCAGTCTAAATATCCAATAGGCACTTGGGGGCGCAGAATCAAGCATTTGAAGGGCCTTTTTAATGATGGAATCCGGCTCGGCTGGTTTGAAAAAAATCCGTTTCAGGATTTCAAGGGAAGCTCGGAAACGAGCCGCTCCCGGGATTTTTACATCGGGCCAGAACTCGCGCGTCAGGTCCTGGACGCGTGCCCGGATGTCCGAATGAAACTGATTTTCAGTTTCGGCCGCTGGGGCGGTCTGCGGCTTCCGTCAGAAATCGCTTTTATGACCTGGGCCGATATTCAGCCCGATCGAATCACGATTAAGATTCCCAAAAAAACGAGCCTCTCCCAACAGGAACGGGGCGAGTTTACGACGCGGCTGATTCCGTGTTTCCCCGAAATCCGGCGGGCCGTTGACGAATACCGGCGGGAGCTCGTGCAAGTCCTGGGACGGGAACCGGCAAAAACTGAAAAGGTTTTCCCGGACTTGAAACAGTCGGAAAGTTGTGCAGCGCTCCTGCGGAAAGAGTTGACGGGGATTCTGAAACGGTCGGGCCTTCCGGTCTGGCCGAAGATTTTCCAAAATCTGCGGGCGACTCGAGATTCAGAACTCCAGCGGATGGGTTACCCGATTGCGACGGTTTGCAAGTGGCTCGGGCACACTCAGCAAATTAGCGAAAAAAATTATTTTCAGGTTCCCGAATTTGATTATCCTGCGGCCTCTCGTCGGGAGTCTCCGCGAGATTCAGACGAGGGCACCGGGGACCACACCGGGGAGTACACCGGGGAGAAAACCGGGAAGAAATGAAAATCAATCAATAGAAAGGAAACGCAAAGAAAATTTTTAGGTGTGTCTCAAGTGTCGTAAAAAAGGGCACTTGAGACGCACGAACAAGAAAATAAAAAAAGACAGGTGAACCGAAATTCACCTGTCCCGATACTCTAGGGGGTTTGTTAGAGTCCGTTAATTACGATGTTTGGCAGGGGGCGGGGGCTTAAACGGGGGCTACTCGCCTGATTTAATTCCGTTCCGATTTCAAATCCTCTCCCCCCTTAAACCCCTCTCTGGTTCGCGAACGAAAAGGCGGACGGACGGAGGGGAAAGCAAACCAGAAGAAAATTTATTTCAGATTGGAGTGAACTATGGAAGCACTATTAAACCGGATTGCACGGGAACAGAGAAAGCAGGAATGGATTGAATTTGATCCAGCTTTGTTCCTTGAAATGGTTGGTAGTTTCAAGATGATGGACGGGCGGGGAGTAATCGACTTCTGTATAGTGGAGGAATTTTGCTCTAAACTCAAAGAAATGGTAGAGGAAAAGACGAATACCAGGATTCGTGTTTACGATGACGGGACAGCGATTTTTTGTGATAGAAAGCGGATTGAAAATTTAACCAGTGTGGAGAGGCGTTTAATTGGTGTTTTGTCGCGTCAAAATTCCTCTTTGTCGATTGAATCAATAAATGAAAGCGTTTGGAGTAATCCCAATATAGCAAGAGGGACCGTTTATAATTCAATCAGTAAACTCAATGGAAAACTGGAAAAAGCAGGTTTGCCGTTTTGGATTGAAAATGAATCGGGAGTAGGTTATAGGATCGTATTTCAGAAACCCGTGACGGCTCCGGCGGATTGATTCAGGCCCGCGGCGTTTCGGCTGGGGGTGCGGGGTCCGTCCAGATTGGTTTCACTTCTTTCTTGGTTCGCTCCGATTCGATGACGGCCCGCGGCCTTGCTTGAATATTGGTTTCTTTTCTTACAAGGCTCCGTTTTCCTCCGGTGAGTTAGGTTTCGCCGGAGGTTGTTTATATTCAGACAATATTCATACAGAAAGCCGTTTTTTCGGTCTGGGGGTTATTGTAGTCCCTAAAAGGGATTATTTCGCATTTCCGCGGCCTTTTCTCCGTTTTAACTCTTGACGAAATGCGGATTTGAGTTATACTTGAAATCAGTGGGAAAACTTCTTTACTTTGGCAGGAATGAGGATTATATGAAAAGTTTGGAAACTCAAAAAGAGTTTATGCGGTTACGGGCGGCGGGCCTCTCCCTGAAAGAGATTTCGGAAAAAGTCGGTGTGGCGAAAAGCACGTGTTGTATTTGGGAGAAAAAGTTTTCACTCGAACTTGGGG
>JAFTCU010000062.1 GCA_017454585.1 Thermoguttaceae bacterium | reverse complement strand
TTCGCGGTTTTGTCCTTGGTCCAGACGTAACCGAGCCAAAGCATTCCCACGCCGTCCGGGCAGATCTCGTTCCACTTCAGAATGTGGTCGTAACTGCCAGAGGTGAAGAACATCTGCTTCTCGATCCCGTAGTGGTGAACGCGCCCGGCGATCTGCTTCAGGTTTTCCTCGGTCAGACCTTTTTCGTCGAGGTAGAACAGACGCTCCGGGAACTTGGCCATCGCGCAGAAGATCGACTCCATCGTCGGAATGTGCTGGTTGGCGTATTCCGGACCGCGGTGCGAACCGACGTCGAATTTGCGGATCTCGTCCCACGTGAAGTCTGCGATTCTTTTGCCCTTCAGTTCTTCGGGGACCTGCCAGACCATGCGGTTAATGTTCGAGTCGTGGAACATGACCGGGACGCCGTCTTTCGTGTACTGAACGTCACCCTCGGGAATGACGCCGAGGTTCCAGCACCAGAGGAACGTTTCCAGCGTGTTTTCGGGCTTTTCGTTGCCGCCACCGCGGTGGAAATTCACGTAAAAGTCGAAATCCTCAGCCGCCGCAAAACCGACCATGAGGAAAAGAAGAAGCAGGGAGGTAAATATTTTTTTCATGATCAACTCCATAAAAAGGAAAGGGGAAAATTAATTAATAGAAGTCCAAAAAAGCCTCAAACCCTTTTCCAGTGCACAAGCGCTGCCTGATTCAAACCTCAATTTAAACACGGATTTTCACGGATTAAAAAGATTTCCACGGATTATTTAAAAGGATTTTTAAATGTTTTTCCTGGTTTATAATCCATGAAAACGAAATCATTTTAATCCCTTTGAATCCGTGAAAATCCGTGTTTAAATCAAAGGTTAAATTGGAACGGATCTGGTGTTTGGAATGGGAGGTTTTTGAAACTTCCTCTGATTACTTCTCAACGAATTTTTTGATGTACGGCTCGATCGCTTCGGCCCAGTACTCGTAGCCTTTCGGCCCCGGGTGGAGCAGGTCCGGCATCGTGTCGCGCGTGAGGGTCTCGCCGTCTGCTTCGAGAAGTTTCGAGTTGATCGAGGCGAAGAAAATATTCTCCCCGTCGCACAACGCCGGGATCCCTTTATTGATCTCGTTCACGAGCTGACGCATTCCGTCCTGATTATTCGCGCCGCGGGGGAAGACCTCGAACAGAACGATCTTCGCGTTGGGCTTCTTTTCTCGCACGATCTTCAGGATCGTCTGGATCCCCTCGAGCGTCTGGGCTGGATTGGTTTCACCCCAGCCCACGTTATTCGTGCCGATCATCAGGACGAAAAGTTTCGGGTCGATTTTTTCGAGGATCCCGGAGTCTTTCACGATCCAGATCGTCTGCTGGGTACGGTCGCCGCTGAAGCCAAGGTTCAGAACTTTCCGGTCCGCGTACCATTTTTTGTAGGCTTCGGAGCCGTTTCCTTCCCAGAAATTCGTGATGGAGTCGCCCAGAAACACGATGTCGATCGGGCCGCTTTCCGCCTGACGGAATTTCTCCTCAAAGCGCGGTTTCCAGAAGGAGCGCCAGCCCGTTTCGTCGAGGCCGGAGATGGACTGGACCGCCAGATTCTCGGCATAAAGTACACTGCAAAGGCCCAAAACGAGAAGGGCGAGGCAAGAAGTCAGAATTTTTTTCATGGGGGTTTCCTTGGGTTAGTGGGTGAGTTGGGAATTTTCAGTGGTCAGTTGGAAAACTGAAAACTGGTGACTGATGACTGAAAACCCATTTTACCCCGTGAACCGGTTCTTGTCAAGCAGGGGGAAATTTTCTCTGAAAAGCCTTGACTTTTCAAAAAGTTCGTATATAATATTTCAGTCGAAGGGTGAACATCGAACCGAATTCATTTTTTGTTTAAATTCCCCGTTTCAGGAGGACCTGAACTCAAATCCTGATTTCAATTTGAGATTTTGATTTAAGACTGCGATTTGTTTGAACAAAAACAGAAATCGTGACCAACCGGGAAACCGGGGGTTTCTGACTGGAGCAAATTGTAACGCCATAAGGGCGTTGCGTGCTTCAGCAGGAAAATTCCGCCGCAAGGCGCCCTTTTGGTCGAGGGTTTGGAACGAGTACTGAGTTCAAACCGCAGCGTCCTTTTTTTCTGCACGCTGCCAAATCGGAAAGTCATTCAGGGCCAAACTTTTTTAATGAATGAGGTTTCCGATGAAGCGAATCAAGGACTTTCTGCACTGTGCGCTGCTTCTGGCCGCCATCGGTTTTTTCGTTTTCCTGGCCGCGGCCGTTTTCGTCTGGGTGTTCGGTCCTTACATGGCGGCCTGCTTTGAGTTTACGAAAGATTGGACGATCGAGGAAATCGCGATACTTGGGGACGCGATCGAAAATCCGTACTAAGGCCCGGTCAAATTTCCACTTAATTCCCTGTTTCTTGACAAAAAAGGGAAGTCTCCACTTGAAATTTCAGAAAAAAGTTTTATAATCAGGAAAATCTGGCACTTTCCGAATCATTCAAGACCAATGAAGGCTTCACCCATGCAAATCGAAACCCTCGAAGATTTTCAGGCAGCCCGCGCCCGCTGGGGCGAAAAACTCCTCATTTTGGGGCACTACTACATTCCGGACGAAACGATCGCGCTGACCGACCGTCAGGGGGACAGTCTGGCGTTGAGCCAGCTCGCGGCCTCCAACGAGACGTGCGAAGCCATCATTTTCTGCGGCGTGCATTTCATGGCCGAGACCGCCGACATTCTGGCGAACAGTCCCGAGAAAGTAGCCCGACGCGGCGGGAAACGGGTCCCGGTCCTCCTCCCCAATTTCCTCTCCGGCTGCCCGATGGCGAACATGGCGACGATGCGCGAGGTGAACGAGTGCTGGAACCGCCTCGGCCAGCTCATCGATACAAACGAGGTTCTGCCCGTGACCTACGTGAACAGCTCGGCGGACGTGAAGGCGTTCTGCGGCCGTCACGGCGGAACGGTCTGCACCTCCGGAAACGCCCGGCGCGTGCTCGAGTGGGCCTTGAGCCAGAAACGCCGCATTCTGTTCCTCCCGGACCAGCACCTCGGCCGCAATACGTCGCTGGCGATGGGGATCCCGGCGGAGGAAATCATCCTTTGGCAGAAAAAAGAAGGCGCGCCGGCAGCGGCACTGGAAAACGCCCGCGTGATTTTGTGGGAGGGCTTCTGCCACGTCCACCACCAGATGAACCCCGAAACCGCCCGGACGCTGAAGGCCCAAAACCCCGACGCGCGGCTGGTCGTTCATCCCGAGTGCAAGCAGGCGGTCGTTTCGCAAAGCGCCTCGGCCGGTTCCACGGCGTTCATCATCAAGGAGATCCAGAACGCGCAGCCGGGCGAGTCTTTCATCATCGGCACGGAGTCGCATTTGGTCGAGCGTCTGAAAAACACGCATCCGGAGCTGAAGATCCAGCACCTCGGCGAGCCGCACCCGTGTGTGAACATGGCGCGGAACACGCTGCCGGCCCTCTTCCGTGCGCTGGAGCAGCTCGAAAACGGCACGCTGGAAAACGTCGTGACGGTCCCGGAAGAGATCGCCGCTGACGCCCGGATCGCGCTCAATAATATGCTGAAGCTGGGGTGAGATTTAAAGCCCCCTCATGGAGGGGTGGTCCGAAGGGCAGGGGGGAATGAAATGGTGGGCTCGCGTAACTCCCCCGTCTCGCTGCGCGAGCCAGCCCTCGGAGAGGGGGCCTTTAAACGACGCATCCTGCGCCGTCTTGTGGAGTGCGAAGATACAGCCGCGAGCGGCCTTCATTCCTTTCCCTTGCGGCAATTCTGCCTCGTAGAGGCGTTTGCCGCTGAAGCGGACTGAACGTTCCCCACGCGAAAACCTTTTTTCGTCGTAAAATTTTTTGAACGCTAAGTGAAAGCGGCAAAGGAAGCCTTCGGCTTCTGTATTGCCGCACTCCCCAAAATACGGTGGCATTACTGCCACCGCTCGCCAATTTCTTTCTCTGATTTTTCTCACGATATTAATCTGCACAAACTTTAACGATAAAATATTTTTTAACTTTTACGAAGATTTTCTTAATTTTAACGATTTTGCGGCCGATATACTCAAAAAGAAAATCAAAAGTGAATGGATTCACTTTTAAAATCGTGTGTGTGAGGATAAAATTATGAAAAAATTCGTTTCCCTGATTCTGTGTTCTGGAATTTTGGTTTTGGCGGGGCTCTCGACCGGGTGCAGCCTCTGCTGCGCGCCGTACGACTACTGCGGACCAGTTTACGCGAACGGCGGTTGCTCCAATCTGGCGCGTATGCGCTGCGGGACCGCTTTCAACGGCGGCTGCGCGACTTGCGGAGCCCACGGCCAAATCCAGGAATTTGTGGATCAGAACGGCCGTCCCGTTCCTCAGAACGCGCCGCAAATGCAGCCGTCCCCTGCGCCTGATGTGGCTCCTTCTGTCATGCCTGCTCCGGCTCCATCGACGACGCAGCCTCTTCCGGCACCAAGCGCCAAACTCCCGAGCCAGACGCAGTACCGTACCGCGTCCGTCGCCCAGACTCAAACCTCACCGATGGCCCCGGCGCTTCCAGCTCCTTCGGCTCCGCAAGATGGTGCGGTCGCGGTCGATGCCAGCGGTTACGCCCGTGTAGCGGTTTACGACGAAAATAATCAGCTCCTCGGCTACGAGATGGTCGATTCGACCGGTAAGAGCGTCAATCAGGTCCAGGTCCCCGCTAACGTGCGTTGAGCTAACACACTGAACCCGAAAATCTGTCACGAACACACACGCCAGGAGGCTGAGGAAACGAGGCCTCCCTTTTGACGTTGTCGTCTTTATCGGTCAATGAAAAATTGAAAAAAATTCTCAAAAAACGGTCAAAAACTTCTTTCGGCACCTTGCCAAACCGCCTAAAATCGTGTAAAATGGGGAAAATTTTGTGACTTGATTTTTTCCTCTTCTTCAAGGATGGTTCAAATGGGTTTTCAGGATCGGGACTACTACCGTGATTCCGGCTTTCAAACGGGTTCCTATCGTCAGGAACATTCTGCCCTTTTTTACATCATAGTCATTAACGTCGTCGTGTGGCTTTTGGATTCGATTTTTCTTCAGGGGCATATTTCCCAATGGTGCTGTCTGCGCGCGATCGATTTTCCTCACCCGACCCACTGGTACCGGTTTCTGACATACGGTTTTTGCCACGATCTAAATTCTGTCTGGCATGTACTCGGAAATATGCTGGGGCTTTTCTTCCTCGGGCAGGCAGTGGAGGCGCTGTACGGAAAGCGGGAATTCCTCTTTTTCTACCTGGTTTCCATCCTGCTGGGCGGGATCTACTGGGCAGGAAGCGGCTACTTGACGGCGGTGATGCACGCGAACGAGCTTTCGGAACCTCAACTCCTCCAAATGCTCTGGACTCCCTGCGTCGGCGCGAGCGGCGGCGTAACGGCCGTCGTGATCCTTTTCGCGATCAATTTCCCACGCCAGATGCTTCTGATTTGGGGGATCATCCCGATGCCTGCTTTTGCCGTCGGGATCCTGATCGTCGTGCTGGACCTGATGGGAACGCAAAATTCCGGTTCCAACATCGCGCACAGCGTCCACCTCGCCGGCGCAGGTTTCGCGGTCCTTTACTACCTGCTCCACTTCCGTTTCTGCTCGATTTTCGGGCACGGCCGGCCGCGGATCAAGCCTTACAATCCCCCGCCCAGACGTGCGTATGATGACGATGACTACGACTACGAAGATGATTCCTACGGCTACGCTTCTGCCTCGCCAAGTGAAGCCGACTTGCGCCGCGACGAGGAATTCCGCAAGCTGGAAGCCGAAGTCGAAGCCCTTCTGAGGAAAATTTCGCAGTACGGGATGCAAAGTCTTACCCCTCAAGAACAAGCCCGACTCCGGGAAGCAAGCCAGATTTACAGGACGCGGCGTTGATTCGGTCTCCGTTCCCTGAAAACATAAGAGTTTTACCATGAACATTCATCAAAGAATCACCTTTGCCAATTCAATTAATACCTTCGCGATTCTCGCGACTCTCTGCATTTTCGTGTGGGCGTTTGGGGATGTATTCAAATCAGAATCGGCCTCCGTCGAATCGGCTCAACCGGCTGAACAGTCCGCCGAAACCGCTGAAAAAGTTCCCGGCACGTTCGTTTTGGGCGACTTGGGAAACGCCATCCGCGAAGAGAATCATTTCACCTATCCCGCCACACTCGAGGACGTTGAAAAACTCGCTCAGGAAGCCGGCGGCTGGCTCCCAAACCCGGTCCTGAACGGCTACGACCTGATGTACGACTACTACACGCCGACCCCCGAACCGAAAAAGCCGCTTGATGAGGTCCGCAAGATGCAGAACACATCGCAGGAGAACAACGACGAGATCATCGACGCGTTTCAGCGGATCCCGAGCCGCTCAGGAATGACTCCCGATCAGGACTCACCGGAGGTCGATTACTGTGGGGAGCTTTACCGCCACATGAGCGCAGACGTCGGGTCATTCAACCCCCTTTTTTTCAGCACGCAGCCCGACTACGAGGCCATGGAGTACACGCAGCTCAGCCTTTTGTCGATGCGCAAGGACACGATGGAGTACGTCGGGAACAGCGACGCGATCATTTCGTGGGAATCGAGTGCCGATCACCTCATGGACAAAATCGTGATCCGCGACGATCTCCTCTGGTCCGATGACGAGCCGGTGACGGCTTATGACTGGGAGTTTTCGTACAACGTGATCATGAGTTCGGCCGTTCCGATCTTCGCGATGCGTTCCGGGACGGACCTCCTTCTTGGCGTGAAGGCGTACGACGAGCGCACGCTGGTTTTCTTCCACCAGGAGGCGATGCCGATCAGCCCGATGAACGTTTCGTTCCCGGTCATTCCGAAGCACATTTACGAGAAAACGATCGCGGAGGACCCGACGCTCGTCCGGACGCCCTACCACCAGGAGCAGGAGCATAATCCGGTCACGGCCGGGCCATACGTCGTGGAAAAGCACCTTCCGAACACGTCGATCATTTTCCGAAGCCGCGAGAATTTCTACATGTACAAAGGCAAAGCGGTCCGTGAAAAGCCGTTCATCGAGCGGGTCCACTTCCAGATCTCGCCCGACCCGGCGACGGCGTTCATGCAGATCAAGAACGGCGACATTGAAGTGATGGACCTCACGCCCGAGCTTTGGCTGACTCAGGCGGCCACACCGGAATTTTACCAGAAAAACACCAAAGCGTCTTCAACGAGCTGGACCTACTTCGCCCTCTGGTTCAACATGATGCCGGAATGCCCGTTCTTCCAGGACATTCGGGTCCGGAAGGCGCTTTCCATGGCGTTCGACTATGAAGAAATGCTGAAAGTGCACCGGAAGGGCCTCGATACTCAGTGCCGCGGGCTTTACGCCGAGAGCGCACCGTTCTTCCCGCACTCGGCTAATCTTCCGTACATCAAGCAGGATTTCGCCAAAGCGCGCGAGCTTCTCACCGAGGCCGGGTGGGTCGATTCCGATAACGACGGGCTTCTGGACCACGAATGGAAAGGGGCGCGGCTCCCGTTCAAATTCACCATCCTGACCACGACGCTGCCGGAGCGCATCGAGCTTTGCAACCTCTTCGCCCAGACCTTGCACCAGCTCGGGATCGAATGCAACGTCCAGTCGATCGAGTTCAACGTCCTGTGCCAGCGCGAGCAGGAGCACAAATTCCAGATGGTGATGAGCGGCTGGGGGGCCGGCAGCGACCCCTACACCTCGCAGAACATCTGGGGAACCGGCGAGGCGCGCAACTACATCGGTTACTCGAACAAGCAGGTGGACGAGCTATTCGCCGAGGGCCTGAAAGAGTTCAACCGGCCGAAACGAATGGCCATTTATCAGAAGCTCCACACGCTGATTTACGATGATTACCCGTGCATCTGGCTTTTCAACCGGAACACAAGCACCGCTTTCAACAAAAACCTGCGCGGAGTCGGGTTTGACTACCGCGGCGCCGTTTTGGGCTCCGTTTGGAAGGAGCAGTCGCAGACCCCGTGACTCTTTTTTGCGTCAGCGTTTTATGAAGCACCGCCTCATTTTCAGCCTCGTTTTCCTGCTACTCACCGCCCTGCCCGCACTCGCCCAGCTTCCCGGATTGGATTCGACGCCCAACACGCAGACCGTGGGCGGGATCTTCTTCTGGAAGGACGTACAATTCCGCGGAGAGTGGCACATCCAAAAATCCATTCTCGCGGATCAGTACCGGCTTCTGGACCCATTGGGCGTCTGCCGGGCGAGTGGAAGCCGGGAATTTTGCGAGAAAATCCTCGCCGGGCAGGAAATTCCCGCGCCATCCGGGAAAGTTCTGGTCCTCCTGCATGGCTTCGCCTCCGGGTCGATCCTGCTCGAAAATATGGCGATCTGGTTCCGTGAAACCGGCGATTACACGGCGGTTTTAAACGTTTCCTACCCCGCGTTTTCTGTGACGATCGAACAGGCTACCGACCAGCTCGCGGAAATCATCGCTTCTCTTGAAGGGGCCGAGCGGGTGGATTTCGTTGGGCATAGTCTGGGAAGCATCATTATGCGGTACTTCCTCGGCAATTACGACAAACGCCCGGAAAACATTCCCATTGGCCGGCTGGTTCAAATCTGCCCTCCGAATCAGGGGGCTGAGGTCGCTCGTGACCATAACGCCGGGCCGCTTGGCCTGCTTATCCCGGTCCTGGATCAACTTTCCATGAAAGGTCCGGAAATGAAGGAAAAGTACGGACTTCCACGCTGCGAGTTCGGTATCCTCGCGGGTTATGGCGAAGACGGGTATTTTGGCGGCGAGGAAAACGACGCAGTTTTAGCCATTTCCGCGACCCGGCTCGATAATGCGAAAGAATGGAAAAAAATCCGCGGCGACCACTGTATGGTTCCCAACAAAATCGAAACATTTGAAAACGTTCGTGAATTTTTGACGAATGGTCACTTTCTTGAGGAAAATTCACCATCCCCCCCTTGAAAAAATAAGGGAACGTGTTATACTTGTCAGTAATCATTGAGGGAAACCTCGTGAAGCTGCACCCTTGGCTCAATTGGATAGCGCATCGGTCTACGGAACCGAAGGTTACAGGTTCGAACCCTGTAGGGTGTACTTCTCCTTTTGGGGTGTCTTTGTCCGGAAGGGCAAAGGCGCCTTTTTTGCACCCTTGGCACAATTGGATAGCGCATCGGTCTACGGAACCGAAGGTTACAGGTTCGAACCCTGTAGGGTGTACTTTTTCTTCTGAGCAGTTCGGAAGTTTAGAAAATTTTGCCTGATTTCACGAAAATCTTCTTTATTTTGATGCAGGCAGGGATTTACTTCCTCTCAATTTGCCTATGTGTTTCATTTTCTCTGAGTTTCACAACCAGCGCAAACTGAAATTTTGTTTTTTTATTTGGGTTAAATCTTTTTATGCCGATAGAGTAGGTATTGAAAAAGAAATAACTTTTCTGAATGGTAACCAATTAAATAGGAGTCCCTTATCCCAGTGTCCGCCCTATACCACGATACCACACGAAGCAGCGCAGGGTTTTCTCTGCGCTGTTTTGCTTTTAAAGGAACTTTCCGGTTTCGTTAAATTCTCCCCTGCTCCCCCTTGAAAAGTTCTTCGGTTTGTGGTCTAATAAAACAATACGGAGGGACGGCGGCTCGCCGTCCGCGGCCGGCCCGGCCGCAACAATCCATAATTCAAAACTAAAACGCGAATTTATGCCAAACGAAAACCTTCAGGCTGCGAAAAAAGCCAAGAACGACGAGTTTTACACGCAGTACCCCGACATTCAGAAAGAGGTGAACGCCTATTTGGAGTTCGACCCGGACGTTTTTCGCGGGAAAACGATCCTCTGCCCGTGCGACGATCCGGAATGGTCGAACTTCACCAAATTTTTCGCGCAAAACTTCGAGTTCTTCGGCCTGAAAAAACTCATCAGCACCAGCTACGCCATTGAGAGCAAAAACAACATGATGCTCTCGTGGAACCCGACCGATTTTGAAACTGGAAGTCCTGAATACGACACGGACCGTTCCAAAAGAAACGGGAAAATTTTTGTATTGGACCACGACACGAACCAGAACGGCAAAATCGACATTGACGATCTGGAATGGAAATATATGGATATGGACGGCGACTTCCGAAGCAATGAAGTCACCGCTTTGAGGGAGGAAGCGGATATTATCATCACGAATCCGCCTTTTTCCATGTTCCGCGAGTTCCTGGCGTGGATCATGAAGGGGAAGAAGAAATTCCTCATCATCGGGAGCATGAACGCCATCACCTATAAAGAGGTGTTCCCATACATTCAAGAAAACAAGATGTGGCTTGGTAATGGATTCCATAAAGGAAACGCTTTTTTTAAGCCTCTAGGTGATGCTAATTCTTATGCCGGCGGGGTATATGATCCACAAACCGGCTTGGTAAAATTCAGGAACTGTTGTTGGCTCACAAACCTCGACCATGCCCGTCGTCACGAGCCGCTTTCTTTGATGACTATGGAAGACAATTTGAAGTATAGTAAACACAAAGAATTAAAAGGTCGGTCTGATTATCTTCACTATGATAATTATGACGCAATTGAAGTCCCTTACACGGATGCAATCCCATCGGATTACAGCGGTGTCATGGGTGTTCCAGTTTCCTTTTTAGATAAATATTGCCCGGAGCAATTTGAAATTGTTGGTATGATTAGTGCTCCAAGCGATCCTCAAACTTTAAATCTTGGCAAAGACTACAGTAAATATATCGGATATACCCAAGACGGCAAACCCAATGGACGTACTGGTTCTACATTCGGGAAATGCCCGGCTATTGTAATGGATGATGGGATACACCCTTATTATGAGAAGGATGGGATTCGAGTTCAGACCACTTATCACCGAATTTTCATTCGCCACCTCAACCCGAAGGAATCGAAGAAATGAAAACCACACTTCAAACCGATTTTACCATTCGCGACATTTGCAAAGGCTTCGTCTATAATGAGCACGAAGGTAAAGGTCTTTACGGTCTGAACGGGAAACTTACGATCCAGCCGGAGTACCAGCGGAATTACATTTACGCCGATGGGAAAAAAGACGTCGCGGTCATTGAGTCGATTCTGAAGGGGTATCCGCTCGGACTTTTTTATTTCAATACCGCCCCGGAAGGACGTTTTGAAGTTCTGGACGGCCAGCAGAGGATCACCAGCTTCGGGCGCTTCGTCACCGAAAAATTTGCCGTGAAAATTAACGGGATGGAGCATAATTTTTCCGGTCTGGATGATGAGATTCAGAAAAAGATTCTGGACTATCCGATTTTGGTCTATGTTTGTGACGGTGAAGAACAGGAAATCAAAGAATGGTTCAAGACCGTCAACATCGCGGGAGTGCCGCTCAACGAGCAGGAGATCCTCAATGCCGTTTATTCCGGTCCGTTCATCACCGCGGCCAAGGCAGTTTTCAGCAACTCACAGAATAGCCACGTCCAGAAATGGAGCACCTACATTAAAGGGGTGGCCAATCGTCAGGACTTTTTACACACCGCGCTGGATTGGGTGAGCGATGGAAACATTTCCGGTTACATGAGCAAACACCGGAAAGATACGAAAATTACCGAGCTGGAAACGTACTTTAACACGGTCATTGACTGGATCTCGACCACCTTCATCGATACGGACAGCTCCATGCGCGGCCTGGAATGGGGGCGGCTTTATAAAGAATTCCATAATACGCCTTACGACATTCAGGCCGTTTCAAAGCGGGTTCAGGAACTTCTCGCCGACCCTTATGTCACCCAAAAATCCGGGATTTACGAGTATATTCTCGGGGGCGAGAAATACCCGGCTTTGTTGAATGTTCGCGTTTTCGACGAAGCGACCAAAAAAACCATTTACGCCCAACAAACCGCCAGGGCCAAAGAAAACGGGATTTCCAACTGCCCGCTCTGCGCTTTGGAAAAGACCGACAACGCGAAGAAAATCTGGAAACCGGGCGATATGGACGCGGACCACGTAACCGCCTGGAGCAAAGGCGGAGCCACGAACATCAAAAACTGCCAGATGCTCTGCAAAACGCACAATCGGGCGAAAGGAAACCGGTAATCAATACTTCAGGAGCACCTCATGCCATACAAACTCATCGCTTTTGACCTCGACGGAACATTGACCCAGCACCGCACGCCGCTCGAAGAGAAGAATCGCTCCGTTCTGGAACGTCTCGCGAAGAAGTACCAGCTTTTGATGGTCGGCGCCGGCGCGTGTCTGCGTATTTTCGGGCAGATGGACGGCTTCCCGATCGACGTCATCGGGAACTACGGGATGCAGGTCTCCCGCTACAATCCCGAGACGAAAACCCTCGACATCATCGAGGACGCGCACTGCGAGCCGGACCGGGAACACGCCCTGAGAGAATGTGACACCCTGAGAAAGAAATACGGCTACACCGATTACGCTGGCGAGGCGGTCGAATTCCACGCCTCGGGAATGATCACGTTCCCGCTGCTCGGGACCAAGGCGAAAATCGAGGACAAACTGGCGTTCGACCCGGACCGCGCCAAGCGCAAGGTGATGTACGACGACGTGGTGGCGGCGTTTCCCGGCTGCACGGTCTTCATCGGCGGCTCCAGCTCGTTCGACATCGCGCCGTACCCGTACAATAAATACTATGCCCTGGACCAGTACTGCAAAGCCCACGGCCTGACGCACGACGAAGTGGCTTACGTCGGCGACGATTATGGCATCGGCGGAAACGACGAGCAGGTCTATAACTCCGACATCCGGTTCTTCACCGTCAACGACTACCGCAAGCTGGAAGACGCATTAGAAGAACTACTTTAAGGGGACGACGCTTCCAGCGTCGTCAAAAAAATTTACACTTACTGATAACGCTGGATTCGTCGTCCCCGTAATTTTCTCTTGACTTTTTACGTGAAATCGGCTAAACTGGAAAAATTGGAATCATCCCTTTTCCCCATTGGAGGTTTGTATGAAACGTGCCGTTTTCGCCTTTCTTGTACTGGTTTTTGCTCTTTCTCTGGTTCAGGCCCAGGTCAACGTTGATGAGGGGATCGAGCTGGCGGCGGGGTACATCATCGCGAATACCAGCGACGCGGGCCGGCTGGCCTATGAGCGCCACGTGAACCCCAGCATTCTGCCGAACGTGAACCGGTACAATATTTTACGTCATGCGGGAACGATCTACTCGACGCGCCTTTACGAAGAGGCCAACCCGAACAATCCGAAAATGCACGCGGCCCGGCTGCGTCTGGCGGATTACCTGCTCAAGAACTACTGCATCGAAATCCAGGATGGAATGTGCACCATCGTTTCGACGCCGGAGGAGGAAAGCGTGCCGGAGCCGCAGGCCAAGGTCGGGGCCGTGGGGCTGGCGCTGCTCGGGATCACGGACCTTGTCGCGGAAGGGGCGGTGCCGCTTGAAACCGTTCAGGGAATGGGCGATTTCATCCTGTACATGCAGAAGGAAGACGGAAGTTTCTGGTCGAAGTACGTCTATTCGACGAAGTCCTGCGACGGCGGGTTCATCTCGATGTACTATCCCGGCGAGGCGGCGCTTGGGCTGCTTTACCTCTATGATGTGGACCCGCAGGAAAAGTGGCTCGATGGGTGCAAGAAGGCGCTCTTTTTCCTGGCCGACTCGCGAAAAGATCTGAAAGTGGTGCCCGAATTTGACCACTGGGCGATGCTGGCGACGCGGAAGCTGCTCGAAAATCCGAAGAATGGCCTCACGCCCGATGAAAAGAAACGGCTCATTTTCCACGCGCGGCAGATGGCGGAGATGGTCCTCCCGACGCAGATCTTGAAGCCGGAAAACCTCATCGCGGACGGCTCGATGGGCGGGAACATCAGCCCGTGCAGCAACGGGACGAAGGCCGAGGGGCTGATCGCGATTTACGCCGTGATGAAAGACGACCCGGCCCTCCAGAAAAAGATCCTCGCGGCCCTTGACCGGCTTTGCGGGTTCCTGCTCCGCGCTCAGATCCAGGGCGATTATCTCCGCGGCGGTTTTCCGTCTTCGGCGGCCTGGCGTCTTCCGGGAGGCCCGAAAAAGGCGTACATCGTCCGGATCGACAACGTCCAGCACATCATGTCGGCGTGGATCAATTACCGGAAAATTGAAAGGAAATGATCTGCGGGGATGACGCTTCCAGCGTCGCCTCAAAAATAAAACTTGCGGGGATGACGCTTCCAGCGTCATCAAATATTTTTAAGACGACGCTGGAAGCGTCGTCCCCGTATGCATTTAAAATAAAAAAACCGGCAATACCTACTCTCGCACTTGCAGTACTACCATCGGCT
>JAFTCU010000061.1 GCA_017454585.1 Thermoguttaceae bacterium | reverse complement strand
GGAGAGCATTCAGATCCCGCACGACGAGATCGCGGTGGCGATCGGCGGCGGCGCGCAGAGTCCGGTGTGGCGCCAGATTCTGGCCGATGTACTGGGAATGACGCTGATCCAGAAAGAAAATTCGGACTCCTCGTTCGGCTCGGCGATGATGGCCGGCACGGCGGTGGGGCTTTTCCCGAGTCTGCCCGAGGCGCTTTCGATTTGCTCGAAGGAAATCTCCCGCACGTTCCCGAACCCGGAAAACACGGCAAAGTACGCGAAGATTTTCGAGACGTACAAAGCGGTCCACGACGCCTTGGCGCCGATTTATGCCGCTTAAAATTTTTGTTTTTTTCTCACTTCTGCGGCCGAGCCGGCCGCGGACGGCGAGCCGCCGTCCCTCCGTAAAATAAAGGAACGAACCCATGAGATCCCACCTTTCATTTCTTTGTTTCACCTTCATTTTGACCCTCACCGCGTGGGCAAACGCTCAGGACGACTCGGTCATGTCGGCCAAGTACCGCGAATTCTGGAACGCAGACGTTCAGGCGCAGATCGACGCGAACATCGAGAAAAACCGCAAGGCCGACGCGCGTTTCGTTCTTGAAAACGCGGCTCCCGGCACGGAAGTTCAAGTCACGCAGAAAACGCACACGTTCCGCTTCGGAAGCAATATTTTCCTCTTCGGCCAGCTCGATTCAGCCGAGAAAAACGCGAAATACGCCGATCTTTTCGGGACGCTCTTCAACTCCGCCAGCGTCGCGTTCTACTGGAAGACGATGGAACCGGAGCAGGGCAAACCTCGCTACGAAATGACGGACCGCGACACGCAGGAATTCTGGGCTTCGCTTGATGAACCATGGAAGCAGCCGCACTGGCGCCGCCCGCCGACGGACCCGGTCGTGAATTTTTTGAAGTCCCGCGGCGTGAATATTCACGGCCACGCGATCATCTACGGCATGCGCCGCTGGGGCCACCCGGAATGGCTGCCGGCCGATGGCAAGGGAATGGAGCCGTTCTTTGAAAAACGTGTGCGCGAACTGGCAGAGCGATACGGAGACGTCGTTCAGGAGTGGGACGTAGTGAATGAGTGTTACGACCAGATACACCGCGGTACGATGCCTGACGATTATACGTTCAAAACATTCATGTGGGCGAAAAAGTATTTTCCGGAAAACGTCCGGCTTTCGACTAATGAGTGTGATATGAGCTGGGGGCCGACGCCCCGTTACGTCGAGATCGTGCGTGATCTCGTGGATCGCGGCGCCCGAGTCGATCTGGTGGGCGTCCAGATGCACATTTTCAACCAGGCGCATTGCAAGAGGATCGCCGACGGTGCGGACAGTCACACGCCAGCGAAACTCGGGGCCGTACTCGCCACGCTTGCAAAAACGGAACGCCCCATTCACATCAGCGAGGTGACGATTTCCGCCCCGAGTGATGACGAGACGGGCCGGCAGATCCAGGCGGTCATCGCGCGGAATCTTTACCGTTTCTTCTTCTCGCAGCCGAACGTGGCGGGTGTGACGTGGTGGAACGCGGCAGACGGCGGGGCGGCCCCGGGTGAACCCTCCATTTCGGGCGTGCTCGACAAGAACATGGAAAAGAAGCCGGTCTGGTATGCGCTGGACCAGCTGATCAATCATGAGTGGCGGACCAACCTCACGCTCAAGACTGACGCCGACGGCGCGATCGCGTTCCGGGGCTTCCGCGGGAAGTACGAACTCACCTGGACCGACCGCGACGGAAACAAACAGACCAAAGAAGTCGAAGTCCAATAAAGAAAGGAGTCACTAATGCAGTACGTAGAACTGGGAAAAACCGGGATCCAGACCTCGTTCATTGCGCTGGGAACGTGGGGGATCGGCGGCTGGATGTGGGGCGGAGCTGACGAGGCCGAGTCCATTGACGCCATTCACGCCGCGCTTGACTCCGGCGTCAACTTCATCGATACGGCCCCGCTTTACGGGTTCGGCCGTTCGGAAGAGGTCGTCGGGAAGGCGATCGCCGGCCGCCGCGATTCGGTCGTCCTGACGACCAAGTGCGGGATCTGGTGGTCGAAAGAGCCGTTCCCTCAGGGGCAGGGCGAACTTCACGTCTATTCCAACGGCGGAGCGCTCGGCGACGCGGAGCATTACGACCGGATCCTTTACCGCTACCTGCGCCCCGATTCGATTCGGGCGGAGCTGGAACGGAGCCTGAAACTCCTCGGGACGGACTACCTGGACCTCTATCAGGTGCACTGCCAGGACGCGACCTCACGGATCGCCGAGACGATGGAAACCCTGCTGGATCTGAAAAAAGAGGGCAAGATCCGCGCGATCGGCGTTTCCAATGTGACGCCGGAGCAGCTCGCCGAGTACCAGGCCGTCGGCTACGTGGACGTTCTTCAGGAACGTTTCAGCCTGCTGGACCGCGGTGTTCAGACGTCTGGCATGGCCGCGACCGTGGAGAAGGAGTCGATGACGCTTCTGGCCTACGCGCCGATGGTCCACGGCCTTTTGACGGGCAAACTCTCACCCGAGACGAAGTTCCCGGAGGGCGATTTCCGGGCCGTCACGCCTCTGTTTGCGCCTGAGAGTATTCGCGCGATCAATGAAAAACTTGCGAAACTCCAGCCTCTGTGCGAAAAGTACCAGGCGACCACGACGCAGATCGTCCTGGCCTGGACGTTCAGCACCGGGCCGAAAACGAGCGTCCTTTGTGGTGCGCGTACCGCCAAACACGCCATCGAAAACGCAAAGGCCGGCGCCATTGAACTGACCGCGGAAGACCGCGCGATGATCGATGAGATCTTTCAATGATACCAAAGGCTCCCTCATTGAGGGGGCTGGCTCTCACAGCGAGACTGGGGGAGTTTGTGACCGTGCCGCAGACTCCCCCCGGCGCGTAATTCCGTGCTTCGCACTCCATTACCGCCTTGTATTTTTATCTGTTTTGTGCTAAACTAAGGTGAATTGGCTTTTGGTTCACTTGATGGAGGGCGCGTTATGCACCGTTTTTTGATCTCCTGGATCGGTTTTTTCGTTTTGCTTTCCCCGGCGGTCTGCGTCTCCGAGCCCACCAGCCGGGATTCCTTTAAGTGGGAGGGGACGAAAATCACCGAATTCATCGGCAAGGAAACCGAGGTCGTCATTCCCGACGGGACGACGGTGATTGGCGAGTGTGCTTTCGCTGGCAGTGAGTCTTTGAAATCCGTCGTCATTCCCGGCAGTGTGGCGGAGATCGAAGATGATGCTTTTTCTGATTGCTCTTCCTTAACGTCCCTTACAATTTCCAAAGGGGTGAAGAAGATTGGACGAGGGGCTTTTATAGGCTGCGATTCTTTGACGTCCGTCGTGATCCCTGATAGTGTGACAGAGATTGGAGATGCCTCGTTCGCTGGCTTGGAGTCTTTGAAATCCGTCGTCATTCCCGGCAGTGTGACGGAGATGGAAAGGTACGTTTTTATGGGCTGCTGTTCCTTAACGTCCGTTACGATCCACGAAGGCTTGAAGAAGATTGGAGAGAGTGCATTCGATGAATGCGAGAACTTGTCCTCCATCGTCATTCCCGAAAGTGTGACGGAAATCGGAGAATGTGCTTTCAGAGGATGTGAATCTT
>JAFTCU010000060.1 GCA_017454585.1 Thermoguttaceae bacterium | reverse complement strand
GATCGCCTTCCCGAAGACGGCCCGTGCGACCGACCTGATGAGCGGCGCGCCGGGATTCGTGGACGACAAACAGATGAAAGAGCTTTCGATCAAGATTGATAAATGACGAGAAACGATTTTTCACCCACGCATTTCCGCATTGGCTCAGTTCAATTTCTCAACGCGTCTCCCTTGACGTGGAACCTCAAAACCGTGGCGGCCAGTCAGAACCTCAGCGTCGAAGAGTCACTTGCCGTGCCATCACGCCTCGCGGAGGATCTGGTCGCCGGTCGTTACGACGCGGCTCTAATTCCCGTCGCGGAGGCGATTCGTCACCCGGAACTGTGTCAGGTCTCGGATGTCTGCATCGCGAGCGAAGGCCCCGTTTGGAGCATCAAGTTCGTGGCTTTTCGGCCCCTTGGCGAGATGAACCGGATCGGCCTGGACCCCGCGTCCCGGTCGAGCAGCGCCATGCTGCAGATATGCGCGGCCGAGTACTGGAAATTCAACGCCGAGTTCGTCCCGTTCAGCATTGGCGAGGCGCTTGGCTGCGGTTTTGACGCGAGCGAAAACGTGGATTTTTCGATGAAAGAAAACCGTGAAGAACTGGTTGAGATCGGCCGTGAAAATGACTTGGATGGGATCCTGCTCATCGGCGATAAAGCGCTGAGAATGCCGCACCAATGCGAAGAATTCTCGGGTATTTATGACTTGGGCCAGGTTTGGACCCAGTGGACCGGCCTACCGTTCGTGTACGCGAGCTGGTTCGCCCGGCCCGAGGCGGATCTGGATCGGCTTTCTGATCTTTTCAATGAGGTCCGTGCCCGAAGTCAGGTCGAAATGGATGAGGTGGTCCTTTCGACGTCCCAAAATCAGAATTGGGAGCTGAATCTCTGCCGGGAGTACCTCGTCCGGAAAATTCGCTACCGGCTTGGCGGCCGTGAACGCCGCGGCGCGGAGGTTTTTTGCCGCATGATGCAGAAGTACGCACTCGCCCCACTCGGGACGGAACTGCAATTTGAGGCGAACCGGTAAACGGAGTGCGCCTCATTTCTCCACGATCAATCCCGCGTGACCGCAGGGAATGATGGCTTTCCCGTTCACGAAGACCGGAATTTCCGGGTGGGCGTGCACGGTAAAACGCCGCGTGATTTTCGGGGCCTCCGGGTCGTTCACGTCGATGAACGCGATTTCTCCCTCGCGGCGATTGGTGAAAACGATTTCTTTCCCGTTCGAGGCGCATTTCCCAAAAGCCGAAAGCGGTTTTCCGGCCGCGTCTTTGCAAATGTGCAGCGGCACGTCGTCGAGTTTCCGCACGTCACACTCTTCCATCAGGCGGAAGCCCTGATCCGCGAAAAAGTACCATTGGCCCCGGTGCAGGCACGCCCCGTGACTGAACCAGACGCGCGGGTCGTACGAGGTCGTTTTCACGCACGGCGTTTCGCCGGAACAGTCGAACCAGACGATTCCGTTCGTCATGGCGACGAGCGCCACCATTCCGCTGGGGGACGGCGTCTCCACGACGTCGCGGCCGTACAGGATCCCGAACGGATTGCGGAACGTGAAGGCGTTTTGCGGGCGCGCCGGGTCTGAAATGTCGAGGAAGGTCACGGCATGGTTCCCGCTCTTCGAGATCAGCCACTTCTTCGGGTCCTGAATGACCACCTGACGCACGGGCTGAAGCTGGTCGAAACGCCCGACCCGTTTTGGCTCGCCGTTGGGTTTCAGCTCGTAAATTCCGGTTCCCGCCTCACCTTCGGCCGTGAACATCAGGTTCCCCGCGATTTTTACGTCGTAGGCGAAAGACCGGATCGGGAAAGTCTTTTTCACGACCGGTTTTCCACCGCCGGAAACCTCCGAAACGTCCACGAGCAGGAACCCGTCCGTTCCCGCGGCGACCCAAACCAGCCCGTCTTTCCACGGGGCCGCGGCCATGCACTGCCCTTGGGTCGGGAGGACGGCGAAGTCGTTCCGGACGTCCGTCAGCGGGTCGAGCGTTGGGAGGACCGGTCCGTCAAGGGTCGGGGCTTTGCGCTCTTTGGAAACCGGGCGCGCGATCCCGGGAGCCTCCACGATGTAGATCCCGCCGTTGATCCCGGCCGCGTAGAGGATCCCGTCTCCCGCGACCACTTCCACCGCCGGGTCGGGTTTCCCGTTGGACGTTTTGGGAAGCACCGCGTTCGCCACGCATTTTGGCCGGGTCGGGTCTTTCACGTCGATGCAGAAGACCCCGTTGTAAGTGTCGGCGACGTACGCCATGCCAAACTCATCGACCGTCACGGTCCAGAAATCGGGGAAAAGGTGCCGGGCCTGAATGGGGAGGTCGATCCGCCCAAGATGCACGGGTTTGCGCGGGTTTTCCACCGAGAAAACGTCCAGCCCGTGCCCCTTCACGTCGTAAAGAAAACGCTCGACGTGGTCCGGGCCGGTGGCGGCGTAAGCGATGTTTCCGCGGACGTACACGCCGTCCCCCAGCCCCGCGATCGGGCTTTCCGAGATGATCTCTGCGTGCTCGGGGTTCCTCACGTCGATGATCGTCAACTTGCGCGTCCCCCAGTCACCGGCGTACAGGACGCCGTTTTCCAGATCGACCGACTGCGCCTCACCGGAAACGACGAAACTGACGTTTTTCAGGTGGCTCGGGTCCGAAATGTCGATGATCTCAGTGCCGAACTGGCGCTGGCAGACGAACGCAAGGTTACGCCCGCTCGCCGGATCGGTCCCGCAAACGATCCCGGTCGCCAGCTCCATCGTGTCGTAGTGCGAGCGCAGACGCGGCAGGTCCGGCTCGCTCACGTCCACGACGTAAAGCCCACCCATGCGCGCCGTGATGAAAAGGTGGTCCTTGAACCAGACGAGCTGCCGCGGCTCCTCCATCCCGAACATCGTGGCGGTTTCGTGCGGGTTTTTCGGGTCCGTCAGGTCGTAAACGGTTAAATGACCGCGCCCGATGGCGAAAAGCCGGTTTCCGTGAACGGCCAGATCGGACGTTCCCTGCGAGTTTTCGACTTTCCGGACGCTCAGCGTTTTGCCGTAAAGGGCGGGATCGTGTGACTCGGCAAACTCAGGCTCCGCGGCCAGTGTGAACGAGGAAAACAGAAGAAGGAAAAAAACGAAATAACGCATGGGAAAACTACACAAAAAAAGAAATAAACTGAGGGCTAAACTCCGTACCAGTCCCGCTTCAACACGAGATTTAAACACGGATTTCCACGGATTAAAGGGATTCAAAGGATTACTCAGGGAAAAGTTCCCCTTTTTTCTTTAAAAATCCGTGGAAATCCTTTTAATCCGTGGAAATTCGTGTTTAAATGGAATTCTGAAGCGGAGGACGTTCTGCGTTTGGGGAAAATTCTCACGATTCGGAAGTTGGACCCCTTCACAAAAATGGGGTTTTAAAACGCCCAGCCGCCGTCGCGGAAAATCTCCACCTCGCGGCCGTCGCGGGTCGTGCCCGTGATGCAGAGGTCGCGCGAGCCGATCATGAAGTCCACGTGGATCATTGAATTATTGATCCCGCGCTCTTTGCACTCTTCTATCGTCAGGTTTTCAAAGCCTTCGAGTAGATTGCTGAACCCACGCCCCAGGGCGAGGTGGCAGCTGGCGTTTTCGTCGAACAGCGTGTTGAAAAACAGGATCCCCGTGTTATTAATCGGCGAATCGAACGGGATCAGGGCGCACTCACCGAGTTTGGCCGCGCCATCGTCCATTTCGATCATTTGCTGCAGAAGCTCGACGTTCTTTTCCGCTCCGACTTCCACGGCCCGGCCGCCTTCAAAACGGACCCAGAAATTCTCGATCAACGCCCCCTGGTAAGAGAGCGGCTTGGTCGCATACACGATCCCTTCCGCCTCGCCGGCCTTCGGTGAGGTGAAGATTTCTTCCGACGGAATGTTCGGGTTGAAGTAATTCCCACCGGTGGTCAGCTCGCCGCCGCCCAGGAACTTGCAGCCGTCGATCAGCCCCACGGTGAAATCGGTCCCGTTTTTGCTCGTGTAGCGCAGGGACTTCAGCTTCAGCGCGTTCAGGTAATCGTAGCGGCGTTTCAGGTTTTGATTGTGCTCGGCCCAGTTTTCGAGCGGTTCGCCTTCCAGCGCGCGGGACGTCGAGAGGATCGCCTTCCAGAGCGCCTCGACCGCTTCGGCCTCGGGCAGGTCCGGGAAGACTTTTTTCGCCCAGGCTTTTCCCGGAACGGCCGCAATGCACCACTGGTATTTGTTCTCCATCGCGTCACGGAACGGTTTTATGAGCGGGAACTGGTTTTGACGCGCTTTCGAGATTTTCTCCTGGTCCGCACCCGCCAGACCGTCCGGATCTTCCGATTCAATGTAGAGTTTGCACGGGAGCTGATCCACCTGCCACGCCCATTTTTCGAGCTGCCACTTTTCGAGCGTCGAAAGGGTTTCGAGCGTCTGGTTTTCGTAGTGAAGTTTCGTGACCGGCTGGTGGATCCAGTCCACCAGGACCTTTTTCGCCCCGGCACGGTAACACTCCTCCACGCACATCGTGACGAATTCCGGCTGGTCCAAATCGGCGATGATGAGGACTTCCTGCCCCTTTTGAACGTTCAGTCCGCAGCGGGCGAGAAGTTCTGCGTACTTTTGAAGAGTTTGTGAGTTCATGGTGTAGTTTCTTGGGTAAAATTTTAAAGAGACGACG
>JAFTCU010000059.1 GCA_017454585.1 Thermoguttaceae bacterium | reverse complement strand
GTAAATTTCGCGGGCCTGATCTTCCAGCGCTTTTTTCTCGGGTCCGGGGGCGGCAAGGGCGCGTTCCTGAAGGACGCGAATGAGTTCCAGCGTCAGTTCGGCCTGAACTCCCTGCGAGAGATTTTCGGCGCTGAGCCGCTCCCGGCAGTGCAATTCCGCGAGGCGAAAAAGACCGCGCCCGAGCAGTTCCTCCAGAAACTGCTGATCCGGTGAAGTTTCTTCCGCCGCGGCGACAAAACCGGGAGTGAAAAGCAGGAAAATCAAAACGGGCAGCACGCGCATGGGGGATTCCTTGATCATTCTTTGAACGGTTTTTTACTTTCTCGGCCCAATTTCATCCAGGGGGATCGGCTGGAATCCGAGTTTCCACGCCGGCGAGTCCTTTTTCAGGCGGTAGTCGCCGTTTTTCGCGTCCTCAAAAAGAGGATCGGCCACCACGCTGTTCCGGTCGAAACCGAGGCTTTGCCAGAATTTCAGCGTTGTATTGGGCGTCACTTCTTCGAGCTGAACATCATCGACCCAGAGCGTCACACCGTCGCGGGACGGATTGGCGATTGAAATATTGAACGAGTCCATCCCTTCTTTCCAGCCGGATTCCCCTTTTTTCGGAACGTGTACCACGTGCGAGATTTTTTTCCACTCCGTGCCGACTGGCGAGGCGGAACCCGCTCCCCAGTAAGCGCCGGGGCGGTAGTAGTGGACCCCGATGCGCGCGGAGCCGTTTTCAGCCGCGGCCCGGTACCACGCCGAGACGCGGTAGGAGTTTCCTTCCTTCAGTTGGATCCCCGGGAAAACGAGGGCCGGGACCGTATTGTTCGCATTGGCCGGATTGAAGTCGGCCTCGATGCGGAGGCTTTGCTTGCCGCGGTGCGCGACCGAATCGTCGAGGACGATCACCGCTTTACCGCTCGGATTGGACTGCCATCGGCACTGGGGCGGGAATTTACCGGCTTCACCCGACTCAAAGCCCGGGTCCGTTACGGGGATTTCTGCCACGGTCAGGGATTTCCCTTCGTAGCCCGCGGCCGTCGCGTGGATCACCGCCTCCGGCTCGGCGTAATTCCAGATCAGGTTGCGGTCGCTCTCGTTGAATTTCGGGTTGTACCACCGGGTCCCGAAGCAGTTCGCGTTCGGGTTGGAAAAGTAGAAAATATTGTTCCAGAGCTTATTCCCCTGCATGATGGAGCCGTCCGGGAGCGGCGCGTCTTTCGGGTGCTGGCCGTGATGACGCATGGCGTTCCAGGCGGGCGCGGCGGCGATGGACTCGTACCCTTCCACCATCGTGGGGAAATGGTCTTTCCAGGGTTTGGAATCGACGGTCCAGCCGTTCGCCTCGAACTGGTTCAGGGTCCCATCGACGAAAATATTGTTCCAGATGTAATTATCGCGGCCATTATGAAGGTGGATCAGACCTCGGATGCAACCGACCACGACGTTCCCGTAAACGTCCACGCCCCCGGTATTATCGTCGAGGTAGATCCCCCAGCAGTAATGCGGACTTTCCCACTTCTTTTCCTGCGCGTTCCAGCCGAAGCCCAGAACGTCGTGGAAATAATTGTACCGGACCTGCGTCCCGTACGAGGAGATCCAGTTGCGCCCGCCGGTGTAGATCGCGCCCGTGTCGCACGTTTCGAGATTTACGTGGTGAATGTGGTTGAACTCGATGATCTGGTTCTGGCCTCCAAAACCGATCCCGAAGCGGGGGCAGTCGTGAATTTCGCAGTGCGAAACGCGGTTTCCCACGCCGCTCATGGAAACACCGACCCCCTGCTTGAAGTCGATCCCCGTGTGGTGGATCACGCAGTCCTCGACGAAGTTTTCGCCGGGCGTGAGCGTCACTTTATCGCCGCCGTTCAGACCGACGGCCGTTCCGCCGATGAACGAGATCTCAGAGCGTTTGACCCCGCAGCGCGTGCACTGCTGGAAGTAAAGCGCGGTGGAGGAGTACGACCCGACGTTTCGGATCACGCAGTCCGTGAACACGACGTCGGCGCAGTTTTTCACGACCGCCGCCTCACGGGTCGCGTTTTCGAGCGTCAGGCCGCGGAATTCGATCCCCTTCGTTTCCGTCAGCGTGAAGAGGCACGACGCCGCCTGAGCCGTGACGGTCATTTGATTCATTTCCTCAAGCGTCCGGTCTCGGCCCGTGACGGGATTTTTCGGCGGGTAGAAGTAAAGCGTTCCGTCCTTGCGATCCAGGTACCACTCGCCCGGCGCGTCCAGCTCCTCCAGGGCGTTTTCGATGTAGTACCGGTCATTCGGCCGGATCGGGTACGAGCAGTTCGCGGTGAGCGTGATCAGCCGCGCGTCCCGGTCGATCGACTTCACGGGGACCTGATTGTTCCACCAGTTGTAACGCGGAAAAACCATGACGCGCAGTTCCTCGGGCCGGCGCCATTCCCGCGCGTCCTCCGGTTTGTAGTGGAACTGGTTTTTCGGTTCGCCCTCGATGGTCTGGTACATCGGGATGTACTCGCCGTCCGCGTACGCCCAGCCTCCGGCGTAGGGATTTTCCGGGTCGAAATTGGG
>JAFTCU010000008.1 GCA_017454585.1 Thermoguttaceae bacterium | reverse complement strand
CCCGATGGTTCGCCCTTTATGATCTGGTACAGAAGGGATTTTTTTCCAGACGAAACCGGGGACAAAAACAAAAAATTTTTCCCCTTCCATTACGTCAAAAACGCAGACGGAACGGGGGAATTTATTGAAGGCGATGACCCCGGCGGGAAAGTGTTTCCGTTTGGAGTGGTACGGTTTCCAAATTTTGAAAACCTGTTTTTTACGGAGGGTGAAAAAGCGGCGGCGGTCGTTAATCAGTATTTGGCGGAAAAGCGGCTTTTTGATTATACTGCTACTTGCATACCCAAAGGCGCGGGATCGTGGCGCGATGACCTGAAAGAATATTTTCGGGGAAAGAATGTTTTTGTTTGGCCGGATAATGACCAAACCGGTAAACAGTACGCGGTGAAGGTTTGCCGCTCGCTGGAAGGTGTGGCTCGGTCCGTGTTGACGCTTAAAGATTATCCGCCCGGATTTGGTGAACACGATGACGCGGTGGAGATAATTCAACATTTCAGAAAGATGAAGGAAAATTAAAAATGACGCAAAAGAATAATAAATTTTTAGAAGTAATGGAATCTATTTCTCCGTCCCTGCTCCCTTATGTGATCACAGGCGCGGAAATGCTGGAAAATCAATCCGTGACGGGTGCGGACGGCTCGCAGGTGCAAACGGTCAATAGACGCGGACGGCCCCGCAAAACGGCGGAAAACGGCCTTGCTGAAGGCGTGCAGATTCCGCCCGAAACGGCCTCCGGCTCCGGCTCTGCTCCGTCTGCTCCGGCCTCCGTCGATGGTCCGAAACCCACCCGGCCCCGCGGACGTGGGAGGCGAAACGGTGAACTGATTCCGGCCCAAATTAACGCGGTTGAAATCGGCCAAAGGATTCTGGACGAAACCTCCGATTTGGTTTTTCTTTTCTCTGGTTCGCTATGGTTCCAGTATGACGAAAACTCCGGCTGGAAGAAAGCGCGGGAATCCGATGTAAAAACGTTTGTGATTCTATTTATGACAGAGCATTTTCCGGGAAACTACTCAAAACAGAAAGCGGCGGACGTGGTTGAATGGTTACAAGCGATGTGGAGTATAGATTGTGTGCAGGGAGTCCACTCCTATTTCGTGACCCGCTCCGATGATTCCAATGAACTGAAAGCGGTTCCGGCCCCTGATTGGATTTCTTGCCAAAACAAGCTGATCAATACGCGAACAGGCGAAACGCGGAAATTCACCCGAAACCTTTTCACTCTGGGGAGGGTCCCTTGCGATTATGACCCGGCGGCGGTTTGCCCGCGATGGAATCAATTTTTGGAAGAAACTCTCGACCCGGAATCCGCGGCGGTCTTGCAGGAATTTTTCGGCGTTTCCCTGACTTATGACCGGGATTTTCAAGGGTTTGCTATTCTTTACGGAGAGGGCGGAAACGGAAAAGGCGTAGTTTGTGACCTGCTGAAAGAAATCAATACAGGCGCGTTTTGCGGCGTTTCGTTTGCAAGAATGGGTGCGCGTTTCTCGCAGTACGATTTAACGACCCACCGCGTAAATATTCACCCTGACACAAACTCCCGTGTAAATTGGACTTTGATTCCAGAGGTGGAGGAAATTTTGAAAGCAACGGTTTGTGGTGAATACGTGACGGTAGAAAAAAAAGGCGTGGACCCGGAAACACGGCAATTAACGGCCCTTCCCTTTTTCGCTATGAATCCTCCGTTTCCGGCCTTTATGGATCGTTCCGCGGGAATTAAAAGGCGGCTCCGTGTAATCCATTTTCAGAAAACGTTTGTGGAGACAGAGAGCGAAAACAAAGACTTGAAAAAGGAATTAGTTGAGGAATTATCGGGAATCTTGAATTGGTCTTTGGCTGGCTATAGAAGGCTGATCCAGACCGGCGCAAAACATTTTTCCGATTCCGCGGCGGGGCAAGCGGTTGTAAATGACGCGCAAAAGGAAAACCACCCGGAACTGATCTTTTTTGAAGAGGAATTAAAACTCGATGACTGGGGGAGGATTCCGGCAAGTACCCTTTATTCGTGGTATTCTGAATGGTATGACCAAAACGGATTTCCAAAACTATTCAGACTTAACCAAAAGGCGTTTTCTCAGGCCGTGGCGAAATATTTCAATATCAGGCGTTCCCACCCGTTCCGCTCCGATGATGGAAAGATAGAAAGAGGATTTGAAGGGATTGGGCGCAAGACGGAAAGAGACTTGAGGAACGAAATGGAAGAAACCTGAAATCCGTCCGTTCCTCTCTGGCTTGCTAATCTTGAAACTCCGGCACAAACGCCCAAAACAAGGGCTTGCAGGCTCGCAAACGTTTCATAGGTGAAATGGGTCAAGAAAGACGGACGGAGGCTTAAAAGGCCAAATACAGGGCTTGCGGCGGGGAAGCTGATCCGGTGCGAAATGCTCCCCCGATGGAACAAAAGAAAGATTTATTCCCATTTTGGGAATATGTAACGACCTGTAACGATGTGTAACGATTTTGTAACGGTCAAGAAAACGATTTCACCCCGTAAAATAAGAGGTTGTAACGATGTAACGATTCTCTGCTCTGAATATTTATTATAATATTAATAATATATATACGGGGCTAATCGTTAAGGGTACTCCCTGCTTTTTAAGGCGGTGTTAAAACCCTAAAAATTTCTAAAAAAATTTCAAAAAATTTAGAAAAATCTAGGGGGTCCCAATATTTTTTTAATTTATTTCTGATAAAATATTTACAGGTGGAGGGAGGCGTTTCCCTCCGATGGTTCCGAAACTTTTTAGAAAGGAGGCCTTAAAATGGCGTCGATTTCAATGAAAAACGGAGCGTACTTTGTGCGCGTTTTCATTGACGGGAAGCAGGAAAAGATTTATACCGGCCTGAAAGATGATCGGGAGGCAAAACGGCTCGCTGATAAAATTCAACGGCTTGTAGATTCCAAACGGAACGAAATGAACTTGACGGAATCCGGCCTTGCTGATTGGGTCAAGAAGCTGGAAAGCGGAAACTCGAAGGTTTACGAAAAACTCGTTTCCCTTGGTTTGCTCGAACAGAAAGCCCGGCCCGTGACCGTGGCGGATATTTGCAGACATTACGTTAAACGCGCCGAAAAGAAAGCGGAACGGACGCAGAAACACTATGACAATACCGCAAAAAGGGTGATGGAATATTTCGGCCCCGATAAACCCGTGGCCGATATTACCACCGATGACGCTTACAGTTTTGAGGAATGGTTTAGAACGGCCCCGTTAAATACCAGAATGAAACCGGCCCGGCCTTATGACTTTACAACCGCAAACCGCGAACTGAAAAACGTGAAATCTGTTTTCCTGTACGCTCTCAAATTAGGCGTTATTCAGTTTAATCCGTTTGCCGTGATCCGCATTGAAAAAGACGGTGATTCCGATAACAAAACATACGTTCCGGTGGAAATCGTGCTCGAAGTGATCCAGGCGGAAACCACTCCTTTGAAATGGAAAGTGATCCTTGCCCTTGGTCGTTTCGCTGGCTGCCGTGGGGCTTGCGATTTGTGCCGGTTGACGTGGGACGATGTGATTTTTTCGGACGATGGCAAGCAGGGGAAAATTACCTTGAAGGGGAAAACGGCCTCCGGTACTATTCCGATGGCTCCGGTACTGGAAAACCTCTTGAGGGAATGGCAAGGGGAGGCGATTTTACAAGAGATCGATTCCCAAAAGGTTTTTCCAGACGTAACAGAAGAAACAAGTGTTTGGACGATGACCAAAAAGAGCATAGAGAAAGCGGGAAAAGAGGTTTGGAGAAATCCGTGGTATTCTCTCCGCGATTCCTTCTGTATCGATGTAATGGATTTAGGACTTGACCCAAAAACCTATTCCCAATTATGCAGGCACTCCGTTCAGACAGGGCTTGAATACTATCAAAAGTACACGGAGCATAGGGAAAGAAACGCGGGAGAAAGAATGGCGAAAAGCCCTCTTTGGTTCGATTCAGGCTCCGCGGGGGCTACTTTGGGGGCTGATTCCACGCAGGAAAGCGGCGAAACACTCGCAGAATACCGGTCTTTTGATGATTTTTTGCGGGGGCTTAAACAGGGGCTACTTGGGGTCTTAAAAAGGGGCTTGCAAGGCGGCGCGTTTACTGCTCTTGACTTGCAGAGAATCAAAGAAGAAATCGATTATACTCTTGAAAACACGGCACTAAACGAACTATAAGAGCAATAAAAAAACCTCCCTGCAATTTCTTGCAAAGAGGCTATATTACCCTCTAGGGGAGTCGAACCCCTGTACTAGGACTGAGAATCCTATGTCCTGGGCCACTAGACGAAGAGGGCCTCAAATTGATGTGTGTAGTATAGCAAATTTTTTAATTTCGTCAATAGGGGGGACTGGGCTTTTTCTGAAATTTTCCGTTTTTTTGTCTCTTTGCCCAAATCCCAACCTCATTTCTCAACGCAAGAGCGCCTTCCAAATCTTTTCAGTTCCGTCAGACCGATCAGGCCAAGCACGAGGAGCAGCCACGCGGAGGGTTCCGGCAAGGCGTTGTACGTTCCGGCCAAAACCGTGTTTCCATCCAGCGCGAAGACCATTCCCTCACCGCTGCGGGAAACGCTCACGCCAGCAAAATCCGCGAATTCGTCCGGGTTGAGCAGTTTGGCGATCTGGATCACGTCCTCATCCGCTGAGTTCAGGATCTCGATCGAGCCGCCCGCCGCCGTCACGTCGCCCGTGATCGAGAAGAGCGCCGATTCGTCTTCTGAAGCCGTCAGCTGGAGGATCCCACCGTTGGCAAACTCCAGATTTTTGACGGTTCCGGCCGCCTTCACCGTGCCCGACTCTTTCAGGAGGAGCGTTCCTTCGAAGGCCGTGTCCGCGGGAAGAGTCAGTTCGCTCGAGCCGGCCGCGGCAAGTGTTCCCGTGCCGGTCAGAGCGTTGATGATACAGGCCGAGTCCGTCTTGAAGGTCAGCGTTGCGCCTTCGTCGATCGTCGTGCTGCCGGCGTAGGTGACGTCTCCCTGGACCTCCACTTCACCAGTCCCCTGCACTTTCAGGGAGCCGGTGACCTGCAGACCGTTTTTGAGCGTGATCTTGTGGCCGGCTGTGTCAAACGTCGTGCCGTT
>JAFTCU010000007.1 GCA_017454585.1 Thermoguttaceae bacterium | reverse complement strand
CAGCCTTCACGTTATTCGTGACCGCCAGCGTCGGGCACATACCAAGCAGAAGCCGGTACGTCGGGTTTTCCGGGATGATCCCATTGATGAAACGCTGACCTGCTGAGGGTAAAGTCTTCATTTTTTTATCCTTTTGGGCCGATGGGGAAGATTACACGTCTTGCCCAATCCGCCCTTTTGATTTGATGGTTCAGTTTTGAGTTAAAGCCGCGTTCTTGTACTTGGCCACAGTCGCGTTGACGATGTCACACACTGCCTTGGAAGAAATCGTCGCACCGGTCACGGCACGAATTTCTTCAGGAGATGTGGTTTCTCCGGCTTTTGCGGCTAGAGGAACATAGACGTTCTTTCCCGCGAATTGGCCACGAAAGTTTTCGCCGGTGATGAAATTCCCCAGTCCGGGCGTTTCCTTTTGGTCCAGAACGTAAAGGCCTGTCAGTGTTTCGATCTTGGAGTCCAAACCAATGATGAGGGAGATCGTGTCGCTGAACCCCTGTCCGGTGCCTGGAAAGACCCAGCCGATCGCCTCACCTTGTTCGTTCTTCACACGGTACACCACGGCCGCTTTGCCGTCTGTGCCTGTGATCGTAACTTTTTCAGTCTTATTCGGGTCCGCACCCTGAACGAGAACAGGTATTTGTGCGAAAGTAGCCGCTGTTTTATTATCCTCAATTTGAGGGCCGAGCTGAATCTGAACGTAAACCAGAATCGCCGCGTATAACGCTGATAAAAAAATCACCAGCCACGCCTGAAGGAGATAATGCGGACGTTTGACCGGGAGGGTCTGACCGCTTTCGTTGCTTTGATTGGTTTCCATCTTCAAATTTTCTTTGCCGTGAATGTTAAGTAATACTCAAAAGTTAAAGGAATAAACGCTTGATTATTTATTTCTGATAACCAAAAGGCTTGGGAATAGTGATCTGGTTCAGAAGCGGGGTAAGCGCGTTCATCAGGAGCACCGCGAACATGACCCCTTCCGGGTAACCGCTAAACAAACGGAAGACCATCGTCAAAACTCCAACACCAATTCCGAAATACCAATGCCCCATCGGGGTAATTGGAGACGTAACCGGGTCCGTCGCTATGAAGAAGGCTCCGAAAAGAACCGCTCCATTCGTCAGATAAAACAGACCATAATAGAGGGCGTTCTCGTTAGGCGAGGTCATCATTCCAAAGAGGAAAATCGTCATGAGCATTCCAACCGTGATACGCCAACTTCCATTTTGCCGGAAAAAGAGGTAAAGACCACCCAGAAGAATCGCAAGACCGCTCACTTCACCGAGTGAGCCGTTGTGTACGCTGGCGAAACACATCTTCAAAATAAACAAAGACGTGGTTCCCTGGAATTCTACCGGTATCCCATCCGATTTGCTCATGGTCAAAGGGGTGGCCTGTGTTACGATCCCGCTCAAATCTTCGCCCTGGTATTGATACGCTCCGCCTCCCATGACCGTTGCGAAGCTGATCATGACGAACGCGCGCCCTACCATGGCGGGATTGAAAATATTGTAACCCAATCCGCCGTAAGCGGCTTTACCGATTCCTATGGCGATGATGGAGGCTGTAACAGGTACGTACCACGGTGCGTTCCACGGGAGGGAAAGGGCTAAAATCAGACCGGTCACGATTGCCGAATTATCACCGAGGGTCCAGTATTTTTTGTGAAAAGATTCAAAAATCCACTCGGCCGCGCAGCATGTCAATACACAAACCGCCAACTGAAACACGGCAAAGTGTTTAAACACCACAATCGACGCGATGATTGTAGGAACCAGCGCGAGAATGACCTGTAACATCATCAGGCGCGTGGATCTATGATCACGGGTCAGATGCGGTGAACTGGTGACTTCAAAATTTTCCATGATGATTTCCAAATAAAAAGAGTCAGTCGGAATTACTTCCCGTTTTTCTGTTTTGCCAGTTCCATTTTCCCCACACGGATCAACTGTACAATTGGAATCTTGGCAGGGCAGGAGAACGCACAGCAGCCGCACTCAATACAAGCCATTGGGTAATGTTCCTTGAAAACGTCCCAGTTTTTGGCGCGAGCGGAAAACATTAGCCGGTTCGGAATCAGGTGCATAGGGCATGCGCTAACACAACGGCCGCAGCGAACGCAGTGTGTTTCTTTCTCCGTGCTTATTTCCTCTTTCGTCAGAATGGTGATCCCGCTCGTTCCTTTCGTTACGGGGATCTCGAGTGAACCGACGGCGAAACCCATCATCGGGCCGCCCATCAGAACTCGCTGGGCGTTTTGCAGACCGCCGCAGTGTTCGATCAAAACCGAAATGGGCGTTCCGATCGGCACGAAAAGATTGGCTGGCCGTGCGATTCCACCACCGGTGACTGTCACGACGCGATGGGTAAGCGGCTGATCGTAAAGGACCGCCATCGCAGCAGAAACGGACGTTCCTACGTTCATCACGGCGGCGCCGACATCCATCGGGAGTTTTCCAAGCGGGACCTTCCGACGCAATGCTGCATAAATCAACTGCTTTTCGCCCCCTTGCGGGTACTTCGTCTTCATGCACGCAACTTCGATCGCGGCCTCATCCGCTTCTTTGGACTTTTTCCAGCGTTCAACAGCATCAGCTACTTTTTCAAGAGCGTCAGGCTTGTTTGCCTCGATACAGATTTTAACGTTTTTTGCGCCAACGGCTTTGGCCGCAAAACGAGCGCCTGCTACCACCGTGTCGGGCATTTCGAGCATAAGACGATGGTCGCCTGTCAGATACGGTTCACACTCACAACCATTCAGCAAAAGCGTATCGACTGGCTTTTCCGCATTTCTCGCAAGTTTTACGTGAGTCGGAAAAGCGGCGCCGCCCTGACCAACCAACCCCGCGTTGGAAATCTTCTTGAGGATTTCTTCCGGCAAGTAATCGGCAAGACGGTACTCTTTCAGATGAACCATCCGGTCGAAAAGGGCCTGAGTGTCAAACCCTTCCGCGTCCACAGCCACGAGCACCGACTCAACGCGACGACCGTTTGGCATCGTAACGAAATTAATACGTTTTACCTTTCCGGGAAGAGACGCGTAAACGGGAGCGGAAACGAAACCGCCGGCATCAGCGACACGCTGGCCATACTCCAGTTTATCATTCACGGCGACGCATAACTTTGCCGGAGCGCCAATGTGCTGGGAAAGAGGAAGGCGAAGCTCAGCGGGAACCGGAAGGATTTCAATGCTCTGTTTCCCGGAAAGTTCTTTCCCTTCACGTGGATGGATCCCTCGGGGGAAAGTATAAGTCTCGAATTTGGAAGTCATTTCAAAATTTTAAGGTTGAATTACGTTTAGGGCAGGCAGGGCGTGTGACCACGCTCCGCGGGAGCCGCATCAGTGATAAAATACCCTTGCGATGAGTATTCCTGCGACAAAACCTATTAACGCGGCAGGAACCTGGCCAAGGAGCGTAGAAAGGGTTCCTAAACCAATCAGGGCGCAAATGAGTGGAAGCACAAAAACCGCCAGACTTGAAAATGTCATTTGAACCGGGGTTAAAGGGGCGCTTTTCTCCGCGTCGATAATCGACTTCATACGCTCAGGCGAGAGCAAACCACGTGTAGGACAGTCCGAAACCGGGCACGATATACAGGAGGGTGATCCTTCTGAATCGTTTGTACCCTCATCAGGGCATTGCCCCAAAATCGGGTAAAGTTCATCGGCCAATGAATCGGATTCTTTCTCGTCACTCATGAAATCTCTCGGGTGTTTCCGCTTCTAATCGTGTTACGGAAAAATTGCCAGTTTTCTGAGTAATATTTTGCGTATTTTTAAGTTTCTGTCAAGGCCCCTTGAGATAAATTATCGAAAATATTTAAAAAAAGAATAAAAATTTTCCTTTTCACACCTTTCAGACTCTTTGCGGGGGCTTGACGGCAGACCTCTTCTTTGGTAAAATTCACAGAATGTATTGCTGGAAATCGGCCATTTTTTAATTTTGTGCTGTATGATTAACGTCACTTAAAGGAAGTAATTCCATGATTTGTGTTTCGATCGCGTTCCCAACCCACCGTCAGCTGTCGATGGAACATCAGGCTTTGGCCGAAAAAGGAGCCAGGCTTGTGGAACTCCGTCTCGACCATCTTCAGGCTGAACCGGTTATTGATCTTCTGCTCAAGGATCGTCCTACGCCCGTCATTGTTACGTGCCGGCGAGCTGAGGATGGGGGAATGTGGTATCTTACCGAGGAACGCAGACATCACTTTCTGGTTCAGGCCATGGAAGCTGGAGCGGAATATGTCGATCTGGAAGATGGTGTCGCTGCGGAGATTCCACGCACAGGGACCTCGAAGAGAATCGTTAGCTGGCACAATTTTGTCGAAACACCGGCTGATTTGGAAGGACTTTATGAGCGTCTCGCAGCCCAGGATGCGGACGTGGTGAAAATTGCCTGTTTTGCCCAAACTCCGCTAGATACGCTCAGAATGCTCGATTTGGTGAAGCGGAAACGGGACGCGAAAATCCCGCTCGTCGGTTTCTGTATGGGCGAGTTTGGGGTTCCCAGCCGAATTCTCTGTCAGGCGTTTGGTGCGCCTTTTACATATTGCCAGCCAGCCGGTGGGCCGGCTCTCGCGCCCGGTATGCTCACGTGGGACGTTATGAGGGATTTGTACCGTGCCGAGGAACTGACACCCGAAGTTGAGGTTTTTGGTGTAATCGCTGACCCGGTCGGGCACTCCATGAGCCCCGTCATTCATAATTCGGCCTTTATTGAAAACCACCTCCCGAATCGCGTTTACATCCCGCTGAGGGTTCCGCCGGAATGCCTTGCCGAGTTTTTCTACGCTGCGCCGAAAGTACTGAATCTGAAGGGTCTGAGTGTCACCATCCCGCACAAGGAAAAGGTCATTCCGCTTTTGGATCGGGTCGATACTTCGGTGAAGGTCATTGGCGCGTGCAACACGGTCCTCTGGAACGAAGACGGCACTTCTTTCGGAACGAATACCGACTACCAGGCCGCCATGAGTTCACTGGCCTCACCCGCTCCCTCGGTTGAGGGCGGGCCCGCTCCGCTGAATTGGTCGGAGCCACTGGACGATCCGGAAACTGGCGCGATCCACGAAACCCCTCTGGCTGGTAAAACCGCCCTGATCATGGGCTCCGGCGGTGTGGGAAAAGCGCTCGCTATCGGTTTGGCCCGGCGGGGAGCCGCGCTCGTGCTGACCGACGCGGATTTCCCCAGAGCGCAGGCTCTTGCGGAACGCCTCGCCGCCGATGGCTACACGGCTGAAGCGTGCGAATGGGATTTCCGCCACGAGATCGAAGTCGATTATTTAGTGAACTGCACGCCGATCGGGATGTTCCCGAACGTGGGGAATTCTCCTTACGACGTTGATCGTCTGAAAGAGCACCACGTTTGTTTCGATGCCGTTTATAATCCGGAAGAAACCCTTTTCATCCGCTCGGCTCGTGAACTTGGCTGCCCGGTCGTGAACGGCTTGCGTATGTTCGTGCTTCAGGCCGGAATGCAGTTTGAGCGTTTCACCGGTACGAACCCGCCGCTTGACCTGATGCGCTCGGTCGTTCAGAATGCTCTGAATCATTAAACCTTTAAATTATTCACCTTTTTTCACCCATTTTCCCATTGGAGGATTTATGCGTCGCATTTTCTCTTTGATTTCTGTCATTTCCTGTGTGGTTTTGGCTTTTTCCATCACGGTTTCTGCTCAGGAAGCTGCTCCTGCGCCTGCCGCTGAACCGGCTCCGGCCCCGAAAGTGGAAGCTCCCGCACCTGCTCCGGTTGCCCAACCCGCTCCGGCTCCCGCTGCGGAAACGCCTGCCCCTGCCGCTAAACCCGCTCCAGCTGCGCCCGCTGTTGAAGCTCCCGCTCCTGCGCCGGCCCGTCGTCCATACGTGATGCGCGGCATGCTTCCGTTCGGTTACAGGGATTTCGTGACCCCGGAACAGAAAGAAAAAATCTATGAAATTCAGGACGAGTTCCGCCCCAGGTTCGAGGAATTGAGTAAACAGATGGAAGCCCTCCGCAAGGAGATGGAACAGAAAATGGAAGAAGTCCTTACCCCTGAGCAGAAAGAAAAAATCAATGCGCGGAAAAACGAGATCCAGCGCAGAATGAGCGCTCCGCGCAGACGGCCCAATCCCAACCGTTGAGATGAGCTCTCCATCGGTTTCCCGGTTTCAGTCTTGCCTTGAGGAGTCATTTTCATGTTCCATCCAATGGTCATTTACCACGTTGCCCTGATTTTGATCATTCTCTTAAATGCTGTTCAAAGTCAGGCAGCTGCTTTTCCGCCTGTTAAGACGGATGTTTTAAACGTCAATTCGCCGGCGAGAGCATTGGATGTTCCGCTCAACGGTACGTCGGATCTTTACCTTGTCGCGATGTTCGGGCCTGACAATTACGACTACGACCAGGCAGCGTGGGGTGTGCCGACGCTTTATGACACGGATGGGAATGCCGTTGATATGACGACGGTCAAGCCGGTTTCCTCGCAGACCGGCTGGGGGACCATGCTGATCAATAAAGATCACGCCGGGAAACCTGTCAAAATTTGCGGCAAGACGTACGAAAAAGCCATCTACGCCCATGCGCCGTCCATTCTTCATTATAAGCTGGATGGGAAATACACCCGTTTCACCGCCGAGGTCGGTCTGGTTGAAAGCGCCAAAAACGGGACGGTTACGTTCGAGGTTCGTCCTGACCCGGTCCCGTATCCGTCCAAGGCAGTCTATATGAAAGGCATGGCGAACGCGCCGGAAGAACTGAAACCGGTCCCGACGGCTGACAAAGCCCCGATTATTTTCAACGTTTCGGCTGCAAAGCGGCTTCTGGAAAAAGGCATCGAGGAAATTGTCTTTATTCGCCGCGTGACGCTTACCTCCAACCACGTTTACACCGATCACGTCAACTCACGTTGGGCCCCGGGTGGTGGGTTGGCGATCCTTAACCTGAAAACCGGGAAAGTCCGTGACGTCAACCCCGTTTTGGCCGGCGGCGTGATCAACCGGTTTGACGTTTCTTTCGACGCCAAGAAAATCGTCTTCGACTGGAAGCGCTCGAATCAGGAAGGCTACCGTATTTACGAGATCAACGTGGACGGGACCGGCCTGAAGCAGCTCACCTTCCCGCCCGAGATCGAGGACGCTCTTCATGCGCGTTTTGCCACGGCAGGGTACCATCGCGGTACTGATGACATGCAGCCGTGTTACTTGCCGGACGGCGGGATCGCGTTCATCTCCACCCGCTGCCTGTTTTCGGTGCTTTGCGACGCCGGGGACAATCTGACCGTCTCGAACCTTTACCGCATGAACGCCGACGGCTCGAACATGCAGCCGCTGACGTTTTCCGCCCTTTCGGAGCAGTCACCCGCGGTCCTGCCAGACGGCAGGATCCTGTACCACCGCTGGGAATACGTCGATAAGGCGGCGGGAAACGTCAAGGCCCTCTGGGCGGTCAACCCGGACGGGACGAATTCGTCGGAAATTTACGGCAATACGATCACGTTCCCGGAGACGATGATCTACGCCCGCCCGATTCCCGGTACGACGAAAATCGTCTTCCTCGGCGCGTCCCACTGCTGCCCGAACAACGCCATGGGGACGGTCATCGTGATCGACGTCAAGGATAACGTGCGCAGTCCTGAAACGATGAAGTACATCACGTCGGACGTCGCGACGTTCCACCACAACGGTTTCCACTTCAAAGACGCTGAGGGGAACTGGTACCGCGACATGACTGGAAAACCCGGCCGCCTGTTCAAGGACCCGTACCCGATCAACGAAAATCTTTTCCTGGTCTCCTGCAAGCCTGAGGGGCTGATGTGGAACGACCCGGCCGGCTACGCGCTGAACGTGATCGACGGTAATGGCGTGGGCGAGCTTCTGCTCAAGGACGATTCGGTCTCCTGCTGGCTTCCTTACCCGCTGGTTGCGCGGCCGGTTCCCCCGATTCGGCCCAGCCTTCTGGATGAAAACCTCGCGAAGGAAAACAAGGCGGTCGTCGTGATGACCGACGTTTACACCGGTATGGACGGCGTGGAGCGCGGGGCAGTCAAATACCTCCGGGTCATGGAACAGATTCCCCGTTCATGGTCCGCCCGAAAACCGTTCCATGATGATCATGCGGGCACGACCCACGCCCATTCCGCCATTGGAGCAGGGCACCTGGCCGTCCGGATCCAGCTCGGGATCGTACCCGTTGAGGAGGACGGCTCGGCCCGTTTCTACGTTCCTGCCGATCGGGCGATCATCTTCCAGGCCCTCGACAAAGATTTCAGGGCGATCCAGACCGAACGCACCTACGTAAACTTCCGCCCGGGCGAGACACGCGCCTGCGTGGGGTGTCACGAGACACCGAATAACGCGCCGACACGCTCAGCCGGTCCCCAGCCGCAGGCTATGGGAAAACCGGTCGCGGAATTGATTCCGCAGCCGAACCAGACGAGCGGCTTCCTGAAAGGTGCGTATCTGGACGGACCCCAAATGACGTTCGACTACGAGCGGCAGATCCAGCCGATCCTCGACCGTAACTGTGTGTCGTGCCATTACGGGACACCGGGTGAAGGCCGTTCCACGCTCGATTTGACGGGCAGACCGGATGGAACCTACAGCGTTTCGTATAATTCCATGAAGAAACTGGCGGACGACGAAAACAAACTCCTCTGGGGAAACCGCAAGGAGCGCAATGAGGACGCAGCCTCGAACGGGATCGAGTACATCCCGCCGTACCAGATCTGCTCGCCGTCGTCATCACTTTCGGCCTGGCTGATGGATAAGGAATGCACGTTCGACAGCGAGGCGGTCAAGCAGTACGCGCGGCAGCTTAAGGCATGGCACCCGAACGTGACGCTGACGGCCGACGAACTGCTGACGCTGAACAACTGGCTGGACGACAACTGCCCGTTCCACCCGTCATTCTTCGGGAAACTTCACGAAAAGTTCCAGGGCGAAGATAACTACCGACCGGTCGTGACTCCTGCGGAGTGCCGGGACCGCGATCTGCCGGGACGATTCGAGTACTGAAAACCGACATTTTTTCAAGACCTTTATCAGATAGGAGACTAAATATGAGTGAATTATCCCGCCGGGATTTTCTCAAAAAATCAGCCGCTTTGGCCGCAATGGCGACGGCGATTCCCGTGACTTATGCCCCGAAACCGGTTTGGGCGCAGGCTCCGAGCGACCGGATCCGCTTGGGCTGCATCGGCGTCGGGAGCATGGGCCTGGGCGACGCCCACGGTTTTAACGGCCTCACTGACATCGTGGCGATTTGCGACGTTGACGAAAACTACGGCATCGCCCGTACCATCAATTCCGGCATCGGCAAGCGTGACGCGAACGGCCAGGTTATTCAGCCGGACACGTACAAGGACTACCGCCGGATCCTGGAACGCGACGACATCGACGCAGTTTCCATCGTCACTCCGGACCACTGGCACGTCAAAATCGCGGTCGAAGCGCTCATGGCGGGAAAGCACGTTTTCTGCCAGAAGCCGCTGACGCTGACGCTCGAGGAAAACCAGATCATCCGCCGCGCCTGCGCCAAATACGGCAAAGCCTTCCAGATCGGTACGTGGCAACGCTGCCAGATCGACCAGTTTGTCAAAGCGACGCTGCTGGTCCGGAAGGGTTACATTGGCGACGTGAAAAAGATCACGTGCGACATTGGTGGATCGCCCACTTCCGGCGAGATTCCGAAGGCGGAGGTCCCGGCTGGTCTCGACTGGGAAATGTGGCAAGGTCCCGCTCCGCGTCATGATTTCCTCTCGACGGGTGTGACGAACAACCGCGACGGCAATTTGGGCCAGACCCGCTGCCACTACGAGTTCCGCTGGTGGTACGAATACTCCGGCGGCAAATTCACCGACTGGGGCGCGCACCACATCGACTGCGCTCTCTGGGCTCTTAATCTCCAGACGCCCGGCACCGGCCCGATCTCCTTCGACGGCACGAACGCCCATCACCCGGTGGAGTTCAAGGACGGTTACCCGACCGTGGACAATCGGTACAACACGAGCGATAATTTCGACATCAAGTGCATGTTCGAGAACGGCATCGAAATGCACGTCGTGAGCGGCTCACCGGACGGTAACGGGATCCTCTTCGAGGGAACCAAGGGCCGCTTCCACGTCAGCCGCGGCCGCTGCAAAGGCAAGCCTGTTGAGGAACTTCCGCAGGACGCGTTCACTGAGGACGATTATCGGGAACTGTTCCATGGCAAACCGGTGGAAGGGCACAAGGAGAACTTCATCCGCTGCGTGCGCGAAGGCGGAACTTGCATTTCGGACGTCGTTTCCCACGTTCAGGCCATGAACGCCTGCCACCTCTGCGGGATCGCTGCCCGTTTGAACCGTGAAATCAAATGGGACCCGAAGGCAGAAAAGATCGTCGGAGATGATCAGGCCGCGACCTTCTACGCAAGACAGGAAACCAAGGGGTATGAGATCCCCCGTAATTTCTGAAAATTATTAAGTAATGAAGCGTGGAAGACAAAACCGCGCTTCTGTTTTAAAATCGAATCTTTCCATCTTCCGGTACACACTTATGTTAAAGAATTTCCCCAGTGCGTTTCTTTTCGTACTTCTGTTTGTTTCGTTGGGGCTGGGTTTTGAATCGCCGCTAGACGTTTCGGATCCGTCACGACTTCCGTCGTTTCCTTTGAATGCGTTGGGCTGGCCGAACCGATCACCGCAAAATCTTCTCGAGGATTTCCAGAAACCACCCGCTGGGTATGGCGAGGTCCCGTTCTGGTGGTGGTCTGGTGACAGGCTCGATAAAAAACGGCTTGAATGGCAGATTGAGGAACTGCACCGGAAAGGAATTTCGGGTGTACAGGTCAATTACGTTCACAAAGATACACCCGGGTGGCCGTCGTACAGGAATGACCCTGCCATTTTCTCCCCGGAATGGTGGGATTTTTACGCGCACGCATCCCACGTCGCCGCCAAATATAACATGGGGATCGGCCTGAGTACCTACACACTTGACTGGAACAATACCGACAACCTGTTCAACGAGATCATTTATGGTGACCGTGAAATCAACGCCCGCGCCCTGAGGGGAAAACAGGTCAGAATGGTAAAACCTGGCGAGTCGTTTACACTTGAATCATCAGAAAACCACATTGCCTTTGCCGCCTACCCGGTCGAAAACGGACGGATCACAGGCGCTGGTTTCAGGCTTTGCGGAGACGAAGTTACAGGAACGTTTTCTGTCAATGAACCTGAGAGAAATTCCGGGACGGCGCAGTACGCGGTTTGGGAGTTTACGTACGAAGTTCAGGCTGGTACTCTTAACCCGCTTCACCCACAGTCAGGTCAGCGCATCATCGAAAAATTCTTCCAGCCCTTTGAAGATCACAATGAAGGAACATCCGCTGGTTTGAATTATTTCTTCAACGACGAATTGAATGTCGGCTACCGCGGCTGGCAGTGGACGGACGATTTCGCGGAGCGTTTTGCCGAGGTGAAAGGGTACGACTTCTTCAGCGTTGCGGCGGGTTTGTTCACGGATTTGGGCAATCAGACCCCAAAAGCCAGGATAGATACCATGGCCGTGCAGGTTTATCTGAGTGAATTGCGGTACTTCAAGCCGATCTTCATGTGGCATTACAGCCGCGGGATGATTTTTGGCTGCGACAATAACGGGCGCGGCTACGACCCGACACAGTACCACGATTACTTCAGCGCCATACGCTGGTACACGGCTCCCGGTCACGATACGCCCGGCGGTCAGGCGGACTTCATCAAGGATAAAGTTTCGTCTTCCATCAGTAATCTTTACCGGCGTCCGCGTGTTTGGCTGGAAGGGTATCATTCTCTGGGATGGGGAGCGAATCCGGACGGACTAATGTACGCCACGAACGAGAACTTTGTCTTTGGCGCGACGCTCCTCAACCTCCATGGGCTTTACTACACGACCCACGGCAGCCGTTGGGAATGGGCGCCTCCGTGCTATCACTTCCGTATGCCGTACTGGAAACACATGGACGTTTTTCTGAAGTACTATGAACGTCTGTCGTACCTGCTCAGCCAGGGAACGTGGCAGGCTGAAGTCGCCATCATTTACCCAATCACGCCGTACTGGGCCGGTCTGAGCAAGAACCAGAAGGAAGCGACGGCGACGGCTTTCGATCTTGCGAAACGGATCTACGCCACGAACCGTGACATCGCCTTTATCGACGATCAGTCGATCCAGCGTGCGCAGATCGTGCCTCAGAAGGGAGATACGCAGGCGAAACTCTCGGTTTCCGGTATGAATTTCGTAGCTGTGGTCATTCCGTCGATGGAAGCGGTTCAGTGGGATACACTCGTCAAACTGCGACAATTCCAGCAGGCGGGCGGCCTCGTTTTCATTGCGGGCAAGAAACCCGTCGTTTCTGACCGGGCGGGAGCCAATGACCCTACGCTCGACAAACTGGTGAATGAAATTCTTCAGACGGCTCAGGACCGCCTCGGAAAAGTCGAAGCTCCGAAAGCTCCCGCTGAGCCGGAAGCCTCGCCGCGAGTTTACCCCGGGGGTTTTACCGGGTACTGGGCGTGGTCCAAAGAACATACAAACAGGATTCAGGCCTTGGGAACGCTCAAAGGGCTTTCCGATGCTCCGGCGACTTATCAGGTGAAATTCTTCTGTGACAATCACGGGGATTTGTTCGTCAATGACCAAAAAGTCTGCTCGAACGCCAATTATGAGTCGGGTTGGACTGGGACGTTGCCCCTGAAAAACGGTGATAAAATCCGCATCGACGCTTTGGACGACGATGGAGGGAACCGGACCGCTGGAATTTTCTTCTCCGTTTCGGACGGAAAAAAGACCCGTTTCTCGACGCTTGATTTGAGGTACAGGCTCGAAGGAAACAGTGAGCCCAAACCGCTTGACCCTCAAAACGTTCACGACCTGCATCGATTTGGACGCAAGGACGTGCGTACAGGCGGTTCCTCAGCGGCGCCTGAGATGGATAAGCGATTTATCGCGCTGCCCCGGGATATTATCGCCGGAAGCCCGATTAAGTACCTGCACCGAAAAATTGGCCATTACGACGTTTACATGGTCATGGGAGCCGAGAGGGATTCGGTCGTCTCCTTCCGTTGCACAGGCCAGCCTGAACGCTGGGACCCGATGACGGGGAAGGTTTTGCCTGTCAGGATCACGGAAGTTAAAGACGGCTACACGTCGGTCCAGATTCCGGTCGCCCGGAATGAGGCGTGTGTTTTCGTCTTCGACGGTGGCAGGCCGGCGCAAGTCTCAGAACCTGCGGAATCCACCTCGTGGGAGGTCGTTCCTGTTGAAGGAACGTGGTCGTTCAAACTTCTGCCGACGATGAACAATCTGTGGGGTGATTTCAGTCTGCCCGTTACAGCAGATAATATGACTATCGGAGCGGAAGCCCGTCGATTCGAATATCGTCGAGCTGGTTCTGAGGACTGGAAACCCTGTTCGCCCGGTTATGGCCCACGATTCTGGGTGAAGTCGGTACCCATGACGTCGGCTCCTGCGGCAAATCCGGTTGAGTCTCTTGAAAAACTGGATTCCTCGTGGACCCCGTATGAATTTTCGTGGCGTTGGGGTATTGAGGGAAATCCCGGTCATCAGGGCTATCACGGCTTGAAGGAAAACCTCAACGATGGCTTTATCGGTTTGGGAGCCAGTCAGAGAGGACACAACGAGACGCTTTTCGTGAAAGAGAATCCACCAAAGCGGTACTTCCTGACCACGACGGTCCGCTGGAAGGGGACGGCCACGATCCAGAAGGGGGGAAATCTTCCCGATGCAGTATTTCTGGACGGTAAACCCCTTCCGAACGACGCAAAGACCGTCGAGCTTTCGGGAGAAACGCAGGTCTTGACGCTTTCGTACCCGACGGCGGGGCGTGGGTTCTGGTTCCTCGAAAAGGGCGTACACGAACCGCGTCAGGCCCAGCCAGAGTGGGATGACCTTTCCAGAGAAGAGAAAGCAAAAGCGTTCCCGAACGCGATGAGCTGGTACACGCTTGACACGGTTGAGTTTAACGCTGCCCCGCCTGCGTCAATGGAGTATCGTTTGGACGCTCCAGCCGGTTTGGACGCGCTGACACTTATTCTGGATCAGGCTGTCGAGTCTGTACCGAGAGTTTTCGTGGACGGGAAAGAATTCGCCGTGAAACCGACCGAGCCGAAGCAGTTTAAAACCCGGCGGTGGGTATGCTCCAATATTGGGGCAAAAAAACCTTCTTCGGTCGTGATCGTTCTGCCCGATTCGCCGCTTGAAGGGGGAGCGGCTTTTGCTGAGCCGGTGCTCTTCTCGACAAAAGATGGAGAAATCGACACTCTCTGCGATTGGAGCAGTGAGGGAACAGGGCTGCTGTACTATTCCGGCGGGGCCGTCTATGGAAAGACCGTGACGGTTACAAAAGAGCAATCGCAGGGGAAAGCCGTTCTTTCACTGGGCGATCTCTGCGCGACGGCAGAAGTCCGAGTCAACGGAAAGTCGGCCGGAGTTTTGGTCTGCCAACCGTGGGAAATCGATTTGACCGGCTTCCTGACTGAAGGTGAAAACCGGATTGAAGTCGAAATTTACAGTACTCTGGCGAATCATTACCGAAGCATTCCGACCAATTATCACGGCCCGACGTACAAATCTGGCCTGATTGGTCCGGTGGAACTTCGATTTGAGAAGCCTGCGAACTAAAGAGCATGATTCCGGAATTTAGCCAAGCGCCCAGCAAACCTCGAAACACCAAAACGTGAGAAAGGTGATGCTCAGCGCGATGGCTGGGATCCAGCGCGGCGGCGTTTTACAGAAACAAAGCCGTGCTGTTCGTATGTTGTACAAACTGCTCACGGCGAACAGGGTGAGGATCGGAACCAGCGGCAGATGATAACGTTCATGGGCGAACGCAAGCGAGTGCAAAGCCCAAAAGTAAAGCAGAACCGCGAGCAAAAGCGCGATTTGAGGGATCGTCTTTGTGGAGAATTCCTGCGAGAAAATTCCAAAAATCGCTAACAGGAAGAGCAGGGCGAACGGGAACGTTACAAGACAGGTCGAGACCAAAAACAGGGTTTTGCGTGAACTTTCCCCCAATCGATCTACACCCCAGAAACCTCGCTGAATCCCTGCGGGAATCGAACGCTCCAACTGCCAGAAGCAGAGCGCTTTCATACCGGTCCGTTCGAGCGTCTGAACAGGATGTGACTTCATGTAATTCTTGGCGTACTCACCCGCCAGACGGTCTTTCCGGCCCTGGGTCTGTGCGTTAAACGAGGTTCCCGGATTCTTTTGCGTGTAATCTTTCTGAAGAACGGTGTACCAGTCTTTTGGGGGGACCATCGAAATGGCATCCCATGCACGGTACAGCGGCGTGAACTCATAGTTCCCCATCATGAGGTTCCGCCCGCTCATGCAGTCGATCGCGACGAACGTTTTTTGCAGTCGGGTGTTACGAATCATCCATGGAGCCATGCCGACCCCGGCGAAGACCAGAAGCGCGAGCGCCCCGGCAAGCCGGTGTTTCCAGGTAAAAACCGACGATTGGTTTGGACAAAACAGAATAAACAAGGCCAGTGGAAAGGGCGAGAGCCACAAAATACTGCGCGTTAATGCTCCCAAGGCGATAAAAGCCCCACAGAAACACGCCGCGTAAATCGAGCCGGTCCGCAGAAAGCGCAAGGCTGACCAAAGGACCAGCGCGAGCCAGAACGTGAAAAACGTCTCAGTCAGAATGAAGAAATTCTGCATGACGAGCGATGGGTAAAAGCAGAAAATCCCCGCCGCTGCGAGTGAAGCGTTCCGCGAAAGAAAGCCGCACTCACGAGCGAGGCCGTACACACAGAGGACCGTCACGAGCGAGATCAAAATCTGGATCACTCGAACGGCCGTGTAATTCTGAATGCCGAAAACGCGGTAAATCTCCGAAATGAGCCACGGGTAAAGCGGCGGACGGATCGAAACATACGGTTCTGTTTCGGAACCAAAATCCCCTGTTTCCACCAAGTGAACGGCCAGTTCATCGTAGTGAGTCTCATCCACGATTTGCAACTCGGAACCGTCCATAACAGCCATGATACCCAGCCGAAGCAGAAGCCCGACAAGTAAAATCGACACTAAAATCCAGACTGTCTGTTTTGTTTTGTTTGTCATTTTTCTCTCAAATGTATTCGGCGTACTGCATTTCTTTTACATGGAAGTAACGCCACATAAAGACAAACCCAAGGATCGAAACAAGGGCGGAGTAAAGGAGAAAACCCGGGTGCCAGACCATCACCTGATTCGCGTCATACAGAGGCTGGAAGAGATTGTGTCCCTGCACGATCACCAGCCGCAGGCCCTCCAAAAGCGGCGCGACCGGGTTGAGCATCATCGCGAAACCGAGTTTTCCTCCAATCTGGTTGATCTCGAAAAAGACCGGCGTGAAAAAAATCCCGAAACTGGTGAAAACATTCAGGAGGTATTTCACGTCGCGGTAAAAAACCATCGAACAACTCAAGAAAAAGCCAATCGACAAGGCGAGGAGAATCAGGAGAAGGCCCAAAATCGGGATCCAGAGGAGGTTCCAGCTCCAGGTGACAGCCCCGATAAAAATCAAAAGTCCCGCAAGTACGACCGAACCAACCAGTGTATCAAAAAGTTGGACGAGCATCCCGGCAATCAGAATGACCTCACGAGGGAAATAAATCTTTGTAATCAGGTTGATGTTTCCAAGCAAGGAAGTCGCTCCGTTGTTTAGAATGCCAAGGAACAGCGACCAGCCCATCGCTTTGACCGCCATATTCGAGAAAGAAGGAATATCGAGCGGCTGGCCGGAAATCGTCGCCATGACGTATTTCAGCACTGCCCCGCTGCACACGACCATGAGCGGCACAAATAAAGCCCAGAAAAACCCCATAATCGCCTGTTTGTAGCGGAGTTTGATGTCGCGCAGGACCATCTGCCACAGCAATTCGTGGTAGTGGAACGGCTCGACGAACATCAAAAGCCAGTCGTTACGATTTGAAATCGAATGATTGTTCAGATCTCTCGTTTCTTCCATTTGAAAACCTTAATAATTCCCTCTTTTACATCGAACAAAAAAGACCGAACCGGCTGCGGATGCTGGCAATAACCGCCACGCGCAAACTCCCAAAGAGCGAGCCAAAAATGCGTGAGGAAATGGTCCTGAACTTTAACCCGCCGCCCGAAATGAAGTTTTTGAGCATCCAGATAGCGTAAATACCGTGTTTTGTACTCGCAGTCCGGCTGGTCGGCGAAATGCTTGCGCAGATCCTCGCAAAGCGGCGCGTGAAAGCGGTACTGTCCCACACTCGTGAGATAATAGACGTTACGTCCGTTCGCCCAATCAGGTTCTTTACCCAGAGCCGAAGCGTTCGTCGTGTGACGGCGGAAGCGCATAAGCGGAACATGAAGGGTTTTGAGCTGTGTGTAAAACGGAGCCATCGTAAAAACCCACGTATCGTGTGCCCAGGGCTTCGGAATCGGGAAGAGTTTTTCCACGATGGATCTCCGCACTGCGGACATACAGCCTGCGCAGTCCGGGTGTTCATCCGCCCAGTCAGCGAGAAAGTAAGCCGAATCTGCGGGGTGATAAATTTTAAAAAGTTCCGTCACACGCTCCGAAAGTGGATTTCCGTCCTGGTCGATGAGCGTCCGGCCGCAGTACACGACCCCCACATCCGGGTTTTCCTCAAACGCGCGAACCATCGTTTCGAGTTTTTCGGGAAGCCACACGTCATCCTGATCGGCAGGAAAAATAATGTCACCGGAACACCGGAGCATAGTCTGCTCGAAGTTTTTCTCGTAGCCGAGATTTTGGGGATTTCTGGTGATTTCGACCCGAAAAGGAGCGGTTTTCGCCCACTCCTCGAGAATTTCGATGGTGTGGTCTGTTGAGCAGTCGTCTCCTACAAGAACTTCATCAGGAAGTCTGGTCTGGGCGGAAAAACTTTCCAACTGCTCGCGGAGGAATTTCTCTCCGTTCCAGGTGCAAAGGGCGATGGAAATTCCTGTCATTTGTACCCCCTTTTCCTGAGACCCAACAAGGCACAAAACAGCCCCGCCAAACCCGCCAGATTCTCCGAAAATTGCAGCGAAGCAATGGCCGGGTGAAGCGGGAAAATCAGGGCCGCTTTGCCCAAACCCTTGAGTTTTAGCATGAGGCGCAGCGCACAAAAACGGAGACTTCCAACACGACCGCAGTGTTTGCGCACCGCCCGATAGGTGTTCAGGGCCTCACGAAAATTTCTCTCAATGAAGAACCGATAGCTGGCGCGTGTTAGGGGTTGAAACTCGTACACTTTCGCAAGAGCGGTTTTGTACTGGGTTTTCCCGATCCCGTCGAGATAAAGGGAAAGTTCAAAATCACTTCCGCCAGTGGTTCCGTAATCCGGGTCAAGGGGGTTTTCACGCCCGGAAAGCGCCGCCAGTCGGTAAAGAGTCGAATTCGTCGTTACGCCCGGCACGCGGGCACACTCTTCCGTAAACGCCTCGTAAGGATAAATGCTTCCATGACGAAACAGCTCGGGGAAGTCGTCCGGAAAAACGGGCTCACAGGTTCCCTGTACCACATCGCCGTCGGTCCGTTTTTGGATCTCGACCATCTTTTCGACCCAATCCTCTGCTGCCGTTTCGTCATCATCGATGAACAGCACAAAATCTCCCCGACATTCACGGATCGCCCGATTTCTCGCGAGCGCAATATTCTGGACCGGCTCACAGAAATAGCGCATTTCCAAGCCGATTTTTTGAGCTTGTTCCACACATGCTTCCACAATTTTCCGGCTTTCCTGCAGTTCATCGTTTTCGACGACCACGACATCAAACGGGATTTCTGTTTTCTGTACGAGAAGGCTTTCCAGGCACTTTTTTACGAGTTCCGGACGCTTGCGGGTACAAACAGCAATGGTGAGCAATGGTTGGTTCATGAGTTCGCTTCGTCTTTTAATTTTTATGAGTCAGGAGGAAACAATACGCTGCTCCGTCCCAATGCTGATTTCCGTACGGAATAAAAGCGTCAGCAGTAATTATCTGCACGCGAAAAAACTCCCCAAGGCGTTTTTCAGCGTCCTGGCCGTACAGCCGCACGTGGTCAGCCTGGCCGTAATACTTGAGCCGCTCTTCCGACGTTTGGATCGCGGGGTCTTCGAGCGTTTCAGGCAAATTCCAGTCCACGGGAAACGTCAAAAAAGCCCTTCCTTGAGGGGCCAGAACACGCTGAAATTCCGCGAGGCATTTTTGTTCCTCTGGAATGTGCTCCAAAACGTGATTGGAAATAATGACGTCAAATGTCCCATCTTCGAAAGGAAGCTTCGTCACATCGGCTTTTATACACGAAACTTCCGGAAACATTTCAGGAAAAAGATCGATCGACGTGTACGCAATTTGGTCTTCTTTTTGAAACAGTTTGGCAAACATCGTTTCGGGTGCGGTGTGGAGCAATCGTAAAGGCTTTTCTGAATTCAAAACCATCTTGCGATATACGGCAAGCAGAAAGCGGTGGCGTTCCAGCGATCCGCAAAAAGGACATTCCGCACGCGGTCTTAGGTCTTTTCCAAATGGCCGGAATTTAACAAAACTGTCACAAAAAGGGCAGTAATTAAGCCCGCAAAAACTTGCGAGGTATTTCTTTATTTGACGTTTCCAATTCATCTATACTTCCTTCAAACTGGTTTTGGATCTTCTTCGCCGGCACTTAATGGATTTTCATGGCTTCGTCTTGTGAAATCTTCCGACTAGTTTCCCTCTAAGACCATATAAACTCTTTCCAAATTTGACAGGATTGAGGCCATTCCAGAGCCCCACCCTCAAATCGTGAAAAATAGCTCGCCAGGGCGCGTAATGTTGAAAGTAACGTCCCGAAACAATTTCGAGTAAAAACAGCGGAAAAAACAGGATCCCGTTCCTTTGAATCCTGGACCGGTTTGGAAAGTGCTTCCGGTTATTTGCCAAATAACGAATACATTGTTGAACGTAAGGAGAATGTTCCATTTTGTGGATCCTTTCCTCAAATTCGGAGATCATCGCTTCATTCGCCCAGTACTGTGAAGCAGCGTTCCAGTGGAATATCTTCTTTTTTTGTTCCATCAGTTCCAGACGTGACTCGAAATTTCCGCTTGTCGTATTTCCTGAATAAATTCGGTACGAGAACAAAGGTTTGGGGAGAAAACACCCCTGAAAACGGCATCGGTAAATGACGTTCAGCCAGAGATCGTGACTCCAATGCGGAGGAATTGGAAGTAAAATGTCACGCAGGGATGCGCGGAATGCGGACGCACAGCCGCGAGGAAAACAGTCATTTAATTTGGGCCGAAAGACACAATAAGCAACGGTTTCGTCGTAGAACCAGTTTTGTGCCAGCAGATATTCCTGATCGTTCAGTCGGGTCCCATTTTCGTCAATGATGAATCCCCCCGAGGAAACGACTCCAATTTCCGGAGAATTCTCAAAAGGGACCATCATGGCGGCGATTTTATCAGGTTCCCATACATCATCCTGGTCGGAGAGGAAAATCACGTTCTTCGCACAAAGCGAGACTGCTTTCGCAAAATTTTGTACGAACCCAAGGTTTTTCTCATTCCTGAAAATACGGACCTCGAAAGGTGCAGAACTGGCCCATTTTTCCAGAATTTCCATGGTCTCATCCACTGAGGAGTCATCACAAATCACGACTTCATCCGGCAGACGGGTCTGGCAGGAAAAACTGTCGAGCTGTTCCCGCAGGAAACGCGCGCCATTGTAGGTACACATCGCGATGGAAATACCGGATTTAATTTCCATTTCTATTTTCCCCTGTGAAACATTTTTCCCATGATATTCTTGATCAGTCTGAATGTTTCTACTGGATTGCAGCCATGATAAAACCCCATTCCGAAATCATATAACATCGATTTGACTGGCTGAAAACGTTCGAAATAACGCCCACTCACGACTTCTTCAATGAAAAGGGGAAAGAAAACGAAGATATTCCGTTGAACTCTTGAACGGTTTGTATAGTGCTTTCGATTACCGCGCAGAAAACGCAAATACAGGTTTTTCCCGTCCATTTCGGGCAGAGAGTCTAACCATTCGATCTGACTGTCGATTTCTTTCTCCAGGAAGAAATAAGCTCCAACCGACCACTTATAATGTGAAAGCATCCTCTCCCGATGAGCTTCGTATTTTTCTTTCCAGCTTCCCTGGGCGCTTGCACTTGAATCATGAAGACGGCAGAAAAACAATGGCTCCTGTAGGGTGGCTGCCTGTGTAAAGGCCGGTAGTTTCAGATAGATGGACAGGTCGTGCCCCCAAATCTCCATAAAGGGAAGGATCTGAGGAACATATGAGGCTCGAAACGCCCCACAACAACCCGCTGGATTGGGGTGTTTTTTAAAGTAGGGAGTACGAATCGCGAAATGTACATTAATAATATCCGCGAAGGAAATTGATGACCGGCGAATTGCCAGAGGCCTGCCCTTTTGGTCGATGCAATCCGCGTCACAATATACGAGGCCAACTTCAGGTCGTGTGTCAAAAACGTTACACATTCGTTGAATTTTTTGAGGTTTCCAAATATCGTCCTGATCCGAAAGGAAAATAATATCCCGGGTACAAAGACTTACCGCTTTTTCAAAGTTCCGGGTGGTTCCAAGATTAATTTCATTCCTTATGATCTTTACCGTGAATGGGACGTTTTGCTGCCAATCATCCAAAATACGCAGGGTATCATCCGTAGAACCGTCATCACAGACCACAACTTCGTCCGGCAGGCGAGTTTGCGCAGTGAAACTGTCGAGCTGTTCCCGCAGAAAACTCGCGCCGTTATAAGTACACATCGCGATGGAAACGGTGGAATTTACCATTTTTCAGACCTATAGAGGGCGAACGTCCGGTTTCTTTTGAACCACGAACGTGTAACAGTCCGACTTGTATTTGTCGCACATATTACGGAATACAGGGAGCATTTTTTGCCACGGAGTTTGTGGAGTACCGGTTTCTTCTGAACGAATCTTTTCCGAGGCGATAAACCCTTCGATATAAGGGTCTTGCCAAATTTCGACCGCTTGCAGATTTGCGTTTGCAAACAACAGGGTAATACTGTCAAGAGTATGCAGGTAAAAGTGCCTGGGCGGGTCAAGACTTTGAACATACTGCCCGAATTTTTGATACATAAAATCTGAAAAAAGAGGCAGTCTTATTATCGCAATCCCGTCATCGTTCAAAACTTTATAAATACTCCGTACAAGTTTGTTTTGGTCAAACACGTGTTCCATGGAATGATGGAGCATTATAACGTCGAATTTTCGGTCGATCTGGTCCAGAGTTTTTTTCTGGATGGATAAATTCCCGTCATGAACCTCTTTTTCAATAAAGGGGTCTGCTCCTGTAAGATCTTTAAAACCGCAGTCACGCATGATGTAAAGCAATCTGCCATCTCCGCAGCCAACATCGAGAATGGATGATTCCGGGTTCCAGCGAAGTTTGTAAACCCAGGACAAGGAGCTTTTTACTTCTTTCAAATAAAGCAGCGCGCCTATTTTGCCCCTTTTCCAGAAAACGTATCGGAAAAAGTGATCATCGATCCAGCGTTCTTTGAATGAGCGGTTTTTATAAGCCTGAAGCCGGTTGAAAGAGTAGTATTTGTCAGAAGAGTAATATCGGCTCATGTCCGCGGGTTCCTCGGCGATTTGCACACAACCACATCTGGAACAGCGAAAATACCGGAAATCTTCGTGCAGTCCCATGCTAAACTCGGTGAAAATGGCCTCTGAATTATTTTCAGCATTATGACAAATACGACATTCCATGAAAAAAACCTTTTGCTAACTCGTAATGCGGATAATCTTTCTTATTTTAACAAAATTAAAAGGAATTGTCAAGGGCAGGTTCCTTGTTTTTCGGGAACCTGCCTGCGCGTTCAATCGAGAAATATCGGCTGGCGGGTCCAGGGAAGGAAGTCCACGACCGGGGTCCCATCGGTGTGATACTCCAACCCATAAGTAACGTACTGACTGTGATGCGTCAGGATGTTATTCTCGTAAGAAGTTTCCGCTTGTGTGACAAATCGGTTGGAGACGCGAAGCTCGTCTATCTGGAAAGTTGCCCGGACACCGTTTGCGGATCCAGAATAGCAATAAAGGCAGGTCACATCGCTGGGGACGACGATCCATTGACTTGTCATCGAGCCGGTTTCAAATGTGTCATTTGTCTGCCAGACGACCTGATTGTCGGATGACCGCCAGGAGGTGTTCATATAAGCCAGTGTCTCTTCCGCAAGAGGCGCCTGCCGTGTAATGTCGCCAGAGTAAACGGAGTGCCGATCGTTCGTGAGCTGTGAGTTTCCCGTGCGGATCAAACAGGCGCCGGTCGAGTAATTAAACTGCGGCGATACTTTATACACAAGCGAAAAGTTTACGATGTCACCCCGAGCGTTGGAACAGGGGCACGTTATCTTTGGGGTAGAATTCCATGTGAAAAGATCGTTCACGGAAAGCATACGCCCGGTTACACCGCCCGAAGTGAACGAAACAGCCCTGTCCTGGGCCGTGGAGTTACTCCAGGTACCATAAACGCCACCTGCCGAGTTGAACTGTTTGCCGGGATCGATTTCATTGAAATGGTAAACGGCCAGGTAGTCTGACCAAACCGTCGAGGGCGAGCTTGGGTCGGTAGAAATGTTCGAGTCACCATACACCATACGGATGGTGGTTGGATTGTTGGCGGGCAGAGTGGGGATCTTAACCCACCAGGCCCCGGAGCCGGTCGATGAGTCATAAAAGTCCAACTCAAATGGAATATCTGTCCCGTTCTGCTGAAAAGACACATCGAAACCATTTGGCGATGAAATGCGCTTTTTCATCCGATCGTTTTGAATTCGGACAAGAGCCGGGAAGTTGGTCAGGCCGGTTGAGGGCGCGGCGAAGGTGATGTCGCGGTAGAAATTCATAGGTTTCCTTATTGGAGGTTAGAGAAAACAGGAAAATAAAAACAAAAAAGAATAAAATCTTTACAGGATTCGAATGTTGAATCAGAGTCAAACGGTTTGGCCGGATTCACTACTCTTTTTTCATAATTATATGGCGAGACACGTTTTTGTCAAGCAAAAATCTTTTCAGGGATTCCAGAAAATCAGGTCAGACGCTTGGTTTTACGATACCAAATTTTTGGCGGAAGTGTGAAATCCTCTTGTGGTTTTCACACTTCCAGAAAGACGATTTTACTTTCCCCTATGATGAAAGACGCAGAAATTCACACCATCATTTCGGGCGTTCGGGAAAGAACACGATGCCACGGAAAAATGGTTTTTCCAGAGCGCAAACGAAAGACTTAGCTGGTCACGCTGGGTGTAGTTTTCGATCCAGTAGAGCCATTCGTCCATAACCGCTATGACGTCCGGTTCGTTGTGGCGGCGGTAAACGATGTTCGTCTCGTGCAGGCCGTAATGTTTTGGGAATCCAGCCTTTCGGTATGCTTCAATTTGCTTCTGACCCAGTTCCTGATCAATGATCCCCGCCTTGTTCACAAAATCAAACTCGTCGTACAAACAGTTCCTTGTGGCATGCATTGGAATTAGCATGCTTGTGTTCCGGCGGTTGATTTCTTCGAAAAGGAACGGTGTTAAAATGTTTACATTCGCGTCGAGCCAGAGACTTTCGTCGTACTCAGGAAACAGTTTGTGCGGCTGGATCTTATGCCGGCGGGCGTTGCGGATTTTGTCCAGATTTGTGAATTGGAGAGGTCGAATCTCCCAGATCCCGAACGTTTTCATCCCGATCAATTCTTCATCATCGGTGAAGCAGACGTAATCCCAGGCAGGGTCAGTGTAGTGGAAACAGCGGATCTCGCCCAGATCGTCGTACCCGTTCGTGATGCAGGTGTACACGACCTTTTTGGACGGTGCGGTCCGTTTCGTCTTCGCGTCGAGGTACGCCTGCACCCCCTCATCGGTCGGCTTGCATACGTTTACCAACGGGTACTTGCCGTAACGCAGGTGATACACGAGCGGGTTCATTTTCAGGTCAGGTTTTCGGCGAAGCATTTCGTTTCCGTCGAACTTCTCTGAAGGATTGATCCCCATTTTCCAACCAACCGTCAGGTAATGATCGAGCGGTGTACCGCCCATACGCCGGTTCCAGCCCGACTGCCGGATATAAAAATCCTCATCCCACAGACCCGAGCGCAAAATGAACACTTTGTCTTCCAGCGCCTGGATTTTAGCCTCCATATCGGCGTAAATCTTGCCGAAGAGGAAATAATAAAACGATTTCAGGATTTTCTTGAGCATTTTACGGTTTCTCGATTACAGGTTCCGGAAGGGTCAACATTTCGCCGAGTTTCAGGTCCCATTCCTCAGGCTGAAACCTGGCAAGACCCGCATCGGAATAGAATGTCATTTCACTGAAATAAATATGTTTCGGGCTTTCATAAAAATCCACACGCACAAACGGGAACGGCTTGCAGAGCTTCCTCGCCAGTTCAAGCATTTCTTCCCAAAAAACGGGTTTGGCAATCGGTTCCGGATTGGTCGGGAAATTCTGTCCGAAAGGGAGGAGGTTCCACTGCGTGTCGTAGTAGTTGATGGTTTCCCTCGGTGTTTTATCATCCATAACCAGTTGAACTACGCGCGGCTCGCCATTAAAACACATGATTTTGAAGACTTTTGGATTGTCCTCAAGAAATTTCAGGTACTCCTCGCAAATGATTTTAGGCGGGATGTCCCTGTAACCCCATTCCAGAGCGAAAAAGTATTGATTCTGCCAGGGTTTAAGCCAATTTTTGAGCGTTTTCCTGCACTCGTTTTCCGAAATCTCTGATTTGTTCCGGCAGATATAATTTTGGCCCGAGCCCCAATTTACTTTCAGGGCAAACTGGTTTGGGAGAGCGTCAAAATCAATCTCGCCAGGCCGATCATAAACGGCAAGCAAATTTGCGAGGTATTGAGGGCCGATAGTCTCTGCCACGTACTCCCGAACCCGGTATTTATCGGCACAAACTGTAATCAATGGGTTTGGGTAAAAGAGTTTCAGCCACTGGATCTTTTCGTTAAAAGTTTGCGGGTTTTGAAGGTCAAAAGAATGGCCAAAGGCGATTTCGTATTGACGCATCACAGAGCGAACCCGGGCTGCATGGCTGCGGAACAGACGGTTTTTGGTCGTCCTGATCAACGGAGGATAAGTGTGATTATCGACCCATATCGGAAAGGAGTAACGTACTGTCCACCAGACTTTTTTCAATGGAAGAAGCCAATTCATTTTGAACATCCTTTTCTTTTGAAAATACCACAAAAACCACGCTTCAAATCGTAAATCAGTGAACGAACAGGGAAAAGATGCGATGCGTAACCATCGGGTAAAAGTTCACGAAGGACCAATGGGGCGAAAAGGAGCAGGTTTCGCTGGATTCGCGAGCGATTCGTAAAATGGCGCTCATTTCGGCGTAAAAGGGATAAATATTGACGCTTGAGAGGCTCGTTCTTCATCTGAAGCACGCGATTCCGGAATCCCTCGATACGTGATTCCCACGCCCAAAATTGTTCGGCAATATTCCAGTAATAAATGGACTGTTTGTGCTCCCAAAATCTTTTTCTTTCAAAAAACAGGCCGTAAGGTGAAGTATTGGCCGAATAAAGTCTGTACGAAAATAGTCGGGAATTCAGAACCCTTCCTTGTCCTGCAAGAGGGGCAGTGACCTGGAGCCAAATATCGTGAGGCCAGTTGGGAGGGACCGGAAGAAACAGTTCACGAAGAGTCGCTCGGAACGCGCTGGCACAGCCCTGGGGAAAGCAGTCCGCTTTTTGGGGATTCAAAACACAAAAAGCCTCTGGCTCATCGTAATACCAAAGTTCCGTCAGTTCGCGCATACTTCCTTCGACCTTTTGCGCATTCTCGTCGATGATGAACCCGTCTGAAACGACGAGATTCACCTCGGGTTCTTCCTCAAACACGGCGGTCATCTTCTCGATCTTTTCCGGTTCCCAAACGTCGTCCTGGTCAGAAAGGAAAATTACGTCCCCGGTGCAGAGCGAGACGGCCTTCCCAAAGTTCTGGGCGTAGCCGAGATTCTGCTCATTCCTCACGATTCGGACGTTGCACGGGGATGTTTTCGCCCACTCTTCCAGAATGACCAGCGTTCGGTCTTTTGACCCGTCATCACACACTACGATCTCGTCGGGAAGCCGCGTCTGTCGGGAGTAACTATCCAGCTGCTCCCTCAGAAACCGCTCGCCGTTGTAGGTACAAAGCGCGATGGAAACCGAAAGATTCATCGGCATAGCAATTTTCTCCAGACTTTTCCGATGACATTTCCCGCGAGTTTCAGCGTTGCGATGGGGTTCAATCCGTTTTTGAGACCGGTCAGAACATCATACGCCATGGACTTGAAAGGCTGGAACCGCTGGAAGTAACGTCCAGTAAAAACCTCCCAAAAAAACAGCGGGAAGAAGATGAAAAAGTTCCGCTGGAGGTGGTATCGATTCGGGTAATGAACCTGATTTCCTTTCACGTACCGAATGCACCGGCGCTTATACGGCGAGTCCGGAACACCTTCGAGCCAGTCGAGAAACGCCTGAATTTTAGGTTCAAGGAGAAAATAAACTCCCGTCTCCCAACGGTAGCAGGTCCGTTCTTTAGACTGAATTTTCCGAAATTCAGCTTGCCAATCATCATGGAAACTGGCGTTTTGACCGTGAAATCGGTACTGAATTAGCGGTTCCCAAAGCGTCTTAACATCAGCCAAAGCGGGGACACGCAGGAAGAGCAGCATATCGTGACCGAGGTCTTCCGGAATGGGCAAGACCTTTTCTAACAGTACACGCCGAACAGCCGAACAGCAGCCGGGAGGATTATGTCGAGTACAGTTAGGCGAAAAAAGGTTCATTGCGGAGTTTAGCACGTGCGCACGACTGATTTCTGAGCGGGCAATTCCCAAATCCCGGCCGTTTTCATCGATGGTCGAAGCTTCACAGTACACGAGACCAATTTCGGGCCGGGCTTCAAAAACAGCCGACATTTTTTGAATTTTTTCCGGAAACCATACATCGTCCTGATCGCACAAAAACACGATGTCACCGGTACACCGTTCCATCGCAGCCTCAAAATTCTTCGCAGGTCCCAACCCTTTTGTGTTTCTCTGAATCCGAACCGGAAATGGAACTTTTTCTGCCCAATGTTCCAGAATTTCCATGGTTCGGTCCGCAGATCCATCATCCCCCACGACCACTTCATCCGGCAAACGGGTCTGCGCACCGAGAGAGTCGAGCTGTTCCTGGAGGAACCTCTCACCGTTGTACGTGCAAAGCGCGATGGAAATGGTCAAAGGGGAAGCATTTTTCATGGATTTTTCTTCCCTCTTCGCCTCAAAATATTACTTAAAAAATCAAGTATATGGCTGAAAAAGGAGCCATACACGTATTTTACGTAATGACTTCTGTCATTATGCCAGTAAATATCAGAAGGCAGGTCCTCTTTGGATATGTTCATTTTTTGCCAGTTAAAGGCAACAAGATCTTCCTTTTTTTCTGATGAAACACCGATTTTCATCACATACTGGAAAATCCAGGAATGTATATCTTTCACAATGAGACGCCGACAGGCCATTGGAAACTGGCGGATTTTGTCTTCCTCGATTCCTTTAACACTTCCAGATACTTTTTCAATCTTCAAACCCAGATTTCCAAAAAATTCGGGAAAGGTTTTGTAAGTAAAAAAACGAAGATGTGTACAATCCAGCAGACCAGACGGTGTATAAGTAAAATCATCCTGAAGCAATTTCATTTTAATGCTGGAATGGGCGATATTGGGAATCGAAACCACAAAGTGCCCATCGGGCTTCAGGAAACTCTTGAGTTTCGCCAGAGTCTCCGAGGGCTGGATCAAATGTTCCAATACATCACCCAAAAGGATAAAATCAAAAAAAGCGTGAAACTCGGGGAAGTCATCAACTGTGAATGTATTTAAATCAATAGGAAATAAACGTTCGAAGCCCCCGGTTTTTTCAGCTTCCTGAAGACTGTAGGGATTGTAGTCACACCCCCAGACGTGACATTCTTTCTCGTAATGCAGCGAACTTCCCATATCACCGCAGGCACAACCAACGTCCAGAACACGACTTCTGGGGGTGATCATACGGAATTCCTGGCCGCACGAGTCATTTTCCTCGGTGTTGATTTCATGACGATAACCTTCCGCTCTTTCTTCCCAATCCATTTCATTTATCTCCCAATTCCAGCCATTTAAATGGGACAACTACACGGCCAAAAAAGCCAACACCCGAAAATTCAAACTGAGAGGATTCTTTTGAAACCATCAAAAGGCCGGCCTGTGTCCATTCATCGACAAGAGTCACGAATTGGCGTTCGTTGTAATTCTTGATCGAAACATATAATGGGTATTCCCCGAACGTAATCGGCAATTCAGGAATGTGAAATTGAATCGCCCCGGTTTTTTCGAGTTTTTCCAAACGGTTGGGGGTTATGTACGTATTGATCTCAAATACATAATCCATGACATTTCCAAAAACAACCTGGATCACAGGGTGCTCAATCGGAGCAAATGACTCGTATTCAACACGCACATAAAGTTCCTGGCCGCAATCTGTAATGTACATCGGTGAAAGATCGTCGGGGGAAGGACCGATCAGAACGTTTTTGATTCGGGCACGACCATCGCCCGCACGGAGGTTGTAATTGTTACGTTGGGAATTGGACTCTTCCTCGCTCCAGGCCTTGATATAATTGGAGATCACCTCTTTGGGCTTGCCGTCATCGATCAGTTTGCCGTGCTCCAGCAGGATCGCGCGGGAGCAGAGCTGACGCACCGCCGCCATGTTGTGCGAGACGAAAAGGACTGTACGGCCAGCATTGGCCACCTCGCTCATCTTGCCGAGGCACTATTTCTGGAATTGAGTGTCGCCGACTGAGAGAACTTCATCCACGATGAGGATCTCCGGGTCCAAATGCGCCGCCACCGCAAAACCCAGCCGCGCGGCCATGCCCGACGAATAGCGTTTCAGCGGCATATCCAGGAACTCCTCGATCCCCGAAAAATCGACTATCGAGTCGAAACTAGCGTCGATCTGCTTGCGGCTCATTCCAAGGATAGCGCCGTTGAGGTAAATGTTCTCGCGTCCGGTCAGATCACCGTGGAAACCGGCGCCGATCTCGATCAGCGCGCGCAGCCGACCGTTGACCTTCATAGAACCCCGATTGGGAGCGATGATCTGCGAGAGGATTTTCAACAGGGTACTTTTCCCGGCCCCGTTGTGACCGATGATCCCGAGGCGTTCCCCTTCCTCGACCTTGAAATCAATGTCTGAGAGTGCCCAAAAGTCTTTATTCGCCAGCTCGTCTTTTTTAGGTCCTAACCCAACGAGGGACTTAAAAAAAGCGGGAATCGCATCGCGCAGACAGTCGTTGAACTCGCCGCGATGAAACTTTTTCCAAACGTGATTTAATTCAAGTGCAGTAGCCATAAGCGTGTTAAAATAGGAAAACATCTGACTACTCTATTATAACCAAATACTGCAGGAAGTCAAGCCCAGTTTTTGGCTTTACTTGCAGAAACATTAAAATCAGCTCCTGCAGAAATCACCTGCGTCTTGAGGTTCAAAGAGAAATGGCTGGGATGTTATTTATGTTTTTGTTTCATCCACTGAACCTGTTCGCGTTTTAACTGTTTTTCAGGTACATGATTACCGATGAACCAGAAAAATTAAAAAAATCTTCAAGCCCCCCCTTGCGAAAAATTAAAAATCAGTTATACTTTTTCACATAAATGTCGAGAGTGTGTTAGGCATTTATGACTTTATTTTTTCAATTCGGGCGTTTAGCTCAGCTGGTTAGAGCGCCGTGCTCACACCGCGGAGGTCACTGATTCGAGTTCAGCAACGCCCACTCCGCGTTTCGTCTCGTGTTTTACGGGACGAAACGATTTTTTTGTTCTTGCCATTTCGTTTGACCGCCGAGGTCATTTTGGTATGAAGTCATACCAGTCATACCAAAGTCATACCTCGGTCATACCCGAAAAGTCCTTTTTTTGCGGTGTAGAGGAGCGAACGAAATGACCAAAAATTCAAAAATTTCAAAAACTTCAAAAAAATCGGAAAATTTTTCTGAAAATTCTTCCGAAACGCCTGCGGTGCAGGCCAAAACCTCTAAAAAATCTCCGAAAATCTCGAAGAAACTCCTCCGCCAGATCGGAGGCAAGGTCCCCAGCATTTACACCACCCAGAGGGGCGATTTATACTGCACCTACCAGAAACGTAAGATCTACCTCGGGCGTGATCCGGAGCAGGCACGGACCAAACTCTACGAAATGCTCCTGCGCGAAACACGCAGCTACGAGCCGGATCAGGTCCCGCCAGCCGTTCGTCGGAGACGGCCCCAGCCGATCGTGAAAGTGGAGCCAGAACCGGCCCCGAAACCTTCCCCCACGATTTGCCAGCCGGTCGCCGGATTGCGGGTCATGGAACTGGTCCTCCACTATCTGAACCAATTCCGCGACAAGACCCGCTTCCACTCGGTCCGGACGGCCCTGCGGGTGGTCAAGGAACGGTACGGGGACATCGACGTAGAGGATTTCGGCCCGCTGGCCCTGAAGGATTGCCGCGAGCAGTTCATCGCCTCCAACTACGCCCGGCGTTACATCAACGACCTGACGGGTTACATCGTGCAGATGTTCAAGTTCGGCGTGGAGAACGAGCTGGTCTCGGAAAGCACCGCCGCCCGGCTGAGTTACGTCAAACCGCTGCGGCGTGGTGAGGCCCGGGACAATCCTCCCCGGGAAGAAGTCCCCGATACGGAGATTCTGAAGACGCTGCCGCACCTTCTGCCCACGATCCGCGACATGGTGATCCTGCAGCGGATCAGCGGCATGAGGCCCTCCGAGCT
>JAFTCU010000058.1 GCA_017454585.1 Thermoguttaceae bacterium | reverse complement strand
GAGTTCGACTCAAGAAACGAGAAATAGAGTCAGGAGTGAGGAATTGGAAGTTTATTCACTCCTAACTCCTATCTCCTAACTCTTAATTCCTCTAACTGTTTTACGGGATCAGGAACACCAGGGCGGTCGCTACACCACCGGTCGCAATCGCGCCGCGGGTCGAGTACGGAATCGGACTCCATTTACGCGGGGCGCAGCTTCCCGGGCGGTAGAAACCCAGCGCATACTCGCACTCGTTCGGCGGGTCGATGGCCATCAGCATCGGAAGGGCCGGAATCGTCACGAGGAATTGCGCGCCCGAAAGAACCGGCTGAAGCGGGCCGATCGTGTGACCATAACGTTCCAGACCAGGCTGCTCGAAGTAGAGCGGATTGTGGCACAGGTTCGACGCGGTCCAGGTGAAGTGGGTTCCCGCAAACTCACGCGCCGGGAATTTCTCGCCTTCTGGAGAAAGCGGGCAGGATTTCGGAACGATACGATTGTCGTGAAGTTCAATATCGTTCGTGATTTCCGTGATACGGTGCATAGGCTCGCTGCTCTGACACGGCATATCAAAGTCCGAATCGTCAACCTGCTTGGTCGAGAAGGTTTCCGAAATCGAGTCTTTGGCCGCTGGCAGTTTTCCAGGCTGTTCCAGAGCCGGCAGTTGTTCTTTGGCAGGTTCCACGGTCTGTTCATCCAGCGCGTCCGCATTCAGATCCAGGCCCCCCTGTTTCATCATGCTTTCCTTTTCGTTTCCAATCGCTCCCGGATTTTGCGCTTCGGATTCGTCAACCAGCGGCTGCTCAGCGTCTTCTTCAGTCTCAGCGTTCAACGCCGGGAGTTCCAAAGACTGCATGGGACCGTCATCTTCCGGCTTGACAGAAATTTCATCCTGATCTCCCAAACCGTCCAGACCGTCCAAATCCATATCAAGTTCGTCGTTTGAATCATCGCCAGCCGTCAAACGAACGCGAGAGAAACGCGGCATCACGGACGGAATCGGTGTGACACGCGGTTCTTTTTTCAGTTCCTGTTTTTGATTTTTGGAGGCATCAGCCGCGTTTACCGAGACCCATTTCAGGCCATTGCCAGATTCACAGATCACAGAGTCCGGATCAGCATAACTGACCTGAACGACCCTGGAATCTTCGGTGTCCGACGCGGCGGTGTCAATGCGCACGAGCGGCACATTGCCCTTTGTGGGGACATTCTGGGCATCAGAGCGGGCCCAATTGTCCGATGCGCCCGCAATACCTGCGGCGAGAACCGCGGCAAAAAGAGCCGTAAGGCGGCAAACTTCCTGTCTGCCGCACAGCATGAGAGGATTAACCGTTATCCTCTGAATTGTAGTTTGGAGCTTCCTGCGTAATTTTGATGTCATGAGGGTGATTCTCCCGAACTGTTGCCGGAGAAATTTGAACGAACTGGGCATCCCTGCGCAATTCTTCAATATTTCTTGTTCCACAATAACCCATACCAGCGCGAAGCCCCCCTACGAGCTGGTAAACGAATGGCCCAAGTTCTCCGCGGTAAGGAACACGCCCTTCGACACCTTCCGGGACCAGTTTGTCCGGCCCGGCCTTCGACTGGCGGTAACGTTCACTCGAACCACGAACCATCGCGCCGAGCGATCCCATTCCACGATAGACCTTGAACTGACGGCCCTGATAAAACACTTTGCTTCCAGGGCTCTCTTCCAATCCAGCGAGAAGCCCACCAAGCATAACCACGTGCGCTCCGGCCGCCAGCGCTTTCGTGATGTCTCCCGAATAGCGGATGCCGCCGTCAGCGATGATCGTGGTGCCGCTTCCTTCAATCGCCTGCGCAACATTCAAAATCGCCGAGATTTGAGGAACACCGACACCCGATACGACACGCGTCGTGCAAATCGAGCCTGGACCAATTCCGACCTTCACAGCGTCCGCGCCGGCCGCCACCAAATCTTTGGCCGCTTCTGCCGTTGCGATGTTACCCACGATTACATCAATGTCCCAATCTTTTTTGATGCGTCGAACCGTTTCCAATACGTTTTTGGAATGGCCGTGGGCACTGTCAAGGACCAAAATATCGACGCCGGTTTCGACCAGAGTTCCGATTCGTTCGTAATCGTGAACCCCGACGGCCGCCCCGACCCGCAGACGTCCCTGACTGTCTTTGCAAGCCAGCGGGTATTTGCGCTGCATATCGATGTCTTTGATCGTAATTAGTCCCGTCAATATATAATTATCGTCAACCAGGAGCAGTTTCTCCACCTTTTTTTCCATTAAAATTTTCTCAGCTTCCCCAAGCGTTACATTTCCCGTAGCCGTTATAAGATTTTTTTTCGTCATAACTTCCGAAACGGCGACTGTGGAATCCTCCAAAAAACGCAGGTCCCGGCGGGTGATGATCCCTTCCAGATGACCGTTTTCGAGAGTGACCGGGATACCTGAGACACGGTTGGTTTCCATTTTCTTTCGGGCATCGGCGACCGTAGCGTCCGGCCGGAGTGTCGCGGGATTGTTGATGATCCCGTTCGCGGTACGTTTGACCTTGATAACTTCCGTGACCTGATCATGAATGGAAAGATTTTTGTGGATGATTCCCAGACCGCCTTCCTGGGCGAGAGCGATCGCCATAGCGCTTTCCGTCACCGTATCCATTGGAGAACTGAGAATAGGAATATTCAACTGAATACGTTTGGTCAGATTCGTGGTAATATCCACCTCGGAAGGGACCAGCTCACTGTAGCGCGGTTCGAGAAGAACATCGTCAAACGTGATTCCGCGATAATGAATTTTGTTTTCCATGCCAAATCTCCTTGATGAAACAGCTGAAAAGAGCGAAAGTTTCAAGCAATATTGGGTGTATGCTGACTTAATAAAGTGGTTCTATTTAATATTACACATTTTTAATCAGAAGTAAAGGAGGGGCGGAAAAAATTTTCCCAAAAAAATTTCCTTGAGCGGTCAGTTCTCCGAGACACATCAGAATGTCAAGAAAATAAAAAACCCGGTACAAAATGTACCGGGCAGGGATTGATTCAAATCAACTTCTGAATCTTAGCGAAGGACGATGCTGTTGCTCGGATTGTAGAAGTTCTTGGAGACCGCGGCCGGATCAGCTTCCGGGATGAGGCTTTCTTCAGCGTCATCGGATTCTTCGATTTCAGCCTTTTCTTCCGTCACAGCCGGAGCCGGGGTGGGTTCGACTTTTTCGGAAACTTTTTTCTCTTCAGCCGGAGCCGGGGCAGCGCAGGCCGGTTCAGCAACTTCGCAACCGCAAGCCGGGGCAGCTTCGCAACCGCATGCGCAGGGGACCGGGCCGCCGAACAGCGTACGGAAGATGCCTTTCACCGTCGCACCGGGACGAATCCGGTTCGGGACGCAGACTTCCAGTTCGCCGCACTTCTCGCTTCTTTCAGCAACACGGCAGGCTTCTTTCAGGTCGGCTTCCGCTTTGCACTGGGCGATGTTAGCGGCAAGGCTGCAACGGAACGTCTGGAGACCGAAACCGATATTGGCCAAACCGGCGCGGGCATTGCAAGCCGCGATGGAAATGTCGCAGCGAACCTGGCTGAACAGGGACATCAGCGGACGGCACGGAGCGCAGCACGGGGTGCAGGGGCTGCAAGGAGTGCAAGCCGGAGCGCACGGAGAGCAAACGGGAGCGCAAGGCGTGCAGGCCGGAGCCGGATCACAAGCCGGGGCGCAAGGCGTGCAGCATTCTTTCTTCACGACAAATTTCTTGCAGCACGGAACGCAAACGGGCTTGCAGACGGGTTTGCAAGGAACGCAGACGGGTTTGCACGGGTCGCAAACGGGCTTGCAAGGAGCGCAAACAGGCTTGCAAGGAGCGCAAACGGGCTTGCAAGGAGCGCAAACAGGTTTGCACGGGATGCACGGCTGGCAAGCGGGCTTGCAAACAGGCTTGCAAACGGGTTTGCACGGGGTGCACGGGGTGCACGGATCACAAACGGGGCGGCAGCGGAGACCGCTGAAAACGTCGCACTTACGAACAACAACGCACGGAGTGCACTGATTATTGCATCCGCAGGATGCCTCTTGAGCAGGCGCACAATTCTGAGCGAAGGACGGAGCCGCAATGAACATGGCTCCCATCAGCAAGAGGGCGGAAAAAACTGATTTAGCTTTCATTCTATTTCTCCCTAAATGGTAATTTTGCTCCCTCGAACCAACGCCAGACACAATAAGGCGAGGTCTCAAGGGAAATTGCGCTTTTGACCGGCAGCCATCCTGTTATGCCGCCAACTTCAGTCAAAAGGCCCGTTGAAGGTAGGGTTTGAAAACCCCTCTCCGAAAACACAAATTATATCGGAGTCTGCCCTGCACTTCTTGAGGAAATAATCGTTACAGTCGTTACATCACCACCCGGTCACGGTTTTATCGACCGTTCGCATTATACAAGGCAGGTAAAATAAAAAAAATTTAACGCCGTTTGAGTGTCGTTAAATTTTATACATTTTAACTGACCGGAACTGGCCGATGTTAAGATTTAACGATTACAAAAAGTTTGCCAGTCAAAATATTTTTACATTTTTTTCTGAAAATCTTAGGAAAAAGGGTTATTTTGATTTTCGTGTGAATGAGGATATTTCTCTTGGGGGGATTTTAACTGTTCTCGAACTTGTAAGCAAACAATTAAGGGAAAATGGATAAAATGTCGCCCGTACCCCTTGAAAAACTTTCACATCCTTGTATGATATAAAGGAGAAAGAGCTACCCCCATCCTCAAAGGAATATTATGAATCACATTCGCTTTGCTTCCATCTTTCTGTTTGTATTCGTCCTGGCCCCATTCTCCGGAACGGCTCAGGATGTTACTCCATACCAGATACTCACCCCCGTGCCGTCTGGAGATTCCATCCTTGCGAAGCTTTATCGTGAGGAAGCCCCAAAGGTGGTTTATGTTACAGGCATCAATGTCAATCCAACACTGAAGTCTCCCAACGAGTTCTTCAATCCCCCCAATGGAACCAAAGAAGAGCACACCGTCGGAACAGGTTTCATCCTTCATCCAGACGGTTACATTGTGACGAACGCACACGCCGTCAATCGTACCATTCTCCCTGAGGTGGAACTGATCAGCGGCCGACGATACCCGGCGGAAGTCATCGACATCATCGCGGAAGAGGATCTGGCCCTTCTGAAGATCGAGCCTGAAGAACCGCTTTCGGCCGTTCAGATCGAACCGGTCCCAGAGGTTTCCATCGGTGATACGGTCGTGCTGATCGGCTGTCCGCACGCTCTGAAATTCTCCCTGACCTACGGGATCGTCAGCGGGACAGACCGCATCAGTAATTTGACGGATATCCCGGGGCTGACACTCAAGGGACTTCTTCAGACCGACGCGGCCATCAATCCCGGCAGTTCGGGAGGACCGTGGTTCAACCTCTTTGGAAAAGTCATGGGAATGACCGTCTCAAAACGCGGTGACTCAGACGGTATTGCGTTTGGGATCTCGCTTGAAACGATTTGCTGCCGCTTTCCGGAAATGCTCCACCGTGCGGCATCGAAACGATGGGAACTCCCTCTGACCGTCACTGCTTCACGGAAGAGCGACCCGCACCGGACTCGAATCGGAAATTTGACCCCTGAGTTTGCGCAAAAATGGGGGCTTCAGGAAGGGGACCTTATTCAGAAAATTAACGGGACAGAAACGTTTACTGCTGTGGATTATTACCAGACGCTTCTCTCACTTCAAACCGGTTCTGAAGTTAAACTGTTGGTCTTCCGTGAAAATGAGCCGGAATCGGTAAAAGAAGTTTCCTTCCAGCTTGAGGAACGTGCGCCAAGAAACATAGAGCAGATCGTCAGCAACCGGCTCCACATGAAGGTCAAGGAACTGACGCCTAAGGATATCGAGGACTTCCATTTGCGTTTCCCTCGCGGAGTCTTGCTCACAGAAGTGGATGCTTCCCGATTTAAACATTTGAAACACGCACCCCGATCGGGTGATATTCTGGCGCGGGTCAATAACGAACGTCCGGAATCGCCAGCGCACCTGGCCGAGATTCTGGAAAACATCTCGCCTGAGTCCACGTTGGATCTGGTCATCCTTCGCCGCCCAACTGGAGAGCAAAATGCTTCCTTCACACGGATCGACATTAATAATCTGTCTGGAAAATAAAAGATTTCCTGTTTTCCCTGGAAATTTTTTATTTTTTTGTACGGAAGCCGCTATGAAAAGGCACTAATACTAATGAGGATTGATTTTTTCCTCAAAAGTACTGTTTTGTTTTTTCGGGCACCGAACAAAAGGCAAACCGTTATGCGGCTCACACTTAGAACGCTGTTAAACTGGATCAACAACAATCTTTCTGAAGAAGACGCTGCGCTTGTGGCTCAGAAAGTGGAAGAAAGCGAACTGGCGAAAGCGCTGAAGACCCAAATCGAAGGCATCATGGGGCAGCAGAAACTCCCGGCCCCGGAACTTCTGGACGGTACTCCGAAGGGGAATGCCAATTCGGCCGCAGAGTACCTGGACAACTCGATGGACCCGGTACTTACGCCGGATTTCGAGAAATTCTGTATTCATTCGGATATTATGCTGGGTGAGATCGCCGGTTGTCATCAGATTTTGTCGCGGGCATTGACCCAAAAACTCGATCTCGCCCCTGAACTACGCGCCAAACTGTGTGATTTATACAAATTCATCGACGCAAATGATGAGTCGTCGATTCCACTTCCTCAAACGAAATCTCAGCCAGTTGAGGAAGAAGAGGAAATTTTTGACGAGATCCCGGTGAATTCTGTTTCTGCTGCACCGGTACTTGAGGAAGCCACTTCCGAAGAAGAATCAGCAGCGCAGCCGAATGTGTGGAAAATCGCCACGTTCGCGCTGATTGGAGTGGACGTTCTGTATATTTTAGGCCGAATTTTCCGTGTGCTGCCGTGATTCTGTGAATTCATGAGGGCTGACGATAAAAATTTGGAGAAAGATTTCTCAAGAGCCGATGAAATGGTTGAAATGAGGCCGTTTCATCGGTGGCATTTCTCGAGATTTTCTCTTTTCCTGGAGGAAAATCCCTGTTCCGTGAAAAATTTTAAAGAAAATCTTCAGGAATTTTCTTTGAAGTCAAAAGAACAGTTTGCCTGAATATCTGGCAAAAATGTGCTTTCAAGACGTTACGGAACCAGTTTTTTGGAAAACTCCTGCCCCAGAATTGATAAAATTTGAAAAATATCCGGTGGGGGTGCTTGAATATCCTGAAAAAAAATGTAAGATAAAGATATATTGCGGAATTCCCTCATAACATCCTCGATGTTAAGAAGGTAGCTGGGTAAAATCTTGAGCGCGGAGACTTCGGTCACTGCGGGAAAGGAATGTGAAAATGCAAGTTACGTTATCTGTTCGTCGTGGCAGCATCAGCAGCCCTAACACAGAAAAGATTCAGTCCAAGGTCGAAAAACTGACTCGGTTTTATGACCGGATCGCTTCCGCGGAGGTCGTCGTTGACCTTGAGGATCGTAATAACCCCGCATTAACGCTGCTTCTGAAAGTCGAACCGAAAAAAGAACTGGTCGTTCAGTCCCAGGCTGGCGAGCTTTTCGCATCATTGGACGAAGCCCTGAAGAAAATGGAGCAGCAGCTGAAAAAATTCAAAGAAAAATTGACGGACCCGAGAGTGGATTAATTAATTGTGAATATTATTATTTGTTATTCCCTGTAATTGTTTCTCTTCCTGTTCGTAATAACTTTTGATCATCCAAGTTTGAAGGAGTTTTTAATATGAAATTCGCGGATTTTATGTGCAATGAGTCCCTGAATGCCAGTCTTCAGGCCACAACGAAAGAAGGCGCTATTCGTGAAATGGTCGATGCCCTTGTAAAAGCTGGCCAAATCCCGGAAGAAAATTACGATGACATCGTGCACAACGTTCTAAAACGTGAAGAACTTGGGAGCACTGGCATCGGTCGGTGTGTTGCCGTTCCGCATACCAAGTTCAACATTAAAAAGATGGTTGGAACCGTTGCCATTTCTCCGAACGGTGTGGATTTTGACAGCTTGGACGGTCAGCCCGTTCGTGTCCTTTTCATGCTCATTTCTCCGAATGATCAGCCGCATGAACATCTCGGTGCGCTTGAACACATCGCCAAGCAGCTCCGTGAGGATACTTTCCGTCGCTTTATGATGCAGGCCAAAAATCAGGCCGACATTATCGAGTTGCTTAGCGAAGCAGACGCCAACCAGTTTACCGCGTGAGTGAATCGTGAAACAGTCTTCCCAAAAAACAGTGGAAAAAGTCGTGGTGACAAACGAAAATGGTCTCCATATTCGTCCAGTCGCGATGATTTCCCAATGTGCTTCAAAATTTCAGTCCAAAATTGAATTAGAGGCGAACGGCCAGACCGTGGACGCACGTTTTATTATGGACGTCCTTCTCCTGGCCGCTACGAAGGGTACTGCTGTCACTATCACGGCTGAAGGTCCGGACCACGAGGAAGCCGCTGCTGCTATTGCGGAACTTTTCAAATCCGGTTTCCCGCTGGATGGAGTTCTGGACGCCAACCCCTGAAATTTTGAATTCGAGTCGGAAAGCACTGGGTGGAACCTGAGTGGCAGAGACTGGCTGGAAAGTAAATCATGAGAAAGCTGCAGGGAATTGCGGTGTCCTCAGGGGTCGCCATCGCCAAAGCTGTCATCCTGAATTCGGATGGCCAACAGATGGGGGTTGCTACCTGTGCACCTGATGAAGTGGACGCAGAGTTTAATTTGCTTCAGGAAGCTCTTCAAAGCGCTTCCCGAGAAATCTCTGCGTGCCGCGATGATGTTACCGGCAAAATTGGCTCGAATTACGGGGCTATTTTTGACGGCCATCTCTTGATGCTTCAAGACCCCAATCTCTTTAGTATGATGCGCGATGGAATCCTGAAGGAGCATTATACTGCCGAATATTCTGCGTATGCGGCTCTTACTTCTTACGTTCAGCTTTTTCAGCGTATTCAAAATCCACTTATGGCGGAACGTGTGAATGACGTTTTGGACCTCCGAAAGCGGCTTTTGCGCATCCTTCAAAAGGGAAAACCACAAATCCATAAATTCGACCACCCGTCTATTGTTCTTTCCCGAAATCTCACGCCAAGCGAAACTGCCTCCATGGACACTCAGTCTGTTAAGGCATTCGCAACAGAGATCGGTGGGCCGTCGAGCCATACCGCGATTGTGGCGCAGGGGCTGCACATCCCGGCCGTGGTCGGAATTGGACCTTTCCTCAAGCTCGTCACGGTCGGTACAACGGTCATCGTGGATGGTGACGAAGGTTTTTTCATCATTGATCCCGATGAAAAAACGCTCGAACATTACCGCAAACTGTTGGATCAGCGTCACTCGCTGAACATCTGCCTGGATTCCATGCGGGATTTACCCGCCGAAACGATCGACGGCGAACGGATCCAGCTCCTTGGAAATATCGAATTTCCACAGGAAGCGCAGGCCTGTATGCAGAGCAACGCGGACGGGGTCGGATTGTACCGTACTGAGTTTTTGTATCTGAGCGGCAAGCATCCTGACGAAGAGGCTCATTTTAACGCATACAAAGAAGTCGTTGAAACGATGAACGGGAAACCGGTCACGATCCGAACGGTGGACCTTGGCGCGGACAAACTGTTGGAACCCGAGGAAAACACGGGCGATTCGGACCACAATTATTACATCAACGAGGAGAAAAACCCTTGCCTCGGGTTACGAAGCATCCGTCTTTCCCTCAAACGTGCAGGTCTGTTCCGCAAGCAGCTCCGTGCGATTTACCGGGCGGCCTATTACGGTCCAGTGAAGATCATGTTCCCGTTGGTCTCCACGGTGGCCGAGTGGCGTCAGGCGCGAATGATTGCCGAGGACGTGAAGGAAGACCTCCAGGACGGCAACATCCCGTTCAACCCGAACGTTCCGCTGGGAATCATGGTCGAGGTTCCGAGCACAGTCCTGATGATCGACCAGTTCGCCCCGGAAGTCGATTTTTTCAGCATCGGGACAAACGACCTGACCCAGTACGCGCTGGCGGTGGACCGCACCAATATGGATGTGGTTTACCTTTACAATTCGTGCGACCCGGCCGTTTTGAAGCTGATCGACATAACGATGCGGTCAGCCAACAGATACAACAAGCCGGTGAGCCTTTGCGGTCAGCTCGGCAGCAATCCTTATTTCACCCAGCTCCTGATCGGGATGGGCCTGCGCCAGATCAGCCTCGTGCCGGGCACGATCCCGGAAGTGAAACGGGTCGTGCGTCACGCCCGGGTGAGCCAGTGCCGCAAAATTGCCGAGCGGGCGCTCCAGATGGAAAACGCCACGGAGATACGAAACTATCTGTGGTCCGAATATCTGCGGCTTTTCCCGGATTTAGATGGTGAAGTTTTTTAACACCTTTTTATTTTTATGCGAGTCCGAATCCGTTTTTCCAAAACCGGCGATCTCCGTTTTATCGGTCATCGTGATTTGATGGACGCGTTCCATCGGATCCTTCGCCGGGCAGGGATCCGGCCCGCATACAGCCAGGGGTTTCACCCCAAACCAAAAGTCAGTTTTCCCGTGCCGCTTACTTTGTGCGTGGAGGGGGAAAACGAGCTTTTGGAAATCGAACTTCCTGAAGACGCGGAAAACGTCTTCCCTGAGTGGATCCGTTCCGAACTTCAGAAACACACCATTCCGGCTTTGGACTTTCTCTCGGCGGAAGTGATTCCGACGG
>JAFTCU010000006.1 GCA_017454585.1 Thermoguttaceae bacterium | reverse complement strand
GAGGACCGCTACCACTACGACGCGGGCTCCCAGACGCTCAACGGCCGCCGCATTGGAAACCAGTTCCGCCTTGGCGACCGGGTCCGCGTCAGGATCACGAATCTGGACTCGAACAAACGAGAAATCACGTTTGAGTTGGTAAATTCCCACGCGAAAGCCGACTCAGACTCCCCGGAGACCGAAACGATCCACACGCGCGCAGGCCGGAAACCTCGCCGTGAGACCGCAGTGATCGATCCCCCGACCAGACCGGCGAGAAAACGCCCGGTGAAATCTGGCGGCGGGAAAAAAGCGAAAAAGGCCGGGAAGAAAATGACCCGGAAAAAGAAGTAAAATCTTCGGAGAAAAGAGGGAAAACGGGACCGTCCCAAAGTTCACGTCCAGCTCGCTGCCTACTCCAGCGACTATAGGCCCCGCGGATTAGGCGGATGGGGCGGATTAAGGCGGATTTTTTAAAGAATTAAAGGGGGGGAAGTTTCCAAAACTTCACCCCCTTTTCCATACGCAAGCACCACCAAATTCAAACCTCCAAGGGTTGGAAGTGAAACGGGCGTGGAGGTTGGAGCGGGAGGTTCCTAAAATTCCTTTAAAATTTTAAAACCAATCCGCCAAATCCGCCCGCATCCGCCTGATCCGCGGGGCCTATTGCGGCCTTGGGCGATTTCTGGAGGATTGAGTGTCGCGTACGCGGGATTTTAGGATTTTTTCTTTTCTGGTTTAACCAAAATTTCATCTGGTTTGCAAGCTGGGCCCGCGTTTCTCCCTTTCATTTTTTCCTGCTCAAAGCTCATAAAGCCACGGGTGGACCCACGGGTTCCACGTCGGGAAACTGACCGAGACCGCCGAGAGCAAAAGGAGCAGAAGCGCCAGCCGCCGCCCCCACGGCCGATCCTCTACCGACTCCACGACCGGCAAAAGCGTGCAGAGCCACATCGGGATCAACCAGAACATCCAGCGCAGCCCGCACGTGTTCCCGCCATAGTTCCGGTCACCGAGCGGCCGCATGATGTAGAACGCCAGGATCAGCGCGGTCAGCCCCAAAACCATCAGGCCGAAAAGTTGAAGCCGGCGGTCGGAATTCCGCAAAAGCTGGACCGCGCCGAGCATCGAAAGGAGCCAGATCGGCGTGAGCGAAAAAACGCCGTGGTGCCCGAACGTGAGGTGGAACGCGTATTTCGCCCGGTCCGGCTCGCCGACGTCCAGCCCTTTCGGGTCCTGCCAGTAGCTAGTCACCTCGCGCCCGTTCGCGGTCGTGTACGTGTACTCGTACCAATTATCGCCGGGCTTCCGGTGCATGTACGGCGGGCGGAACGAGTCGTGCGCGATGTAATTCGTGGCCAGGATCGGCGCCAGAGTGAACATCACGCCGAACGCCCACAAAACCACGTGCTGCACCGCCTGACGGAAGTCCGTTTTCCACGGCAGGTAAAGGACCAGCACGATGAAGATCGCCGCGAGGAAACTCAGCGACGGAAGTTCATTAATGACCATGAACGCGCTCAAAAGTCCGATGAGGAACGAGTTTTCGTGGCGGAAACGCCCGTTTTCGCCGTTCAGGATCATTTCCATCGCGAGGTAAAGCGCCACGGCCGCACACGCCGCCGCGGGGAGGTGATTATTCAGCGTCACGCAGAACGTCGAGAGAAACGTCGCGAAACAGGCCGCCGCCACCATGAAGATCTTCGCGAAATCAGTCTTTCCGAAAAGCTCGGCCAGTTTCGTCGCCGCCCAGAGGAAAAGGAGCATGAACGGCAGATTCACGCAGGCCAGAATGATGATGCAGACCGGGTAAAGGTTTTCGTCGAAATTCAGGCCGAAGCCGTTGTAGAGGACCCAATAGACGCCCGCCATCATCGTCGGCAAAAGCGGCGGCTTGCTCGAGTAGTAGTGGTCGTCGTGCTTCACCATGTCGATCGTGTCCCAGTTCTTCAGCAGGCGCACGCGGTCAATGGCGTACGGAGCGCCCGGGACCCGCATTTCCGGCTCGACCAGCGCGCGGATGGTGCACCATCGACTCCGGTCATTCGCGCTGAAAAACGGCACGCACAGCTGCGCGTCGGCCTTGAGTTTGGCCTCGGTTTTCTCGAGTTCCGCTGCGATCGCCTCGGGGGATTCGCCCAGCCCCTGCAAACGCTGCTCCTTCTCCGCGAGCTGCTTGGGGATCTGGTTCAGCTTGTACTTCTGCAGGTCGATTTTGTTCACGGTATTCACCGCCATGATCCGCCCGAGGATCAGCCCCAGCGAGATGAAAATCAGCAGCGCGTAAATGTTTTTGCGGAGGGTAAGAGACATAAAATTCCCTTTCTTGTGGGGTTTGTGTGTTTCTTCAAAGTGATGATTTTCATTATAACACAAAAGGCTGAAAAGTCAAGTTTGAGGCAAAGGATTTTCAAAAAATTCACTTACGAGCGGGAGACTCTCTACTTTTGGCAGTATAAATTCTCTTTTTTAAATGTGTTCCTGACATCCTTGTTAATTGTACGACATTGCGAGTTAATCGTCTTTTTTATTTGGTGTCTTTATCACTATACACTGAGCCTTTCCGCGTTTTAATTATCTTTCCCGTACGTGATTACAGGAGAGCCTTTAAACGCCTCTGAATGCCTCGCCCACCAAGTTTGCAAAATTTCCCTGATTCTACACTAAAACCTGTTATTTCTTTCTGTAGAAAATCAGTTCCGCGCCGCGCGGGGGGAGCGTCACGGCCCACTTCTGAAGCTCCGGGCCGCCCACTTCCTTCACCTCGCCCGCGTAGTTTTCAAGCTCGTAGCGGCCGTCCGGGTCGATGTTCTGAAGCTCCAAAACCCTGCTTTCATCCGGGGCTTCCGCGCGTCGGAAAACCTGGACCACGCCCGAACCCGTCACCGGGTCGTCGAGCTGCCACGCGCACCACTCCGCGTTGGACGCGGTCGCGTCCTCGGTCAGCGGGTAGAAATCCGCGCTCCAGTACGGCTTGATGCGGTCCAGAAGCCCGTACATTTTCCGGAACCATTCTGTCTCTTCGGGGGTAAAATCCCTTCGAACGATCGCACCGTCAAAGTCGGTCGGCGTGCAAACCGTTCCCGGCGCGAAAAGGCTCAGCATCGCATACACGTCGCCGATTGGGACGCAGTTTCCCTCGCCCCCCTGGAACGGCAAGAACGCCAGAGTGTTCCTCGTCGTGTTCTGCCCCAGAATGAACGCCAGATCGCCGGGTTTCCGACCGATGAAATAGTCGCTCCGGCAGTAAACCTGGGCGCGGGAGATCATCTCGTAATCGATGCGCCGGCCCCCGGACGAGCAGTTTTCCTGCGCGATGTTCGGGAAACGCTCGCGCATTTCGTCGAGGAAACGGTAAAGCCCCTCAATGTGCTTCATCTCGGCGATCCCCACGCGCTCAGGGTCCTTCTGGTCGAGCTTACGCCAGACGCCGCCCGGCGAAGTGTTGAAGTCCTGGCGGTAAACGTCCACGCCGTTTTTCTCAATGATCCCGTAAATCGTTTCCTGCATCCAGTTCAGGGCCTCCGGGTTTCCGTAGTCGAAAAGGTTTTCGTTCACGAAATCCGGATGCTCCTGCAGGATCGGATTCTTCCAGACGACGCCCGGGGCCAGTTCGATCTCGTTGATCTGGACGCGCTCCGGCTCGAACCAGAGGAGGAATTTCATCCCGGCCCGGTGCACCGCGTCGGAAATCGGCTTCAGGTCGCCCGTCGGGTGCGTCGTCGTGTTCACGCGCCAGTCGCCTACGAATTTCCACCAGTTCGGGCCGCAGTTCGAGTAGTGCTCGTCCTCGTGCGGCGGCCCGTACCAGCCGGCATCGACCCAGTAAGTATCGAACGGGATCGCGTTTTGCACCGCCCAGTCCAGCACTTTTTGCATCATTTCGGGGGTTTTATTCCCGCCGCCCGCCGTAACGGGAGTGATGGGCGGAAGGATTTTTCCCTCACGGTCCCGTGGGACCCGGTGCGCCAGCATGAAACGATGAATGAGCGTCTGGAACGCGGCGCGCGTCTGTTCCTCCCGGCAAAAAACCGCCATTCCGGGGAGTTTCACCGATTCCGAGGGCAAAAGCCTGAAATTCGTCGCGATCAAGCCGGCTTTCACGTTCACCCGCTGGCCGTCGTTGGTGAACTCGGCCTTCCAGCCGCCCGTCCACGCCGGGGCGAAAATGAAGCCGTTCCGGTCGTTCACGCAAAGCTCCAGGAACGGGAAAAACGGGTCCGACGACCGACCGCCCTCGTTCACGAACACGCGGTTCTTCCCGGCCTCCAGCGTTTCACGGAAAGCGGAAAAGTCTTCCGGCTTGCAGACCGAGCCCAGAAAACCACGCAGTTCCGCGTCTCCCTGCACCGGAACATTCAGGTCGAGCGACTGAAAACCGGAAACGATCCCGGTCGATTCGGTCGCCGAGAGGTTCCGAAGCCGAATGGTCCAGTCCCGAACCGGGAAATCCGCGTATTTGCGGGTTTTGACCTCGATTTGCAGTTTTCCGTCCGGGGCGATATAGGTTTCGGTCAGAACCTCACCTTCCTGCCGGGTCTGGACCTGAAACCGGCTCAGATCCTGCGGCTGGCCGTCATACAAAAAGGAAAACTCTGCCGCGCGAAGAGAAACCACGAAGCAAAAGAACACACAAAACGTCACAATGAAGCGTTTCATAAAATCTCCTGAAATAAAAGGCGGGTAAAACAAGGGGATAAAACCACCCTCAAGTAAATTTTATCATAAAACTTTTTTTCAGGAAAGGCCCCCCACAAATTTTAAAAAATTTTTTCTCCCACCCTGTTCAAAGGAAAAAAATCTGTTATAATCAGGTTAATCTTTTTTTACCTGAAAACAAATTTCAACCCTTTACAAAGAAGAATCATGTACGACTTAAAACCTACAAAGGACTTTTTCGTTGGTCTGGACTCGGACGGCTGCATTTTCGACACGATGGAAATCAAGCAGAAAGAGTGCTTCACCCCCAACACGATCAAATATTTCGGGCTTCAGGGCGTCAGCAAATACGCTCGTGAGGCGTGCGAATTCGTGAACCTCTACAGTCAGAGCCGTGGGATCAACCGTTTCCCGGCCCTCATCGAGGAACTCGAATGGACCGCCAGCCGCCCGGAAGTGCAGGCCCGCGGCGTGAAAATCGTCGTTCCGCAGGCGCTGAAAGACTGGGTCGCCCGGGAGTCCAAACTCGGAAATCCCGCGTTGATCGAAGAGGTGAAGCGGAATCCGTCCCCCGAAATGGAAAACGTTCTCGCGTGGTCGCAGGCCGTGAATGAAACCATCACGAACATGGTTTACGGGGTCCCGCCGTTCCCGTTCGTCCGCGAGTGTCTCCAGAAGATGCAGCCGCTGGCCGACATTCTGGTCGTGAGTCAGACCCCGAACGAGGCGCTGGTCCGCGAGTGGCGTGAGCACAATATTGACCAGTACGTCACGGAAATCTGCGGCCAGGAGTACGGCACGAAGAAAGAAGTACTTCAGAATGCCGTGAAATACGCGCCGGACCACGTGCTGATGGTCGGCGACGCCCCCGGCGATTACAAAGCGGCGAAAGCGAACAATACGCTCTTCTACCCGATCAATCCGGGCGCGGAAGAAGCCAGCTGGAAACGCCTGTTCGACGAAGGCCTTGACCGCTTCTTTAACGGGACCTTCGCGGGCGAGTACCAACAGCAGCTTCTGGACGAATTCAACACGTACCTGCCGATCGACCCGCCGTGGCTCAAGAAGTAAGCAAACGTTTTCAAGAAATCCCCCCTTTTTTCATTTCCAGCCATGAACACAAACACGACTAATCCGATCCCCCGCTTTTACAAGTGGTACATGCTGATTTTCCTCTGGCTCGCTTTTTTCCTCAATCAGGGCGACCGCCAGCTTTTCAATAACGTGCTGCCGCTCATCGGCGCGCCGATCTCGGAAGGCGGCTTGGGCTTCGACAAAGTGACGCTCGGCAAAGTCGCGACCTGGTTCACCATTTTCTACGGGATATTCGTTCCGTTCGCGGGTTTCGCCGGCGACAAGATCCGCAAAAAAATGGTCGTTTTCCTGAGCCTGACGGTTTTCAGCCTCGGGACCCTCGCGACGGGTATCGTTCCAAACTCGGAATGGATCACGACGCACCTCCCCGGAGGTGTTTACCTCTGGTGCGGCGCTTCGACGCTTTCCCTGCTGATCCTCATCGCCATGCGCAGCATCGCG
>JAFTCU010000057.1 GCA_017454585.1 Thermoguttaceae bacterium | reverse complement strand
CGGCTCCCGGATGTGGTTTCCTTTGCGTTCGAAGCCGGTGCGCGAAGTGGCCCGCCAGCTCGCCTCCACACCGCTGAAATTCCAGCCGGGCGAAACGTTCAGCTACGGAAACGCCTGGATCGATACCGGGGCGGCGATTCTGGAAGTGGTCAGCGGACAGAAGTACGAAGAATTCCTCCAGAAACGGATCTTCGACCCGCTCGGGATGGTCGATACGACCTTCTGGCCCAATGCGGAACAGCAGAAACGTCTGGCCAAATGCTACAACGGAGATGGAAAGCCGGTGAAAGACGCACATCACCCGTGGCTCACGTTCCCTCAGCAGGGAACCGTTTATGCTGACGCGGCCGGCGGTTTGTACTCCACGCCGCAGGATTTCATCAAATTCTCGCAGATGCTCGCGCACCACGGCGAATACAAAGGGCGGCGGCTGATCAACCAGAAAACGTTCGACGAGATCCTCTGCGTCAAACAAACCCCCGACGGAATTTCCGAGCCGTACACGGTCGGGAACTGGATTTTCGACGCGTGGCTTGGTCACGAGGGCGCACTGCGAACCGACGCGCGGGCCAACATCCAAACCGGTTGCTCGCGGCTTTATTTCGTCCAAACGACTGCCGGCCCTGCTTTTGCCGAGTCCAAGAAGAAATGGCACGAAACGGCCGACCGCCTGCAGAAAACGGAACCGCCGTATAACGGGAATTAAGAATTAAAAAGCTTTGGCGATAGCATTTAACTAAAAAAAACGGGGTCATCACTGACCCCGCTCGCTTATTTTAGTCTCGATTGTTTGTCACGCGATTTTGTCAAGCACGCTCTCGATACGGCCCCAAATCTCTTCAATAGCGCCAAGGCCATCGATCGTCTGGAGAAGGCCCTGCTTCGTGTAGTACTCAAGCAGCGGCGAGGTCTGATTGCGGTAGCCGACCAGACGCGTACGGATCGCTTCCGGTTTGTCATCCGCACGGCCACGGCTCGCCAGACGGGTGAAAAGCTCTTCTTCCGGGACGCGCAGTTCAAGCACCACATCCAGCGGCGTGCCGGCTTCTTTAAGCATCACATCCAGCGCTTCCGCCTGGGCGATCGTGCGCGGGAAACCATCAAGAAGGAAACCTTCGGCGCAGTCGGGCTGGGCCAGCCGTTCCTTAATGATGTCAACGATGACCTGGTCGGGGACCAGCTCGCCCTTGGACATATACTCGTTCGCCTTCAGACCGACTTCGGTGCCGGCATCACGGGCGGCGCGTAGCATGTCACCGGTGGAAAGGTGAGCGGGATGGTACTTTTTGATCAGATATTCAGCCTGAGTGCCTTTTCCGGCTCCCGGAGGGCCAATGAAAACCAAACGCATAATAAAGTCTCCGTTAAATAAAGTCCAAATCTGAACAAACGAATAATGAATAACGAATAACGAATAATGGAAAGACGTCATTATTCGTTATTCGTTATTCATTATTCATTCGAAAGGGGACTTCCGCCCCCTTGCTCTTATTTCTCCAGCAGTCCCTTGTGATTTACCATCACGAGGTGGCTGTCGATTTTCTGAACGAGGTCAAACGCCACGCTCACCGCGATAAGCAGGCTCGTGCCGCCATAGAAACTCGCCAGATTGTAGTTGATGTGCATCGCGCTCGCCAGAATGTGCGGGATAATGGCCACAACTGCCAGGAATGCCGCGCCGACGTACGTGATACGAATCATCACCTTTTCGAGGTAGTCACGAGTCTGTTTGCCCGGACGATGACCACGAATGATCGTTCCGTTCTTCTTCAGGTTCTCAGCCATATCCTTCGGGTTGAAGGTGATGGCCGTCCAGAAGTAGCAGAAGAAGAAAATCAGGACGATGTAGAAGAAATTGTACGTGAACATGCTCTCACGAGAGAACATATCTCCGCAGAAGGCACAGAAACTTCCGAAATAGCCACCCTGCATACGGAGCGAATTGAACAGCCACGCCGGGATCATCAGCAGCGAGCTGGCAAAGATGATCGGCATAACGCCCGCCTGATTCACGCGAATCGGAAGATACTGTTTCGTTCCGCCCATCACACGGCGACCGCGAACGTGCTTCGCGCTCTGGGAAGGAATACGGCGCTGACCGAGCGTGATGAACACGACACCCGTCACAACCGCAAAGAACAGGAACGCCAGCATCAAAATGTTCACCAGAGACGCTTCACCGCCCGAAATCTTCATCGCGGCAAGGCCTCCAGCGTCGTGGAAATCCTTGTAAAGTTGAATGATCGGCAGAGGCATACGGGCCAAAATACCAGCCATAATGAGGAGGCTGATACCGTTTCCGATACCGAACGCGTCGATCTGTTCACCAAGCCACATCAGGAACGCGGTACCGCACGTCATAATAAACACGGCAATGATCTGCCAGTGCAGGTACAAATGTCCCGTAGCCGGGTTAGCGAATCCATCCAGGAAAATCGCTTTGCTGCTGAAAATGGTCGGCATGGCAAGCAGGTAGAACCAGCTCTGGAAAATGCAAAGACCAATCGTCGCATAGCGTGTGTACTCATTTATCTTTTTCCGACCAGCTTCACCTTCTTTCTGAAGTTTCTCCAGCGGTGCCCAAACACTGGCCAATAGCTGGAAAATAATGGAGGCGGAGATGTACGGCATAATTCCCAGACCGAAAATTGTAATCTGACGAATATCAGAGGCGCTGAATACCGCCGCCTGGTTCAGCAGGGACTGAAGCGCGTCGTTTCCGCCGGCAGCGTCAGCAATTTTAATCTCATCCGGGTTCACCATCGGAAGGTTAATCTGGTAACCAACACGGAAAATCGCCAAAAGGAGCAGGGTCAAAAAGATCTTGCGGCGAAGTTCTGGAATGGTAAAGATGACTCGAATCTTCTCGAACATGAATGATTCATCCTTTAAAACACAAACATGTACGGACTGAGTGTTCCAATCCGAAACAAAATGAAAATACGAATTTTAAAATTCGCTTAATTTTACCATAACTTTAAAATTTTCACTAGGGGAATTCCCCTCGCAAAACCGCTTTTTTCGCAAAAAAACCAGAAAAATCCGGGATTTTTCGTTCGGAACACAGCCTGAAGAGGGTAGGTTTCAAAACCGCTAACCTTCGGAAGGTTAAAACGATAGGAAATTAAACCAATACCATCTGGACGCTGATCCTGAAAGGTTTTCCCGCTCCTTCCCCATAAAGGGAGGATGGGCGTTTTCGCACAAAAATAAAGGCGTAAAACCACACGTCAAGAGCAGTCTTACGCCGAGTTTTCAAAGTTAAAACGTAAAATCAGGCTTCAACTTTTTTCTCTTTTTTCTGGAATTTCACGAGCTTTTTCTTGCCCGGGGGTTCTTCCATTGTACTGCCGACAGCGTTGATTTTCTCAACAGCGGATTTACTGAAACGATGCGCCTTAATCGTGACTTTTTTGGTCAGTTCGCCATCGCCGAGGACCTTGAGAACATCATAACGATACTTGATGATTCCCTTTTCCTTGAGGGTTTCCGGGGAAACCACTTCGCCGTCTTCGAAGAATTTATCAATGTCACAAACGTTAATGTTCGCGACTTTCGCAGCACCCGCGTTATTGAAACCGCGCTTCGGAATACGACGGAACAGAGGCATCTGACCGCCTTCGAAGCTCACGTTCTGGGAAGAACCATTACGGCTTCCAAAACCCTTGTGCCCACGACCAGCGGTTTTGCCCGTTCCGGAACCTTTACCGCGGCCAAGGCGCACGCCTTTTTTATGCTTTTGAATTCCAGTGTTGACTTGTGTTAAGTTCATGAGTAACCTCCCTTACAAATTCACTCCGCGAAGTGCTTCCACTTCCTCTTTGGAACGGATCTGCTGCAAGGCATTCAACGTGGCTTTCACCAGGTTGAGGGGGTTATTCGAGGAAAAACTCTTCGTCAGAATATCACGAATACCACATGCTTCACAGACGGCACGCACCGCTGCGCCAGCAATAATTCCTGTTCCAGGACGGGCAGGAACGAGCACGACGCGAGCTGTACCAAAACGACCATGCACTTCGTGCGGGATCGTTGTACCAGACAGGGTGACGCTCATCATATTTCTGCGACCATCCTTCGCCGCTTTTTCAACGGATGGCGGAACTTCATTGGCTTTGCCGTAACCACAGCCAACTTTGCCATTCTCGTTGCCAACGACTACCAAAGCTGCAAAACTGAAACGACGACCGCCCTTAACTACGGCAGCGCAACGCCGGATCTTCACAACTTTCTCTACAATTCCGTCTTCTCTTGTTTCTCTAATTTCATTCGACATGGTTTTTCGTCTCGTCGTTAAAAGTTATTTCGACTACTCGGCAGAATCAACTTTGCCGCCAAGGTCCAGGCCCGCAGCACGCGCTGCGTCGGCAAGGGCCGCCACTCGACCGTGATAGCGGTAACTTCTGCGGTCAACGGTTGCACAGGTTACGCCATTCGCAAGAGCGCGTTCGGCAAGGATCTGTCCAACTCGTGTCGCAGCCGCAACATTTCCCCCATATTTCAGTTCAGACGCGATGTCCTTCTCAAGAGAGCTGGCATGGGCCAAGGTTGTACCCGTTTTGTCATCGATGATCTGGGCGCTGATGTTTTTCAGGCTGCGGAAAATCGCAAGACGGGGACGCGTCGAATTCGCCTTGATGCGATTCGTAACTCTCCAGCAGCGACGCTGGCGCTGTTTGCTATTAATCTTTGTACGTTCCACGGCTATTCTCTATTTCTGTTTTGTATCAGCGTTGATGTCAGCGCCCGACTGGGGCCGACATCTTTACGCGCTGATGAAACTCTTATTTAGCAACAACTTTACCGGCCTTACGACGGATGTTCTCGCCCTGATAACGAATGCCTTTGCCTTTGTAAGGCTCAGCCGGACGAAGGGCACGCGTCGATGCGGCAAACTGGGAAACCTTCTGTTTGTCGATTCCAGTAATCACTGCGTGAGTCTGGTCGGGGCAGACAACTTTCAGGCCTTCCGGAATCGGAACCTGAAGTTCATTCGCCATACCAACACGGAGCTGGAGGACATTGTTCTGGACGGCGCAGATGTAACCAACACCAACCAGTTCAAGACGTTTCTCGTAACCCTGAGTGACTCCGATGACCATATTCTGGATCATGGCACGTGTCATTCCGTGGAAAGCGCGGCTCTGACGTTCGTCATTCGCACGATCAACGATTACTTGACCGTCTTCGACTTTTACCGAAATGAAATCGGCAATCTGGAATTCCAGCTTTCCTTTCGGGCCTTCAACTGTGACTTTGGAGTCAGCGACTGTGACGGTAACTCCGGCGGGCACAGCAACCGGTTTTTTTCCAATACGCGACATTGTTTTACTTTCGCTTTTTTCTATCTGGCAGAACACGAGCCCTGCCAGGCGTTCCCATTGAGGAAATCAGCGTGTGGGAAATCACCAAATCTCACAGATGACTTCGCCGCCGACCTGCTGATTCTTGGCCTCACGGTCACTTAACAAACCTTTACTGGTGCTGACCACCGAAACTCCCAAACCATTGAGAACCGGTTTCAAGTCGGCAGCGGCGGAATAAACGCGGCAACCAGGCTTGCTCACACGCTGGATGTGACGAATAACCCGTTCTCCATTGGGACCATATTTCAACTGAATACGAAGGAAATTCACAGGCTGGGCTTCCACAATCTGGTAGTCCCGAATGTAACCTTCCCGTTTCATCACTTCAGCGATGTTCTTCTTCAGGTTGGAGAAGGGGAGGTCAACAAACTGCTTCTCGACTCGAACAGCGTTCCGGATACGGGTCAGCATATCCGCGATAGGATCTGTCATCATTGTATTGTACCTCTTACCATTACCAACTAGCTTTTTTCACACCAGGAATAAGTCCCTGGTCTGCCATTTTACGAAAACAAATACGGCAAATGCCGAATTTGCGATAGACAGCGCGGGGGCGTCCACACAGAAGGCAGCGGTTTTCGCTCCGTGTGGAGAATTTGGGCGTTTTGCTCGCTTTTGCGATTTTTGATTTGCTTGCCATTTAATTATCCCTTATTTTTCGGCACGGAACGGCATACCGAATTTCTTCAGAAGAAGACGAGCGTCGTCGTCATTCTTAGCCGTAGTCACGATAGTAATTGTCATACCTTGAGGACGCGTGAATTTATCCGGGTTCAATTCCGGAAACACGATCTGTTCCGCAAGACCCATGTTATAGTTTCCACGTCTGTCGAATCCGTTCGGATTCAAACCGCGGAAGTCACGCACACGCGGCAAAGCGATGCAGATAAGACGGTCCAAAAATTCATACATCCGCTGGTGGCGAAGTGTGACTTTGCACCCAATTTTCATACCTTCACGGAGGCGGAATCCTGCGATGGATTTGCGCGCAGCCGTAACAACAGGCTTCTGACCGGAGATTTGAGTCAATGCATCAACAGCTTCTTCTAGGTGTTTCTTCTCGTTGATCGCAGAACCAACACCCATGTTGATGATAATCTTCTCTAGTTTGGGCAGAGCCATGGGATTCTCAATACCAAGCTCTTTTTCGAGCGCCGGCAGAATCTCATTCTTATACTTTTCCTGAAGTCTCGGAATCATATCTCTTACCGTATTACGGGTTGCTTATACAACCACTGGCCTAAGTTATTGAAACAATGCCACTTTCAAGCCTGCAGCAGGCTGAGTTGACATCGACGAATTCCATATATTAAAAATATATTTAGAATAGAGCCGTGTATTATAACCCACTCTAAAATTTTTTCAAGGTACACCTACCCTGTTTTTTCTGAATATTTTGAAATTTTCAGAAAAAGGAGCACGGCCTTCACGCGCACATTTGGCTTTCAGGAAGCGCGCTCCTTATGACCATCAGTATGATGATGTTTCAAAATCACGCTTTCTTGGCCTTGGAAATCTGGCCGTTACCCGCTCCACACTTTTTGCAGTAGCGTTCTTTCGTTCCGTCTTCCAGGACACGCGCACCCATACGGGAGGCTTTGCCGCAGGATTCACAAACGATCATCACATTGGACATATCAATCGGTTTGTCGATCTGAAGACGTCCACCCTGTGGGTTCTGTTTGTTGGGACGAATGTGTTTGGTAACCGTATTGACTCCTTCAACGACCACTTTATTGGCGTCTTTGTCAACGCTGCTGACGCGCGAGACAGTACCTTTGGCCAGGCCGGAGATCACTTGAACTTTATCACCCTTACGAATACGCATCAGAGCACCTCACTTGCGAGGCTGACGATCTTCATGAAACCCTTTTCACGGAGTTCACGTGCGACTGCACCGAAGATACGCGTTCCACGCGGATTGTTGTCTTTGTCAATAATAACTGCAGCGTTCGAATCGAAACGGACATAACTGCCGTCTTCACGACGGACAGGATACGAAGTACGCACAATAACCGCGCGACAAACGCCGCCCTTTTTCATATCGCTTCCGGGAATAACACTTTTGACGCTGCAAACGATGACATCGCCAATGTCAGCGGTACGTCTGTGAGTACCACCCAACACTTTGATGCACATGAGTTCCTTCGCGCCCGTGTTATCGGCCACAGCGAGCCGGGTCTGCATCTGGATCATTACAACACCTGTTTTCTATTGGAACTGGCCAGGGAGCAGAGCTTTTCCGTTCCCTGACACGTTTAACATTTATTTGTTCGTGGCTTCCGCTTCGGCCTTCATGGCGTTCACATCGACCAAACGACTCTTCTGTTCGACGCTGATCAGAGTCCAGCGCTTCATTT
>JAFTCU010000056.1 GCA_017454585.1 Thermoguttaceae bacterium | reverse complement strand
GCCGATCAGGATGATCGTCTGAAACGCTTCCGTGTACGCTACCGCGCGCATTCCGCCGAGCATCGTATAAAGCCCGGTCAGTACGATCACCAGGATCGAGCCGAGCCAGAAACTGTCGAGGCCGAAAATGGTAATTTCCGGCAAAAGGACCTTGAAAACGACTCCACCGGCAAAGATCCCCACCGCGACTTTCGTCACGATGTAGGCCGCTAGCGAGATGATCGAAAGGACCCACCGTGCGTTGGCCGAGAAACGACGCTCCAGAAACTCGGGCATCGTGAAGACTTTGCTCCGCATATAGAATGGGATGAAGAGCCAGCCCAGGACCAGCAGGCACCAGGCGTGGAGTTCAAAGTGGGCGAGCGTCACGCCGTCCGTGCAGCCACTTCCGGCCAGACCGACCAGGTGCTCCGAGCCGATGTTCGACGCGAAAATGGACGCGCCGACCACGAACCAGCTCAGGGAGTTCCCGGCGAGGAAGTAATCTTTGGCAGTGTTCCGCGTACGCAGAATGACCCACCAGGCCAGGCCGAACAGAAGAATGAAGTAACCAGCGACGATGCCCCAGTCGAGGGCGGTTAAACTACTTGTAAGTGCAATCATTGTGCAAATTCAAATGGTTGGAGTTAGAGATAGGGTAACAATTACGGCGCGGGCTTGAACCCTTCCGCCTTGATATACCATTGGCCGTTCCGCGGGAAACCGGGGGCTTCGCCTTTGGAACGGTCCACATCGGGCGCGCCGTCCCAGCCGCCGGCCATCATGCCGATCGCGTAGAGCAGGCCGCCGTGTCCAGGGAGGTACGGGCACGGATTGTTCGCGTTGACGCCTCGCAGGTCGTAGGCGTTTCTCGGGCTTTCGTGGAGCAGGATCTCCACCGCGATCTCGGGCTGGCCGGTCCTCGCGGCGCACATTGCGGTCCAGGGGAAGTCCCAGCCCCAAACGCGGCCCCAGTTCCACGTCTCGAAAACCTTCTTCACAGTCCGCCGGGCCGTTTCCGGGTCCACGCCTTCCGTTGGCGGGATCATCCCGTACACGCCGACCGGGTTCGGGTGCTCCCAGTTGTAATTCTCGTATGAGTCGAGCCATTCGGACGAGTGGATCCAGACCGCCTCATCGTCCGGGAGGCCCGGCAGCGTCGGGAGCGGCGCGAGATGGTCGGCGATTTCGTCCCATTCTTTCACGCGGTCTTTTCCCATGCGTTCGCGCCAGAGGTTTGCCTCACGCAGACCGAAGCGCCAGTACGCCAGGTCGAACACGCTGTCCCGCGTGATCCCCCGTTCGCTCGGCGGCATGACCGGGTCCAGATGCCAGACCCCCGCCTCGTCTTTCGTCGGGTACGACGCCATGTACTTCGCCGTCTCGTCGAGGATCTCGGCCCAGCGGTCGAGCGTGGCTTGCGTCGGGCGGTTCCTGTACTCCAACTCCGCGAAGATCATCGGGTGCGGCTGCTTCCAGAGCAAAACCTGATTTCCGACCCACGGCGCCGTGCGGCTTTCAGGTCCGGTCGATTTCTGCCACTGCGCGCCGTCGTAGCCGAGCTGGCGGGCGAGCATTTTCGCAATCGGAAGGTTCTTTTTGTAGCAGTCCAGCGCACGGTCGGAAAGCTCCAGCCGGTCCCAAAGCGCGTAGTGGGCCAAATGCCAGTAAATCATCTCGCCGTGGTACTGACCGCGCCACGGGTCCGTTCCGAGGAGTCCCGTTTCCGGGGGCGGGTAACTACCGGCCGAGTTGGTCCGCGTGAGGTACTGCGAAAGGACGATCCGACGTTCCAACTCGACCCAGCGCGGGTCTATGCTCTGCGAAAGGTCCACGGCCGCACCGGACTTCCAGAACTTTTCCCACACCGCGGCGGTTTCGGCTTTCAATTCCTCGAACGCCGGGATCGCCGCCCGCTCGATTTTCGGCCAGCCGTCGTAAAACGCGCAGGAAAAACCGCAGACGCTTCCGTCCGTCGCGATCGTCAGCTCGTGGCACGTGGGATTCATCTGCAACACGCAGTTTTCAGCGCAATCAACGCAGACCGTGTAGGTGAAATCATCGACTTTGCGCTGAATTTGGGCGTAATGGGTGGAATTCCCCGGCACGACCTGCGTCATGTGCTTTTCGCTCGGGCCGAACTCGCCGGAATACGCCGCCATCTGGATCGTCGGGTACGGAAAATCGATCGAGACCACGATCTTCCCCTGAGCGATCAGCGGCGACTCGACCCGCGCGCAGACGCAGTCCGAATCCATCCTCACGAGCGTTTCGACCTTCACCGTTTCGCCGTCGAGCTGGAACTCGGTCGTGTGCAGCCCGGTCCAAAGGTCGAGCCGACGCTGAACGTTCTGGATCTCCTCCGGCGCGATCGCCTGACCGTTGGAACGCGTCAAACGGACCCTTGCCAGGTCGGCGCGGTGTGGATTCTCACGCATCCACTGACGCAGAGGAGCTTTTCCGGGCGGTAAAGCTTCGTCGCCCTTGTGCGGCTGGTTGCGTCCCTGCTGAAACGTCCCGGTCGCGGGCACGTCGGCGGGAGTAAACCCCTCCGGCAGCGGGAACGAGTGCCAGCCCCAGTACGACATGGTATTCCCGCGCGTGGTCTGGAGACCGGTCCGGTCCACGTTGAAGCAGAACTCGCCGTTCCCGAGCGGAATCTCGAGATCTGCCGCGTCGCTCGTGATCGCGTGTCTCCCCACAACCGCGTGCCGGTCGATCGGCTCTGCGTTCAGGGCCGCGTAGAATATCAAAACAAACAGGATAGAAAAAAACAGTTTTCGCATGGTTTGATCCTGAAATTAAGAGAAATGGAGGGCAAATAGTTACACTTTTATTCTATCTTTTGCCCTTTTCGCGTCAAGGGGGGATGGAAAACTTTTACGATTTTTCCGATTATTCCTTCAAGTGCACTTGCAAATTTTTCGATATTATGTATAATAGCGCACAATCGTTACTTTGTGCATTTTGTTTAACCTGCAAACTTTAACACTTGAAGACCGCTAAAAAATGGATCCGCTCAAACGTCTGCAAGGCATCATCAGCCTCATTGGAAACACACCGCTTCTGAAAATCGATTTCACCTGGAAAGGCCACCCGCGCTCCATCTTTGCGAAGGCCGAGTACCTGAACCTCACGGGAAGCATCAAGGACCGCATGGCCTACCACATACTGAAGAAGGCGTACGAAGACGGCACCCTGAAGCCGAACGCGACGATCGCCGAAGCGACGAGCGGCAACACGGGGATCTCCTTCTCGGCCCTGGGCCGTTTGATGGGGCACCCGGTCACGATTTTCATGCCGGACTGGATGAGCGCCGAGCGCAAAAACCTGATGAAGGCATACGGCGCGGAGATCCGGCTCGTTTCCAAGGAGCAGGGCGGTTTTCTCGGGTCGATCGAGATGGCTGAGCAGATGCAGCGGGACGACCCGACGGTTTTCCTCCCGCGCCAGTTCGATAACGAGGACAATTCGGACGCGCATTTCTGCTCGACCGGGCCGGAAATCGCCCGTCAGCTTGCGAGCATTGGCCGCACGGCGGACGCATTCGTCGCGGGAGTCGGCACGGGCGGGACGGTCATGGGCTGTGGCCGCTACCTGAAAACGATCAATCCCAACCTGAAAATTCATCCTTTAGAGCCCGCCAGTTCCCCAACGCTTACGACAGGCTACAAAATCGGCTTCCACCGGATCCAGGGGATTTCTGACGAGTTCATCCCGGCGATCCTCAAACTCGACGAGCTGGATAGCGTGGTCGAAGTCGATGACGGCGACGCGATCCTCATGGCGCAGAAGCTTTCCCGTGATCTGGGGCTTGGTGTTGGGATCTCCGCCGGCGGAAACTTCCTCGGGGCGATGAAACTCCTCAACGCTCTGAGCGACGAAGAAGCCGAAAAGGCTACGATCGTCACGGTTTTCGTGGACGATAACAAGAAGTACCTGAGCACGGACTACACGAAAGTTGAGCCGGAAAAAGACGATTTCCTCGCGCCGAACATCGAACTGCTGACCGTCACCGGGATCAAATCGTGAACTACTGGCAGGAGCCTCAGCCATGAAAATCGGAATGTTTCTCCCGTTCAACCCGGACCAGCGGTGGACTTTAGCCCGTCAGGTCGGGGTGACGCACGCCATCGTGAAGCTCGCGCCGGAGCTGACCGGGTGGAAATCGCCCGCCGACTCGATCGACGTGCTGGTCGAGGCGAAACGCCGTTTCAACGAGGCCGGGTTCATTCTCGAGGCGCTTGAAGGGGACGAGCTGGATATGAGCCGGATCAAGCTCGGGCAGGACGGCCGCGACGAGGACATCGAGCGGTATTGCCAGATGCTCCGGAACATGGGCGAGCTGGGGAT
>JAFTCU010000055.1 GCA_017454585.1 Thermoguttaceae bacterium | reverse complement strand
TGCCCCATCCCTACGACGCAGTGGGGGACGAGCGACGAAACGCGCGATCTGGAAACCGGCGCCGACCACTGGTTCCACGTTCCGGACGGCCAGCGCAACGGCAAGTACCAGGTCATGGTCGGTCTGTACGATTCCAAAGGCTCGGGCCGCCGCTTCCCGCTGATGGGTGAAAACGCGCAGGAAGGCCGCTACGCCGTCGCCGAATTTGAAGTCCGGGACGGAAAAGTCGTCAGCGAGATCAAGCCCGTGCCGATCACCGAATCGCCGGAACGGTACCGGTCGATCATGGGGAACAAAACGCCGTTTGTGTTCCAGGGCGTGACGACGCTCGGCTCGGTGTACGTGAAACCGACGGCCAACGGGCTGGAGATCCTGCCGCTCCCGCCGATGGAAGAATTCGACGTGACGGTAGGCCGCCCGGTGAAACGGGTGACGTGCGACGGTCAGGACGTCCCGGTGAAAGACGGAACGTTCCGCGTGAAAGTCGGCGACGCGAAAATTTACCGTGTGGAATTTTAGATCAACTCACCATTTTAAGATTTAAGAAAGGAAAATCCCATGGCTTTTAAATACGCAATGTGCAACGAAACCTTCTTCCCGGGCTGGAGCCTTGAGAAGCAGTTCGATTACGTGGCCGAGTGTGGCTACACCGGCATGGAAATGGCGCCGTTTACCATCACTCCGACCGACAGTCCGGCAAACGTCTGCGACATTACGGCGGCCAAACGCGCGGAGATCTGCAAAATCGCCGAAAAGGCCGGCATTGAAATCCTCGGTCTGCACTGGCTGCTCGCCAAGACGGAAGGTTTCCATCTGACCCACCCGGATGCGGAAGTCCGGAAACGGACCGTCGAGTACGGCAAAGCCCTGACCGAACTGTGCGCCGACCTGGGCGGAAACATCATGGTCTGGGGGTCCCCGAAGCAGCGCAACATTGAAGTGGGCGTCACGCGGGACGAGGCGTACCAGTACGCGGCGGACGCGCTGAAAGCACTGGCTCCGACGCTCGAAAAGCGCCAGGTGACGATCGTTCTGGAGCCGCTTGCGCCGTCCGAGACGAACTTCCTGACGTGCGCGATGGAAACCCTGGCGTTGATCGAAATGGTGAAGTCGCCGGTCGTCCAGCTTCATCTCGACTGCAAGGCGATGTGGGGCGGCGAACTGAACGCGGACGGCACGCGGCGTCCGATGGAAGAAGTCATTCGGCAGTTCAAACCGTGGACGCGCCACTTCCACGCCAACGACCCGAACCTCCAGGGGCCGGGATTCGGTGAGCTGGACTTCCACCCGATTTTCAAGGCTCTGAAAGAAAACGAGTACAAAGGCTGGATCAGCGTCGAGGTTTTCGACTACACGCCCGGCATTGAAAACCTGACGAAAAAGAGCATCGACTACATGAAGAAAGTCGAAAGCGAAGTCTGAAAATGAACGAATAATGAGGAACGAATAACGAATAATGGGAAGGAAGACTTTAATTTTTTGCCCGGAATGAATTCCGCTTGAGTTTGAACACATTCTCCTCATTATTCGTTATTCGCTATTCATTATTCATTTTCCTGCACTTCCTGCGCGGCTTAAAAAATCCCCCCTCCTTCAAAGGCTTTCCAATGAACGAAATTTCAGAATACTCAGATTGGTCTCCCGAGGTCAAAAAACGTTTTTGGACCTGGCAAATGCGCACGATTTTCGCCACGATGATCGGCTACGCGCTCTTTTACTTCGTACGGAAAAATTTCTCGCTGGCCATGCCGGGCATTGAGGCGGAAATGGGAATTTCCAAGACCCAGCTGGGAATTTTTCTCACCCTGAACGGCCTGATTTATGGTCTTTCCCGTTTCTGCCACGGCCTGATCGCCGACCGCTGTAACGCGCGGGTCCTTATGACCCTCGGCCTTTTGTTCTGCGCGGCGGCCAACTTCGCCTTTGGTTTCGCTCCGGAGTTCGCCCAGGCCGTCACAGGAGCATCTTCCGGCACGCAGTTCACTACGGTGATGGTGACGTTCATGGGGCTGCTTTGGGTCCTGAATGGCTGGCTGCAAGGCTCCGGTTTCCCGCCGTGCGCGCGGCTTCTGACGCACTGGATCCCGCCGAAGGAACTTGCGACCAAAATGTCGCTCTGGAACACGTCACACTCGATCGGCGCATTCATCGTCGTGGTCATGTGCGGTTACATCATGGGTAACTCAGTAGTGGATAAAGCGCCGAACCCGAACATCATCCCGAACGACATCTGGGCGAATTTCCAGGCCGGAATGGGGTTTGGGACCGGCGCGTGGCGGTACTGCTTCTGGATCCCGGCCGGGGTTTCGATGCTCGGGGCTGTTGGTCTTTGGATCGCCCTCCGCGATACGCCAACTTCGGTGGGCCTTCCGGAACTTCCCGGGACAGGAAAGGCGAGCGTTGGCAAAGACTCCAAACCCTCGAAAGGTTTTCTCCGCCGGGCGGTTTTTGCGAATAAATTCGTCTGGATCCTCGGGATCGCCAACTTTTTTGTGTATATTGTTCGTTTCTCGGTACTGGATTGGGGGCCGACTCTTTTAAGCCAGTCGAAGCACGTTTCCCTTTCTCACGCGGGCTGGCTGGTTGCGGCCTTTGAAATTGCCGGGATACTCGGGATGCTTTTTTCCGGCTGGGCGACCGACCGGTTTCTGAAGGGGCTCGCGCATCGAACGTGTGTCTTTTGCATGCTCGGGACGGCGATTTTTGTCACAATTTTCTGGATGTTGCCTCATAACGCTCCGCATTGGCTGCTTTGCTTCCCGTTGTGCGGAGCGGGATTTTGCATTTACGGCCCTCAGGCCCTCATTGGGATCGCCGCTGCAAATCAGGCGACGAAACGGGCTGCCGCGACGGCCAACGGCTTCACCGGGCTTTTCGGCTACGCGAGCGTTATCGTTTCCGGCGTCGGTGTCGGAGCGATTGCGGAACATATCGGCTGGAACTGGGTTTATATCATCATGGTGGTCATTGCCGTGATCGGGATGGGGATTTTCATGCTGATGTGGAACGCGCCGCGTGATGGTTACGAGCGGTTGGGTGACGAAGAATAAAGAATCGCTCTCAACCCGTTTGGTTTTTTTGCGGACTTATTCGTTTTTTCAGTTTCACCCCCTACTTGCACGAATTTGTGTTTATGGTATAATGTGATAACTGTTCGGGGCATAGCGCAGTCTGGCTAGCGCATCTGCTTTGGGAGCAGAGGGTCGGAGGTTCAAATCCTCTTGCCCCGATTTGAGAAAAAGAGCGTGTTGACTTTGGGGTCAAGACGCTCTTTTTATTTAATCCATACAACTGGAATATTTTTCTTGTTTTGTGTATTTTTAGCTTTTTTTTGTAAATTACGACTATCCATTTGTTCGATATAAATACATAGATAGAGTTATTTCAGAAGGAATATTCTGTAGTTTAGGTAGTTCCCCCCAGGATTTCCAGGGAAAAACGTCTCTGGAAGTTTCAAATGGGCAACTACTCCCGCATGGAGGCGGAATGATGAAGTACACTAATGGTGGCGTCCTTCTCGCGGTCATTTTTTGGCTGTGTGTTAGCCCAATACAAACGTTTGGAATTGAAGAAACCCTGGAACAGGCGTTTCAGACCGCCATTGCGGCCAGCGAAAATGTGCGTGCCGAGGACGATGCAATTCATGCGGCACACATGACCCGAATGGCCGCGACTGGGGCACGTGTGCCGGAGCTCACGGTCACGGCTGGGTACACGGCTCTGAGCGCAGAGCCGAATTTGAAGATGGATAATGAAATCCATCTTCCGCCGCAGTTGGGCGGTCTTACGCTTCCGGTTCACATGGACGTGCCGATGGCGAACAAGGATTTCGTGACTACCAGCGCGATGTTTACGGTTCCGCTTTATGTCGGCGGAAAGATTCGGGCACTCGAGGACGCCGGTTACGCGATGGTGGAGGCTGCGAAAGCCGGGAAGCAGATCGTCGTGGCGGATCTGAAACTGCAGGTTGTACAGAATTACTTCATGATCCAGCGTTTGCAACGGCTTCTTCAGGTGGCGCAAGCAGCGGAAAAGTCGCTTGAGCAGCACGAGAAAGACGTGGAAGTCCTTTTGGAACAGGGGGTCATTACGCCGACCGCCCAGCTAACCGCGAAAGCCGCGCACGCCAAAACGAAACAGATGATCGTTCAGGTGGAAGCCGGCCTTAATACCGCCCGGGCGAATTATAACCGCCTGATGTGGCGTCCGCTTGATACTCCGGTAGAGCTCAAAGAGCTTGAACTTCCGCCCGCTCCCAAAAATGTTGAGGAGTTACAGGCGCGTGCCGTTGCGCAGCGTCAGGAGCTTTGGAAAATCCAGTCACAGGCCAATGCCGTTGAAGCCAAAGCGCGCAGCGAAAGAGCCGAGCGCTTGCCGCACGTCGCCGCCGCCGCGGGTGGAATGTACGTCCAGAACGACTACCTGAAAGATGAAGCGTATGCTCAGGGAACGATTGGCGTAACATGGACCCCGATCAACTGTACAAGCCGTGCCAAGGAACGCGCCGCACAGAGCCAGGCTTCCAGTATCCGCCGCAAACGGGAAGAAGCCATTAATGGGATTCGTGTGCAGGTCGTCAAAGCGTTTAATGAGGAACTTTCAGCTCGTCAGAATATCGAAACAGCACATGAAGCGGTTCTGAAAGCGCGCGAAAACCTGAAAATGGTCCAGGAACAGTTCAAGGAAGGCATCGCTTCCTACTCGGAAGTCCTGGACGCGAACGCACTCCGTACACAGGCTTATACCGACTACTTCAACGCCCTTTATGACACTTTAGCGGCTTCGTACACTTTACGCTACGCCATGGGAGAACTTTGAAAATGCTTTTCAAATTTAAAACGCTGACCGTCCTGCTGCTCGCAGTGGGTGGTTTGACTTTTACCGCGTGCAAGCCTCATCAGAAGGCGACCGATCCGGAACTCGCGGAAATTCAGAAAGTCCCGCTTGTCAAAGTGCTAGAGATACAGCCAACGCAAACTTTACAAACCCGTTCGTTTACTGGAACGGCAAAAGAAGGGCAAACGACGCGCCTTTCGTTCCGGGTTCCGGGCCCGATCGTGGAATTCCCGGTTGGGATCGGCCAGAAAGTGAAAAAAGGGGATGTTCTGGCGAAACTGGACCCGCGTGACTTTGAGCTGGCGGTGAATCAGGTAAAGGCCGGACTTGGAGAGGCGAACGCTGCGTTGAAAGCGATGAAAACCGGTGCGCGGTCCGAAGACATTGAGGCGTTGGAAGCGAAAATCGAGATGGAAAAGTCCCAGCTCGAAACGGCCGAGAAAAACGAGGCCCGCTTCGCGAAGCTCGTTGAAACAAAAAGCATTGCCCAGATTAAATACGATGAAGTCAAGCTGATGCGGGACAGAGCGAAAGCCGCCCTGGAAGCCGATGAGAAATTGATGGAAAAAGCCCGTAAAGGCTCGCGTGACGAAGAGATCGAAGCGATGGAGTCGAAAATTGCCGGTTTGAACGTGATGCTTCAGAAGGCCGAAAACGCGCTGGCTGACTCCGTTCTGGTCGCGCCCTCTGACGGCTGCGTCTCGCAGAAATTCCTTGAAAATGGCGAAATCGCGGCACCCGGGATCCCCGTGCTGGTTTTCACAGACACGAATTCCATTCAGGTCGAAACGACTATTCCGGAATCGGTTTTGATCGAGCAGGAACGTTTCGAGTCGTTTACGTGTGAGTTTGAGGCGTACCCCGGCGTGAAATTTGAAGCGAAACTGCACGAGCTGGGTCAGGCCCTTCAGACCGGAAAACCCGGTTGGCCGCTGACGGTGGAAATTACAACGGATGCTGAACATCCAATTCATCCCGGAATGACGGCAATCGTCTCGATTGGAATTCAGAGCACGAATGATGCACTGATCGTTCCTTTGGCCGCGCTGGTCGGAACCGTCCAGACGGAAGGCGAGTATCAGCCAAAATCGGAAGCAACACACGTGTGGGTCGTGGGTGAAGACTCCACGGTAAAAGCCCGTCCGGTTACAATCGTGCGTCCGACTGAAAAGGGGATGGAAATTCAGGGGGACCTGAAACCCAATGAGAAAATCGTTTCGGCCGGTGCCCGGTTCCTGCACGAAGGAGAAAAAGTCCGGATTCAGTAAAAGGGCGAGTTGAAGGCCCCCTCTTGGATGGGGCTGGCTCGCGAAGCGAGACTGGGGGAGTATGGGGTCGTGCCGATTTTCTCCCCCCGGCACTTCGTGCCACTCCCCTCAAAGAAGGGGGCTTCGCCCATCGTTTGCCTTCACCATCAAAAACGAGTCACTAAAATCAAGGCAGAAAAATGAATCTCCCTGAATACGCATTAAAACACCAATTCGCGGTCTGGTTCGTCCTTATCCTTTTGACGGTCGGCGGCCTTTATTCCTACTTCACGCTTGGTCGGCTTGAAGACCCGGAATACACACTGAAAACAGCCGTCGTGGTGACCGTTTATCCCGGGGCGACTGCGCGCGAGGTCGAACAAAACGTTACGGATACGATCGAAACCGCCATTTACCGCCTCAAGCAGGTCGATAAAGTACGCTCCATCTCCCGGCCTGGTTTTTCGATCATTTACGTGGATTTGAAACCCGCGACTCCGCTCGAGGACCTGGACGGTTGCTGGACGATCCTCCGCAACAAGCTGAAAGAGGTTCAGACTTCCCTTCCAACAGAGGCCCTTCCGTCAATCGTGAAAGACGATTTTTCGCAGGTGTACGGCATCGTTATGGCGCTTGAAGCGGATGATGGGATCTCACAGGCGGAACATCTTGACACGGCGCGGATGATGAGGCGGGAACTAGCGCTTCTCCCGCAGGTGGGGCGCTGTGAGCTGTGGGGAGTTCCGTCCGAACACATCGAAATCGAGCTTTCCAGGGCGAAACTCTCCGAGCTTTCAGTCCCGCCTGTGATGGTTTTCGCGGCTCTGATGGGGCAGAATCTCAACCCCGGAGCCGGTGACATGGAATATGAAGGCGACGTCGTTCGGCTTCGTCCGACCGGGAAATTCCAGTCTGTCGAGGAAATCGGAGACCTGATCATTCCCGCTTCGCTTAATGCGGCAGCGGCCAGTCTGCTCGCGGCGGTGGACGCTTCCGGCTCGGCGAACGGTCTGATTTCCAGCCTGGCGAATCAGGGCGCTTCCTCTCTGGCTGGCGGTTCCAACGCGAGCGGTCAAACCGGTCAGATTCATCTGCGAGATATTGCGGAAATTCGCCGCGTGAAATCAGACACGCCGTCCCAGATTTGCCGCTTTAACGGGAAAAACGCGATTGCGGTCGCGGTCTGCCCTGCTCCGCAAGGAAACGTGATCGAAATGGGCAAGCAGGTTCACAAGCGTACCGAAGAACTGATGGCTGACTTGCCGCTCGGCTACACGCTGGGGACGGTCGCGTTCCAGCCGGATAACGTAATTTTCTCGGTGAACCAGTTCATGAAAAATCTCAAGGAGGCGGTGTTCATCGTCGCCATCGTCGTGATGATCGCGATGGGCTGGAAGAGCGGACTCCTGATTACGAGTTCCCTCCTGATCGTGATTTTGGCCACGATGATTACGCTTCCCATGATGGACGTGGTGCTCCAGCGCGTTTCGCTGGGTGCGTTCATCATCGCACTGGGGATTTTGGTCGATAATGCAATCGTGGTGGGCGACTTGATCATCGTTCGAATGCAGCGAGGAATGGACCGTCATTTGGCTTGCGTGGAAGGCACCATGCGCACGGCGTGGCAGCTCCTTGCCGCGACCGTGGTCGGAGGTCTGGTTTTCCTGCCGGTCATCCTTTCGAGGGAAAACGTGGGAACCTACTGCTGCAGTTTGTTCCTGGTAGTGAACGCCTCCCTCCTTTTGAGCTGGTTTATTGCGATGGTTCACACTCCGGTGGTTTACTGGGAGTTCGTCCACATTAAACCCGTTGAAGACGGCAAGGACCCGCACTCCGGGCCCGTTTACCGCACATACCGCCGGATGCTGGAGTTCACGCTTCGCCATAAAACGATCACACTTTTGGGAATTCTTTTGCTCTGCGTCTTCGCCGGTTTGTCGTTCAAGCACGTTGATAAAACGTTCTTCCCGCACGCCCAGCGGACTCAGTTCTGGGTCGATTACTGGCTCGATGAGGGGTCCTCGATCCACGACGTTGAGGAAGACCTGAAGTGGGCAGAAGAGTTCATCCAGAAGCAGGAAGGCGTTTCGTCGCTGGCCACGTTCATCGGGGCTGGTCCGCCGCGCTTTTACCTGCCGTACGAGCCGCAGCTTATGAATTCGTCCTACGGCCATATTGTGGTGAACGTGGAAAAAGTCTCCGACCTGGACCGTCTTATGGACCCGATCGAGAAAGAACTGAAAAACCACTACCCGCAGGCGCGGATCCGTGTTCAGCGTTTCGCGCTGGGCGTTCCGACGCCGTACGAGGTGGAGATCCGTTTCCGTGGCCCGAACCCGACGGTTTTGGCCAGGCTCGGCGAGCAGGCGGAGAAAATCCTCCGTGAAAGTCCCTACTCGAAAGACGTTTGCGGGAATTGGCGCCAAAAGGTCCTCACCGTCGCGCCGCAGTACTCGCAGGCTCGCGGTCAGCGCATGGGGCTGGCCCGCCTGAACCTGAACCTTTCGATGGTCTGCGCGACGAAAGGCGTGCCGGTCGGAGTTTACTCGGAAAACGAGAAAAATATGCCAATCATCGTCCGAGGCACGGAGTCCGAGCGCAATGATCTGACCACACTGGAGAACATTCCGGTCTGGAGCCTGATGCCGGAAAGCGCGTCGCTCGGCGAGCTGAGCAGTCAGATGAAATACGAGTGGGAAGACGCGGAGATTTACCGCTACCAGCGCGTCCCGACGGTTACCGTAAGTGCCGACGGATACGATGTTTCCTGGACGAAGCTCCTCAATGATGTAAAACCGCAAATCGAGGCGATCGAACTGCCGGCCGGTTACACCATGGAATGGGGCGGCCAGAAAGAAAAATCGCAGCAGTCGTCCGCGAGTCTGGCGAAAAGTTTCCCGATTGCCGGGATCATCATGCTGACCATCCTGGTATTCCTCTTCAACGACTGGCGCCAGCCGATGATCATCATCCTGACGGTTCCGCTCATGATGATCGGGATCGTGATCGGGATGATCGTGTTCGGCAAACCGTTTGGGTTCATGGCGCTGCTGGGGATCATGGGTCTGCTCGGCATGATCATCCGAAACGGGGTGGTTCTGATGGACCAGATCGACGAGGAACTTCAGAAGGCGCACGCGGCCGGAACCTCGCGATTCCAGGCGGTGGTGGCGGCCTCGGTGGAAAGAATGAGGCCCGTGACGGTCGCAGCCACGACGGTGGTGGTGGGGATGATCCCGCTGCTCTCCGACGCGCTGTTCGACTCGATGGCGGTCGCCATGATGTTCGGGTTGATTTTCGCAACGCTGCTGACGTTGTTCGTCGTGCCGGTGCTTTACACGATTTTCTTCCGGATCTCGCCGAGAGATTAAAAGCAAAACTGGGGGAGTTTCGTGACGCGCCGACCAACTCCCCCCGGCCCCTCGGGCCACCCTCCTCAAAGAGGTGGGCTTTCAACGACGCTGGAAGCGTCGTCCCCGTAAGATCAGCAATTCTTTCTGAACCACTCGATCAGCGCGTTCGTTGAACTGTCGTGATTCAGCGCGGCGGTTTTGTCCTCCAGCTCGGGCAGGATCCGCTTCGCGAGGACTTTGCCCAGCTCGACGCCCCACTGGTCGAAACTGTTAATGTTCCAGATGATCCCCTGCACGAAAATCTTGTGCTCGTACATCGCGATCAGGCTTCCGAGCGTCGCGGGGGTCAGTTTCTCGGCCAGGATCGTGTTCGTCGGGCGGTTCCCCTGGAACACTTTGTGCGGAACGAGCTCCTCTTTCACTCCCTCCGCGCGAACTTCCGCCTCGGTCTTGCCGAAGGCCAGCGCCTCGGTCTGGGCGAAAACGTTCGCCATCAGCTTGAGGTGGTGCTCATTCGGCGTGCAGCCGATCGGGTTCTGCGACTTCGCGAATGCGATGAAGTCGGCCGGGACCAGTTTCGTCCCCTGGTGCAGGAGCTGGTAAAAAGCGTGTTGGCCGTTCGTTCCCGGCTCGCCCCAAATCACGGGGCCGGTCTGCCACTGGACGCGCTGGCCGTCGAGCGTGACGGACTTCCCGTTCGACTCCATATCGCCCTGCTGGAAGTAGGCCGCAAAGCGGGAAAGGTACTGGTCGTAAGGCAGGATCGCGTGCGACGCCGCACCGAAGAAATTGTTGTACCAGATCCCGAGCAGCGCCAGGATCACCGGGATGTTCTTTTCAAAAGGCGTGGTGCGGAAGTGCTGTTCCATCGCGTGGTAGCCGTCGAGCATCGAGAAGAAGTTTTCGGGCCCGATCGCGACCATCAGCGCCAGCCCTATCGCGCTCGGCATGCTGTAGCGGCCGCCGACCCAGTTCCAGAACTCGAACATGTTATTCGTATCGACCCCAAACTCGGCGACTTTTTCGATGTTGGTCGAAAGCGCTACGAAGTGACGCGCCACAATATCACGGTCATTCGCAGTGGGGGCCAAAGCCCTGATCCCTTCAACGGCCCACTTCCGGGCGGTCATGGCGTTGGTCATCGTTTCGAGTGTCGTGAACGTTTTGCTCGCAATGATGAAAAGCGTTTCCTCGGGATTCAGGTCGCGGGTCGCCTCGGCCAGGTGAGTGCCGTCAATATTCGAGACGAAACGGACGGTCAGGTCGCGCTTCGTGTACGGTTTCAGAGCCTCGTACGCCATCACGGGCCCCAGGTCGGAGCCGCCGATCCCGATGTTCACGACGTTTTTGATCGCGCAGCCGGTGAAGCCTTTCCAGCAGCCGGAACGGACTTCGTTCGCGAAATTGGCCATTTTTTGAAGCACGCGGTTCACGTCGTCCATCACGTTCTTTCCATCAACGTAAATCGGCGTGTTGGAGCGGTTACGCAGCGCAACGTGCAGAACGGCGCGGCCTTCGGTGATGTTGATTTTCTCGCCGGTGAACATTTTCTCGATGGCGGCCGGAACTCCCGCGGCCCGGGCGAGGTCGAAAAGGGCCTTCATGACTTCGCCGTTGACACGGTTTTTAGAATAGTCGAGATGGATCCCGCAGGCGTCGAGCGTCATTTTTTCAGCGCGGGCGGCATCGGAAGCGAAAAGGTCACGAAGAGTCACGTTCTGAAAACCAGCGGCAAGCTGTTCCAGTGTTTTCCATTGGGCTAAATCGGTTGGGTTGGGCATGAAAAACTCCAGCAAATGGTTAAAGGTTGAAAGGGTGAAAAGAAAATCACCCTACTATTTTCCCGTTTTTTGGAAAATTTTCAACGGGGGGCGGGGGAATTTTTTGAAGAAAACACGAAAGAAATTAATAATTAAAAAAATTCAGGAAGTAATTATTTATTTGAAGCGTCCAAATTCTTTTTAAAGGGCTTTAAAGAGTAAATTAACAAGAGCGACATAAATTATGTGATATTATTACAAATCTTAAAAGTTTTTCAAAATATTTTCAAAAATTTTAACTCCCACCTATTGACAAAATGAAAAAATTTTGCAAAATAATAGAATGATTGAAAACAGCTCTGAATTGACACTAAATATTCCCGCAAAACTGAACCTTTTTTTTGAGGTAATTCGCCGCCTTACTACCGGTTTTCACGAGATTGAAAGCCTTGTAACTCCCATTTCGATTCACGATACACTACGTGTCAAGCCTTCTGCCGGGCTGAACTTTTCGGTTAAAATTTCACCTGAAGAAAAATACCAGCGTCTTTTTGCTGGTAAAACGATTCCTACGGATGATTCCAACCTGGTTCTGCGGGCTGTGTACGGGCTGAAAGAGAGTTTACTTCCACGACGTGATTTGCCGGGCGCAGATATAATTTTGACGAAACGCATTCCTACCGAAGCGGGAATGGGGGGCGGTTCGTCGGACGCGGCTGCGGCGCTTTTGCTCCTTAACGAGTTTTGGAAGGTGGGCCTTTCCCGGGACGCTCTGGCCGAAATCGGGGCGGAAATTGGGAGCGACGTTCCGCTTTTCCTCAAGGGATTCCCGGTGATTTGTCGGGGCCGTGGGGAAATCCTCGAGCCGGTGCCGGGCGGAGAAACCTTCCCGACGCTGCATTTTGTGGTGGTGAAACCCCTAACGGGCTGCTCCACGCCGGCGGTTTACCGGCTTTGCGAGCCTCAGGGGCCTCAAAATTCGGGCGTCATTCAAAAGATGGTCAACGCGTGGCGGGAAAACGATTTGGAAACCTTTGCCGAGGGGCTGAAAAACCGCCTCATGGCCCCTGCGCTCCAGGTGGCGCCGGACGTTCGGAAGGTTTTGGAAGCATTGA
>JAFTCU010000005.1 GCA_017454585.1 Thermoguttaceae bacterium | reverse complement strand
TTTCCCGTCGAAACCGTTGCCCCAGTAGTGGTTGCCCACGGTCAAATTCGAACCTCTCGCGACGGAAAGACCGTACGCCTGGTTCGTCGTAGCGTTCCCCATGTGCATCACGTGCTGGTAGTTGGCGCCCGTGGCGACCGGATCCGCCCAGACCGCGAAAACGGTACGGCCCTGGTTGCCCGTGATCCCCAACGTACCGGCGAGCTGGAGGTAGTCGCTGTCAAAATAAAGCGCGGACGAACCACCGAGACTGGCGACCGAGGACTGGTATGTCGGCTGATTGCCGGCGTTGGTTTGCGTGAATGTGATCGTGTCACCCGCGGCGTTCGTACCGGCCCACGAGGAAACGGCCGCGCCGTTCTCAAGCCCGGTCAGGGTGGAGGGGTCGATCTGGAGCACCAGACCGTCCGTCACGGGGACCGTGGCAGCGGCAAGCAAACCGGGGAATAAAATGGTAAAAATAAAGGAAAGGGAAAAACGCTTTGACATGATGGGATCTTCTTTCTGTTCGTATTTCCACAAACGAATATTTTGGATTCTGAGGTTATGAAACCCTGACTTTTCCTGTTAAATAGTTTCAATTATTCTATTATTATATGCCGGGAGTGAGATTTGTCAACAAAAAATTTAAAAAAAAGACAAAATTTTTGGCTCATCCGGTAATTGCGTACCAAAAAACAATTAAAACACAGCCGTGTTTAGGGCCAGTTGTTTTTAGCTCACGCGGAGGTGCGGAGCCGCGGGGTTTTATGGTTGGAAAGATTGAGAGTCCGTATCGCCGTTGATAATTCTCGCATACACACTCTCTAATCCTCCGCGTCTCCGCAGCTCCGCGTGAGATTTGAAAGAGGGCTAATGGTTTTTTTAGCCGCAAAGAACACAAAGAACGCAAAGATTTTGTCTTGTCATTGATCAACGCCCGGCACACTGAAATCTTTGTCATATTTCATTATATTCTCTTTGCGTCCTTTGCGTTCTTTGTGGCTTAAAAAAGATTTTGTTTGACCACTTTGATTGGAACTACAAAACAAGACGGTAAAACGCCGGGTTTATCGTTGGAGAAACTTCAAGCTGAAAAACCTGGAAATTAAAGAGGTTGGTACTCACTTGTCGGATGAACCAAATTTTTTAAGTTCCCGAAGAACTTTTTACGGAAAAGATGATACAGGGGATCAAGACGATGTTTTTTCCCGGAAGCCCCTTGACTTTTCCATTCCTTTTGTTAAAATGAGGAAATAGACTTCCAGAACCCCTTTGCTTTTCCGATTATGTTCCGTTTTTCGCTTTCCATCCTGCTTTGTGTTTTCCTTGCTGTTCCAGTTCGGGCAGAAAGTCCGAAGCTCACACCCGAAGAAAAGACCCAGATAAACGACTGCATCCGTCGCGGTCTCGACTGGCTCGCGTCACGCCAAAGCCGGTCCGGGCGCTGGTCCGCTAACGGGGGTGAGTACCCGACCGCCATGACTGCGCTGGCCGTCATCGCGCTGACTTCGGAGGGTTCAACCACCCTGCAAGGGAAATACGCTCTCCAGATCCGCCGCGGTGTGGATTTTCTTCTGGCCCAGTCCCGCGCAAACGGTCTGATCGGATCTCAAAGTGACCAGCGTTACACCTACGGCCACGGTTACGCCATGATGGCACTCGCTCAGGTTCTCGGCGAGGAAGAAGACATTGAACGTCGTGAGGAGATCATCTCCACGCTCACCCGCGCGGTCGAGTTCACCGCTTTTGCGCAGACCAAAGCCGGCGGCTGGGGGTACGTCAGTGCCAAAGACGGCAACGATTTCGATGAAGGCTCTACCACCATCACACAGGTCCAGGGTCTGCGCGCTTGCCGAAACGCCGGGATCCCGGTCCCGTCAGGGACTATCGAACGCGCGATCGCCTATATTCATCGATGCCGCGGTGCGGATGGGGGAATCGTTTATTCCTCACAAAGCGGCCCACCCGGCCGGCCGGCCATTACCGCCGCCGCCATCGCCTGCCTCTACAATGCGGGGGAATACGACGACGAAAATGTTCCGCCCATGATGGAGTTCTGCCGGAAGAACCTCGAGGACATTTCCGGCTCCGCGATGGGTTTTTGGCATTACGCGCATTTTTACTACTCCCAGGTAAAGTACCGCATTGGCGGTGAAGAATGGGACAAATATTACCACGACATAGCTCTGAAACTCGTGAAAGACGCTGCCAAGGGCGGTTCCTGGTCGCAGGGTTACATCGGAGACGTGTACACGACCGCCAACAATCTGATCATTCTCCAGCTTGAAAATGGCTCACTGCCCATTTTCCAGAGATAAAGAGGGCTCCTGCGGGGACGATGCTTCCCGCATTGTCTCAAAAACCAACCTCTGCGGGGACGACGCTTCCAGCATCGTCTCAAAAACCAACCTCTGCGGGGACGACGCTTCCAGCATAGTCTCAAAAACCAACCTCTGCGGGGACGACGCTTCCAGCGTCGTCAGAACTGCGACGGGACCCTGCGGGGACGACGCTTCCAGCGTCGTCAAATAGGATTTTGGGAGGTAATGGATATGGAATTACTGCTTTCCATCTCCATTATTGCCTGAAATTTTATCTAATTTTCCAAAAAATTTTTCTTTTTTTCTCATTTTTCTCAAAAATTTCCTTGAAATTTTCGTGAAACCGTCTATAATTGTATCCGTTAGGTTTTTTGTTTCACTTCGAATTCCAACTTTAGAGGATGTTATGAAACGTAGTCAAATTTCAAACGCTGCAGGCATTCTGGCAAGTGCTGCGGCAATGGTTTTATTTTCCGCCTCCCTTTTCGCCGAGGTCATTACGGGCGACCGGACGATCTCGTCGGACACGACCGTCAATGACTTTTACCAGATCGGTAACGAAACGACCCCGGGTAATCTGAACATTACCGGCGGAACCGTGACGTTCACCGGCAGCACGCCCGTGCCGTTCCGTTCCCAGAACGCCTCCATCCTCGTGATCAACGGCAACGTGACGATCTCAAACGCGAATGTGACCATGGCTTCCGGCGCGAGTTTTTATGAAAACGCTCCGGAAGGCTGCATCGCGAATATCACACTGAACAGCGGCGCGACGCTCACCTCACCGGGCTACCCGGGCGTGGGCGGCGAGCTTGGCACGCATGGTACGCTGACCGTCAATCAGGGCGCGACGCTGATTTCAGAGAAAGCGCTTTATGTCTCTGGCCATGGAGAGGGGATTGTAAATCTTAATGGCGGTACGATCCGGCTTGTGGACAGTGGTTTGCAGATTGCCCGTGACTACGATGGAAAGGGCAATTCCCAGGGTACGTTCAATATGACCGGCGGAACGCTGGAAGTGGGAAAATACATCATTCTGAACCTCAAAAGCGCGGACGCCTCGGAAGTCATCAACACAGGCATTTACAGGCAGACCGGCGGTGAAGCCACGGCCAATTCCTATATGTGCGTAGGAAATACCAACACGGCCGGCTGGATCGATAAAATTCAGGGCCACGCCTACATCGGCGGTGGGTCGGAAACCGCGAAACTGACCGTTGGCGGAAACTTCAACATCGGAAATGGTGAAAACTCCACCTCGATAAATACCGCTCTGGCGACCAAATCGGATGTGAACATTTACGATAATGCCGAGGTCGTCGTCGCGACAGGCGGCGGTTTCACCGGTATTGGTGCCAGATCCGAGCTGAACGTGTACGGCGGATCGTTCGAAGCCAAAGGCACGATGACCAACGCGGGCACGGTGGACGTGACCGGCGGTACGCTGACGGTCGAAAAAGCCCTGACGAACAACGCCGACGCGACCATTAATATCGCGGGCGGCACGCTGAACGCCAAAACGACCGTCGCCAACGCAGGCGAAATCACGGTCGCTCCGGGCCTCAACGGCTGGGGCAAAATGGCCATCACTGGCGCGTACTCCGGCGACGGAACGATCTACGTCGGCCTGAGCCACGGGCTGGGCCTCTTCTCGGAGATCTGCAAGACGGTGAACGAAGTTTTGACGGCCGCGAGCGGTCTGAATGCCGTCACGAACTCCCCCATTATCAACGTCACGAAAACCGACACGAGCGTCTCGGCCGCAGTCATCACGGAGGGCGCCCCGACCCTGGAACTTGGCGAAACGCTGGAAGTGAACTCTCCGGTGGGAGTCGCCCAGATCAACGGCTTTGAGGGTGGCTCGACCGTCACGTTTGACGTGAAAAACGGCAACACGCCGCTGACCGGCAACGAAACCGACGAGTTGGTGGACTGGCTCAGCGGAAGCGTCGCGCTCGGTGATGCGACCGTTTCCGGCGAGGAAGGGCAAATCACCGTCACGGGCCTGCCCTCAATTCCGGACGGGAGTTTCATCGCGTTCGACCTTACGGCTTTCAATCCGAACTACATGGTCGGCACTTTTGGAAGCTCGGCAAATGTTCCGGAACCGGCGACCTGGGCGATGCTGCTCCTGGGAGTCGGCGCGCTGGCTTTCTTCCGCAGAAAGAAGTAAAAATCCGGAAGAAAATCAAGTCTTGATTTGAAGGGCGGTCCTCATGCGGGGGCCGCCCGGTTTCATTTTAAAAACGGTCAGAAAATCCCTTTTTCGTACCCGTACGAGAAACTTTCATCCAGGATCCAGCCCCGGGTCAGGAGCTTTTTCAGGATTTTGGCCGTTTCTTCCGGCGTTTCCAGCGTGAAATCGACCCGAAGCTCGGCCAGCCCCGGGATCGGCCGGTCGTGCAGAAGGCGCGAAATGTCCATCCGATTCCCGTAAAAAACGCGGCTTCCCGACGTTTCGAGCGGGTTTTCCCCTCGGTCGTTCCGGCTCACCCAGATGGGGCGGCCGTCCTGATTTTGAAGCGGAACGAGCGTTTCCTCAAAGAGCGTTTTCCGCGTGAACATTCCGTACAGGAAACCGCAAATCACGAGTCCAAGTCGCGGCACGTCCGGCAGAGCGGCGAGTTTACGGACGGTTTTCTCCGAAATCTCCGGCGAGAGGAAAATCGTCCGCGCGAGCGGGAACGTCCGCGCGTAGTACCGGATCATCCACGGGTTGGCGGCGTGGAACGTCCAGTCGAGCGCGAATTCCCGCTTTTCCTCCGAAAACTGCACCGCGTCAAAAAGCGACCCGGCCAACGCCGCGCATCCGTTCCACGCGGGGCGTCCCTCGTTTCCGAAATGGACCGGAGGTTCCAGCCGGTAGATTTTTTCGATCCCCGCCTCCCGGCACGCCTCGGCCTGCGCGCGGGTCATGACCGCCGCGGTTAAAACCGGAGTGGAAGGCCCACCTGAAAGGGGGGCTGCTGAGCAAAGCGAAGCTGGGGGGTTCCAGCCAAAGGACTGACTTCCCCCACGTCTGGAACCCCTCCGACCTTCCGGGCCACCTCCCCTTTCAGGGGAGGCTTTTTCCCGCTTCATCCCCGCCACGATGGCCGTTTCCAGATCGCTCGCCGCGCACTGACGCAGCTGGTTCAAAACCGATTTCGGGACGAAAACGTTCGAGTCGAATTGAATTTCCGCGTCCTTCTCCGCCAGCGAAAAGGGCGTTTCCCCCAACCGGTCCAGCGAGGCGAAAAGGCTTTCCCGCGACGCCGCGGCCCGCTGCGAGGCCTCGAGGGGGTCCTCCGAAACCGCCTCCGAACGGAACGTTTTCCCGAAAAGCTCCACCGAAAATTCAAGCCTCAGCGGCTGGCCTACCCGGGCGGTCAGAACGGCCTGGATCGGCGTCCGGCGGCGCTGGAGTTTCATTTCCGTCGCCAGCGTGCGGTTCAGCTCGTAGTCGAAAGTCTTGTACAAAAGCGCGGCCCCGGGCGGGACCGGAACGCCAAGCGAAACCTCCGCCCCACGCGGCGCCGGGGGGACGATTTCGCCCGTCTTTTCCAGAACGATGCGGCTGACGTTCAACCCGTCGATCTTCTGAAGGTTTCGGTCGAGAAAAACCACACCGTCCCCGTTACGCAGCGGAACGGTCAGACGGATCCGGCGTTTCTGTATCTCGCCCGCCTTCACGCCCCACGACGCGGAAAATGCCGTGTTCAGGAAGTCCGGGTCGTGCTCGTAAAAGTAGCCCTTCGAGTAGCCGCGGTTGAACAGACGCTCGATCCCCGGGTGCGGTCTCGTCTGGAGCGGAGCCTTTTCGATTTTTTCCAGAACGCTTGCAAGCCGCTCGGGGCTCGCTTCGCGCAGCGTATCGATCATCTCGCGGTAGTACCGCACCGCCTCAAAGACGTACTCGGGCGACTTCATGCGCCCCTCGAGCTTGATCACGTCCACGCCCATCGCGAAAAGCCGGGCAATCTCGGGAAATTCCTGCCACTGGTCGGCCGAGGAAAGGAGAAAACCCTCGCGTCCCTTCGGCGCGTCGAGCCGTTTGTACTTCTGGCGGCACGGCTGGGTACACATTCCGCGGTTTCCGCTTCGTCCGCCGATGAAACTGGAAAGAAAGCACTTTCCCGAGCACGCCAGGCAAAGCGCGCCCGAGGCGAAAACCTCCAGCTCCGTCGAGACGGCTTCCCGAATGGCCGCGATCTCTTCGAGGGAAAGCTCCCGGGCGAGCACGAGACGCCGAAAACCCTGCTCCTGCGCCCAAACCGCCTCTTTCGGCGACGCGATGGAAAGCTGGGTCGAAGCGTGCCGCGGCCAGTCGGGGTAATGGACCCGCAAATAGTCCGCGAAACCGAGGTCCTGAACGATCACCGCGTCCACCCCGGCGGCGTACAGAAGGTCGAGTGATTCGTCCAGCGCGTCGAATTCTTCCTGCGCCATGATCGTGTTGAGCGTGACGTTCACGGCCGTCCCGTACCGATGCGCCTCCCCCACCGCGTCGCAGTACTCCTGAACAGAAAAATTCTTCGCGAAGCGCCGCGCCCCGAAACCGGAAATTCCCATGTAAACCTCATCCGCGCCGGCACGGATCGCGGCGTTCATGCAGTCAATATTTCCGGAAGGGGCCATGATTTTCATTTTTTGCTCCTGAAGCGAAAAGGGAACAGAACGAGTAAAAATCTCCTCTGATTTTACCACTTTTTTTCTTTTTTTCCACCCCTTCCTGAAAATTTTTACATTTTTTTCGTTCTCCTCATTGAAAAAAAACGTCAATTGCGTATAATAAGGTTAAGATGATAAATTTTGGAGAAATATTATGGGGACTGGATTATGAATCGAAAAAAAGTACAGAACGGTTTCACACTCGTTGAGCTTTTGGTCGTCATAGCTATCATTGGTATGCTGGTCGGCCTGCTCCTTCCTGCCGTTCAGCAGGCTCGTGAGGCCGCGCGTCAGATGCAATGCGGGAACAATCTGAAGAACCTCGGCCTTGCCTGTCTGAATCACGAATCAGCGACCAGGAAATTCCCATCGGGCGGCTGGCATTGGGGATTTACCGGCGACCCGGACCGCGGAATGAACCGGAACCAACCGGGGGGTTGGACCTTTTCGCTTCTTCCGTACCTTGAACAGCAGGCCCTCTACCAGCTTTCCTCGAACGGTCAGCTGGATACGCCAGACAAAGCAAAAGCCTCCGTGGTACTGCAGACGCCGGTGCAGACTTTTTATTGTCCGTCACGTCGGGCCGCCAAAATTTACCCCGGCGCGAACGACTCACTGAGCAATGCCGACGTCGCGGCTCTGAAAACCTCCGGGACCTGCATGCTCGCCAAATCGGATTACGCCGGAAATTACGGCGGAAAATTTGCAAACCCGGGAGACGGACGTTTTTACCCCAGTTCCTACTCCCAGGCCAATGAATATTCCAGGAGCAACTCATGGCCGACCCAAACGGCCGATGGTCTGATTTTCACGTGCAGCGAGGTAACCATAGGACAAATTCGGGACGGCACGACAAATACGTACCTCATCGGAGAGAAGTACCTAAAAGCTGACGCCTACGAAACTTCCGGAAGTTCCAGTGATGACAACGGTATCTGGGTCGGCGCGGACTGCGATAATTGCCGTGTTACGTACAAAGCCACGACCAGTACGCCTATGCAGGACCGAACCGGTTACGACGAATACTCCATGCGTTTCGGCGCACCCCACGCCGGCACCTTCGGAATGTGCATGGGTGATGGTTCGGTTCAGCGCATTTCCTACTCCATCGACGAAGAAACCCACTACCGATTGGGTGTCCGAAACGATGGTCAGGCCGTGAGCCTGAACCAGTAACCGGCAGTTCGACTCTTTAACGTCCTTTTTTAATTTTTTCCAAATCGTCCCAGAACCCCGGGTATGTCTTCACGGTGCAGCCAGGATTCAGAATGGTTACACCGGGAAGACGCAAGCCCGCGATGGCGAAGCTCATGGCCATTCGATGGTCGTTATACGTCTCGATCTCTACTGCGGGAGGGGTCTGTTTGAGGGGCTGGATCGTCATTCCGTCCTCAAATTCTTTGACTTCGACCCCAAATTTTCTCAGTTCCGTCACGACCGCGTGGATCCGATCGGTCTCTTTGACCCGCATATTGGCCACGTTCCGAATCGTCGTCGGCGAGTCGGCAAAGAGGGCCACGACGGAGAGCGTCTGCGCCGTGTCGCTGATGAAGCGCATATCCGTTTCGATCCCGTGCAGAGGAGCGCCCGGCTCACGACGTACCCGGATCGCATCGGGGAGGTACTCGACCTCGCAGCCCATTTTCGCGAGGCAGTCACAAAATCCCACGTCCCCCTGAAGGGCGTTTTTCGTGAGATTCCGGACGGTCATTTCTCCCCCCGCCACGGCCGCCGCGGCGAAGAAGTAACTGGCCGCGGAAGCGTCCGGCTCGATGACGTACCGGGTCCCCGAGTACTTTTGGCCGGCAGGGATCCTGAAAACATCCCCTTCCAGTTCGTCCACCGTCACACCAAACGCACGCATGACTTCGAGGGTCATGGTGATGTAAGGTCTTGAAACGAGCCCACCGGAAATGGCGATCGTAGTCTCTTCTCTCGCATACGGAACCGCCATAAGGAGACCGCTGAGGAACTGGCTCGAAATATTGCCCGGAATCACCGCACGGCCGCCCGGGATCCCCTCCGCGTGAAGCAGAACCGGCGGGCAGTCATTTCCGAGTTCCGCCTCCACCCGAACACCAAGTTGACGCAGGCCGTCAAGCAAGTCACCCAGCGGGCGCTGGCGCATCCTTTCCACACCGTCCAGCCGGAACAGACCGTGGGCGTTTGCGCACATCGCGGTCAGAAACCGGATGGTCGTCCCGCTGTTCCCGCAAAAAAGCTCCACCGGCTCATTCGTAGGGTTTTGCGTTTCTCCCCTTTCAAACGCGCCGCCGGTTCCCTGGACGTGAATCTTCGCGGTCGTGGGGTCGTGTTCGAGCCGAACGCCCATTTTGCGCAAAGCGCCCATCATCATTTGTGTGTCTTCGGAATCAAGCGCACCGATCAGCAGAGAATCACCCTCAGCTGCCGCGGCAATGGCAAGGGCACGATTGGTGATGCTTTTCGACCCTGGCGGGATCATTTCCGCGTGGATCGGCGACGAAATTGGGGAAAGTAAAATGGAGGTCATGACGAAATTGAACTGGCAAAGACAGGAACGAAGGAATAAAGGATTGGGAAAGAAGAATGAGTGATCCGGATTTTCAAACTCCCAATTCCTGATTTGAACTCTGATGAGTAAATCGGAAATACCAAACAGAATCTTGATTTTTCACAAAAAAAACCGATTAAAAGAGAAAATACACATTGACAAAATGAGGTAAAAGAGTTACACTGAATAAAATTTCAGCCTGACTGTTTATTTTACCGATTTAAGCAATGAGTCCGACCGCCTCGCCAATCCGCTTCCTTTGCGCAGCCGTTTGTCTGACGCTGGGATTTATTGCTTTTCCAGGTTGTCAGCCCGATATGATGCTGCTCAGAAAGAGCGCGACGGTCACTCCGGTTCAGGATGATTCCTTCCTCCTTTCCGGTCGGCTCGCCAATTCCGAAACGGTAGTTCTTGAGGTTTTCATCGTTCGCTGCCCGTTCAATGATGAGGAACTGAACACCACCCTTTGGAAGGACGTCGATGAGCAGATATTTTCGGCATCACTGCGTCGGGAACTTGCCGTGAATGGTTTTCGTGCCGGGGTGATCGGAAATCAGCTTCCGTCGTCATTTTTGAGAATTTTGAAAACCCGGGATGACGTAGATCCCTCGCAAATCGTTACGACGATTCGATTGGATGAACTGACGAATCAGACCGTTATGCGCAAGACGATCGCCTCCCGCAACGGCCAGAAAAACGAAGTGAATGTTTCGAACGTGAAAAAACAGTCCACAATTCTTTTTAATGAGAATGGGGCTTTGGGCGGCGAAACGTTCAACGATGGTCAGGCGGTAATGGTCATTCGCACCCAAACCCGAGGGGATGGGAGCGTCACACTGGACCTTTTACCGGAAGTCCAGCACGGGCAGCCGCGTCAGACTTTTCAGTACGATGCGGGCTCCGTCACCATGGCGACTGCACGCCCGAAACGTGCGTTTGACTCCCTGCGCAGCGAAATTACCGTTCAGCCAGGGCAGTTCGTCGTCATGACTTCCCGCCCGGAAATGAGCGGAAACGTTGGTTCTTTCTTCTTTACGGATGAAGAAGCAGAATCGGGAACCGAGCAAAAACTCCTTTGCTTCCGAGTTTCCTACACCCAGCATAACGACATGTACACAGAAGACGGCTCCTTGCCCATGGACCCGTCAGATTCCGGTCTTGAAGTCGAAAAAGCCAACGAAAAAGACGCGAAAGAAGAAACAGAATCATCAGAGGAATAGAATAGTTTATGTCTGGCAGTCCAGCCGCTGCCTGATTTCGTAAATATACTATCATACACAAATGAACGCATCAGCCTCCAATTCAACTCGGTCCGAAATTCAGATTTTGCCGGTAACCACGCCTACCTTGCGCAAAGCGTTTGTAGATTTCCCCTGGACGATTTATAAGAACGATCCGAACTGGGTTCCACCCTTGAAAAGGGAAGTTTATACTTTTCTGGACCGCGTAAAACATCCCTTTTATGAATTCGGTTTTGCGCAGGCGTTCCTGGCGTTACGAGACGGACAGCCTGTGGGACGTGTGCTTGCTGCGGACGATCCTGTAACCAATAAACGCAAGGAAACAAATCTCGGCACCTGGGGAATGTTCGAGTGCGTTGAGGATCCCCAAGTGGCCAAGGCCCTGCTGGACGCGGCTTATGACTGGTCCCACGAAAATTACGGCCGTGAAAAAATCATTGGCCCCATGACTTTCTCGACCAATTACGACATGGGTCTGCTTTCCAAGGGATTCGATACCCCCCCGAAGATCGGGATGTGTTATAACCCCCAATATTACGATCGTATTGTTCGGGACGCGGGAGCGGTCAAGTGTCAGGGACTTTACGCGTGGTGGTTTGGACGCTCCGACGAAATGCTTCAAAAATGGCAGAAACGCATCGACTGGTTCCAGAAGCGTTCTTCGATCACCTACCGTTCCTTCGATCCAACGAATTTTGAAAAAGAAATTCTTATCTGCCGCGAAGTATATAATACTTCCATGCGTGACAACTGGCAGTATGCGGAGCTGAGCCTTGGGGAAATGGAACTCATGGCACACCAGATGGTGCAGCATGCAGACCCGAATCACATATTTTTGGCATTTGACGGAGAAAAGCCTGTTGGATTTTCCATCACACTTCCAGACCTGAACGAGGTACTCATCCATTTGAATGGTACATTATTCCCGTTTGGATTTCTGAAATTTTTGTATTACCGCCGAAAAATCACTTCCTGCCGTATGCTGGTCATGTGTGTTGATCCGGCATACCGTCGGCGTGGGATCGTGGAGATCCTCGTGTATAACACACTGAGGCGTGGTCTTGAAAGTGGTTACCAGGGAGCAGAACTTGGTTGGACCTATCGCGACAATCAGGCGGTGAATGTGGTCATTGAGCGCTGTGGTGGGATCCCCTATAAAGAATACGAACTTTACGAGTACTCCAAATGAGAGAGGATCGGAAAATGAACACTTTCCCTCTCTCTTTTCCCTTGATTATCACTTTCTGTATTTGTGTTTTCGTTCACTTCCAGGGTTTACAGGCTCAAGACTGGCTGGGACCTTGCGATGTTGCACTTTCACCAGACGGTTCCACGCTCTTCACCGCCTGCTTCGATTCCTCTGAAATTCGCAAAACGGAAACCCGCTTTGATTCTGTTTTCCAGCGGATCCCGCTTCCCGCTTCCCCGACAGGCTTGACGCTTTCCCGTAATGGGAAGCGGCTTTACGTCACGTGTGACCCCAACGCACAGTCGCTCCTTCCTACGCACCCTGCCCCCACGCTCAAAAATCCAGCTCTGCTCTGCCTTGACGCTCAGACGGGTGAAATACTTTGGCAGACCGAAGTCGGAGAAGGGCCTCGATCCCCGGTTCTCGCACCCAACGATACATGCGTTTACCTTTGCGCCCGATTTCAGAACCGTGTGGAAACCGTGGACCTCAAAAAACGCATCGTCATTCAGAAAATCCCAATGATTCGTGAGCCCTTCGCGTGCGCGGTCACACCCGATGGGAAAACACTGGTCGTTTCCAATCTCCTCATCAATGAACATGCAGCAGATGAGTACTGGCTTCCAGGTCATGCCGTTCTCGTAAATTTGGAGACACAGGAAACGCACTTGGTCGAGTTTCCGAACGGAACGATTAATATGCGCGGCGTGTGTGTCTCTCCTGATGGTTTGTACGCGTACGTTCTGCACTCGATGGGGAGCTATGCTATCCCTACCGGTCAGGTCAAAGGTGGCTGGATCAACATGAACGCGGTGAGTTTCATCAATATTCAGACTGGTGAGCGGGAAGGAACGCTAACACTCGACCATCTGGAATTCGCCGCTGCGAATCCGTGGGGGATCGCTTGCTCAAAAGATGGGCGTTGGCTCGTGATATCGCACGCCGGTACGATGGAAGTAAGCGTTATCGACCGTGTCGCGATGCACCCGCATTTCCGTAATAGTCTCGCTCCATTCCCGTCCATTGGCGCCACGCCCGACCATGCGGGAGATTTGATCCCGGTCCAACGCCGCGTTTCCACGTCAGGCAAAGGGCCTAGAGCCGTCACGATCGGTGAGGAAAGCGAGGAGAACGGCCAGAAACGCCTTTACGCCTACGTGGCTTGTGTCTTTTCTGACTCGGTTGACCGAATTCTGCTCGCCGAAAACCCGTTCAATTCAGGTCGAACCGTTCAACTCCGCCAAAACGGGACGTTTCCCCGTCCCTCCCTGGCGCGTGTGGGCGAATGTCTTTTTAATGACGGTTTTCTCTGCTACGAGCACTGGCAGAGCTGCGCGACCTGCCATCCGGACGCCCGGTCGGACGCGCTGAACTGGGACCTCCTGAACGACGGTTCCGGCACGCCGAAGAACACGAAAAGTCTGCTTTACGCCCACTTCACGGCCCCTGCGATGGCCACGGGAGTCCGCGAAAATGCAGAAGCCGCCGTCCGGAAAGGAATCGAGCTGATCCACTTCACCGAGCCGTGTGAAAAGGACGCGCTAGCCATCGACGCTTACCTTTCCACCCTCAAAGCACGCAAAGCGCCGATTTTGCGCGAGGCGGAAGAAAACCCGGAGGTGAACGCCGCCATTCAGCGAGGTCACCGTCTTTTCTTCGGCCCGAAAACCCAGTGCGCCTCGTGCCACACGGGGGAATTTTATACGGACTGCAAACTTCACGACGTTGGAACAGGAACGATTTACGAGACGCGACCGCTCGATACGCCGACCCTCCGGGAGTGCTGGCGGACCGCTCCGTATCTGCACGATGGGCGGTTTCGGACGATTTTCGACCTTTTGAAAGAAGGAAAACACGGCTTTACAGCTCCACTGACCGATTCAGAGCTCAAAGATTTGGAAGCGTTCGTGCTTTCACTTTAACCCCATGCAAACATCCGTCGCCATTTGCACGTTTAACAGCGCGCGCTTTTTACCGATTCAGCTCGCCAGTATCGCCTCACAGACGGTGCTGCCGGGGGAGGTGGTGGTCTGCGACGACGGCTCGACAGATGAAACGCTCGCGATCCTGGAACGGTGGGCGGCGGAAGTTCCTTTCCCGGTCAGAATTCAGAAAAACCCGCAGAATCTCGGCTACACGCAGAATTTCGGTCAGGCCGTTTCCCTCTGCCGCGGTGACGTCCTTTTTCTTGCGGACCACGACGATGTATGGTTTCCGTCACGTATTCAGCGGATCCTTGAGGCGTTCGAAGCCGACCCGGTCCTCGGTCTGGTGACTTCCGACGCCCGGATCATCGACGCCGAAGGAAACGACCAGGAGATGAACCTGAGCGAGTTCGTCACACGAATGCACCTGCGCGATTTTTGGCGGTTTTTCTTCCCGGAAGATCTGGAAATGACGCTCTGGACCGGCTGTACGATGGCGCTTCGACGGGAATTTTTGGCCCTGTCGCTTCCGATTCCCGAGGGGATCGCGTGCCACGACGTCTGGTTTTACCTCACGTTCGCGCTTAGCTCAAAACTCGCCTTTCTGCCGGAGCCTCTGATCCAGTACCGGCTTCACGGTCAGAACAACTCAACGGCGCCGACGGTGGCTTTTCTGCGGGAAAATCCCTCGCAGTGGCACTACTTCAACTCATTCATCGAAACGTTGGAAACCACTCACCCGACGCTGATCAACGCACTCGAAACGTTCACGCTTTCCCTCCCGCCGACTCCGCGCACGGAGCGTTTTTTACGAAGTCTGCGCCGCCACAAGCGTCATTTCCTCGCCCGAATGGAGGCCTCGAAACACCACCCGGGTTTCATCCTGAGTGAGCTGATCAACGGCGGGTACTTCACGCATCCGGAACCCTTCCGGAGTGTACTTTATGATTTGAAGTCGTGTTTCTTTTAGTTTTTTAGGACACGGATTTCGATTAATCCGCTTTTCTCCCGAAAAACTTTCAAAAATTTCTCGTGAATACTTGACTTTTCACCGCTCTTGGGATAAAATGGAATCGAACGCTTTTTTACTCTCGCACAAAGGACCCGATTCATGAAACTTCGTTTTTCGTTCGCTTTTTTGCTCGTCCTCTGCTTTTTTATCAGCACTGAATTGTTCTCGCAGCAGGTCGTGGAAACCGATTGGCTCAAGATCGAAGCCCCCAAAACGGCGGTTCCCGGTCAGAACTTCGAGGTGAAAATCACCCCCAAAAACATCCCGGACGGCCAGAAAATCGGCGGGGATCTGCACTGGTCGCAGAAGGGCAATTACATCGGTTACGCGTCGTGGGGCGGCGCTCCGAAACCCGCGAAAAGTGGTGAAACGCTGGTTTTCCGTTACAAAATGCCCGACTACCAGGCCGACGACAAAGGGGTCCAGCCGATCTACTTCCTCACGACCAAAGGGTGGGACGAAGCGTCGCTCAAAGCGTTTGGGCCGGTCGTTTTGCCCGAAATGAATGACGAGGTCCGCGCGACGATGCGCCCCGAAACCGCCACGTTCCGGAAAAGCTGGCTGATCCTCGGTGATCCGCAAAGCCCGGACGGCGGGAAGCCCGTCTGGAAAAGCGGCGAGAAAATCGTGATTCCGGGGGAATATTACATTGACCCGTCCGACGATTGGGGCAAAACGACGCTTTCCATCTGGGTCATGGGTCCGTGGATCGACTGCCCGGACGGAAAGTACGAGAAAAACCGCACGCACAAATCGGGCCGCTGCGGGATCCGCGACACGGAGTGCGAGATCGGAAAGCGCGTGAAGACCCAATGGGAACTGACGCTTCCCCAGGCGTACGCTGACGAACCGCTCGAAAAGGGTAAAATGGGCGATCAACTTCTCCTCGTGGCGCAGCTCAAAGGCCGCGACAAGAAAAACTGGCCGTGGCAGATGCGGCTCGGACTTCCGGGTTTTAAGGGCGTGGGGAACTGCTTCACCCTGAACACCTCGGCGCCCGGGAACCTTTTCACTTACGACGAGCCGGTCGTGATGAACGTCCGCGCGACGGAAAAAGGCCAAACTCTCCAAAACGAGAAACTCACCTGGAACGTTAAAAATATTGAAGGGAAAACCCTCCTTTCGGGCTCCGGGACTTTCCCGCCGAAAGATGGGAAAAAGCTCCAGATCCCGCTGAAGCTCAACGAAAAAGGAACGTTCCTTTTCCACGCCGAGATCGCTGGAAAAGACGCCCGTGAGGTCACGTTCGCCCGGATCCCGGATCTGGCGAAAATCATCGGCGGCGGCCCGACCCCGTTCGGTGGGCAGAAGTTTTTCGGGGACGAAGAAGCCGCCCGTGCTGCGCGTCGGCTCGGGATGAGCGTCTGCCGCGTCTGGATGGCGTGGAAAGATTTTGAACCGCAGCGAGGCGTTTTCAATGAAGCGGCCTTCAAGAACATGCACGAGAAACTGGCCGTTCTGCGCAAAAATCACATTCAGGCGTGGCTCCTCTTCGACGGTTTCCCGGTCTGGGCGATCCAAAACCCGATGTGCTACGGCGGCCAGTTCAAAGCCTTCCCTGTCCTTGACGCCGACGTGGAACGGATCATTACGCGCCTGACGAAAGAATTCGGGAACGAGATCATCGGCTTCGAGTGGCAAAACGAAATCGTTCCGGGCGATGCCTGCGCCGATCCTGTCGCCGAATATTTGCGTTTCTGCCGGGTCGCCGACGCGGCCTCGAAAAAGGTGAATCCGAAACTCCGGAACCAGATCGCGGGTGGGCTCTGGCCGCAGACTTTCCGTCAGAATTTGATCGAGGCGGGGATCATGGAGTTCACGGACATTTTGCCGGTCCACTACGGAACGGGAAGCTCCGTCCGTGCGGCCTGGCGTGATCTGGCTGCGGTGGGAGCCGACTCCCACGCCGTGGTTTGGGATAATGAAACGGCCAAAGGCGTTTCCACGTGGGGAATGCCGCTTGAGGAGGCGATGAAGCAGACGCTGCAGTCCGACTTCTTATTCACGCACTTCCCGGAAGAGCTTCTGGCCGGCTGCGAGAAAATCGTTTTGTTCGGCGGTGAAGCCTCTGCAGCGGGTGACTGGAGCGTTTTCTGGGCGGATCATTCCCCGCGTCCCTCGGCGGCGGCGTTTGCGGTCCTCGCGTACGAACTGGCTGACGCGAAGCCGGTCGGCGAGTTTTCCATCGGAAAGAAAGACTCGCTGAAACTCTTTGAACGTCCGAAGCGCGGGCCGATCCTCGTCGTTTCGTCGATTGAAAAGGGTGGGGAAACCGTCCGTCTGGCCGTCGGAAAAGGGGCGAAAGTCCTCAAAATCGACCAGCAGGGGAACGAAACCGAGCTGAAAAACGCGGATGGTTTCGTGACGCTCAACCTCACGGAAAGCCCGTACTTCGTGGAGGGCGGTGATCCGAACGTTCTGTGCGCTCAGCTCGTCCTTTCGTTCCCGGGAACCGCCAGCGGAACGCCGACCTTCACGACTGTGGCGGGGCAGACGCTTGAAATTCCGCTCCGTCTCACCAACAGATTGGGACGTTCCGTCACCGGCGCCGTTTCGCTCGGTATGGAGTCTATGCCGTTTGAAAAACTGAAGTCGGGTGAAAGCCTTTCCGTGATTTTGAAACTCGCCAACGTGAAGCCCGGCGTTTCGCAGGGCGTCGTGACGCTGAAATTCAAGGACGCGGAACTCCCGGCCATTTCGCGCCGGATCGTCATCAACGCGGTGAAGCCCGAGGAGATCGGAAACCTGCTTCAGAACCCGGGCTTTGAACTGGCGGAAGGCCAAAACGCCGATGCGGCTGTGGCCTGGGGCGGGTCGGGAAAGAACGGAAAGCGCGTCCCGTGCAAGGATCCCGACGCCGTGGGGCACGGGGATTTCGTGTACCGCTTCGAAAAAACAAAGGGCGGCTACCAGAGCATCTGGCAAAGCGTCCCGAAACTCCCGACCGTCGGCGGCGAGTACGTGTACTCGTTCTGGGTCCGCTCGGACGACCTGACGACCGGTTCCAACCTCGGCGGCAAAACGCAGGACGGGAAGAATTGGAACTGGCACTGGCTCCAGGTATTCCAGGCTCCGAAGAATCAGCCGACGTGGCGGGTCATTTCCAAGCGTCTGGAACTTCCGGAAGGGACGGTGAGTCTTACGGCGGCGCCTGTCTGCCAGGGCGATGGCTGGACCGAGATCGATAATGCGCAGCTCGTGCCGTACGAAGGGACGGATTACGCGGCCTTTGCGCCTCGCGCGGAGAAAATTTCGATCGACGGCGACCTGAGTGACTTCCAGAAATCGGCCCCGATCCCGCTCTTGGGCGAGAATCAGGTCAAAGCCCTCGATCCGGCTTACGTCTGGAGTCCGAAAAACGCCAGTGCCGCCGCGTATTTCAACTACGACGAGAATTTCCTCTACCTGGGCGTGGAAGTCCTTGACGACCGGCACGTCGCGGAGAAAACCGAGGCGGAATGTGAGAATTACGACTCGGTCCAAGTCGCGATCCACCCGATGAACCGCCTGCCGGGCGAGGAAAGCCGCGCGTTCTGCTTCGATTTGAGCTCGGCGGCCCCGGGCGGAAGCGGAAAGCACACGCTTTACCGTCCCGCGGAATACTCGGGCGGCCTGAAGAGCGGTTCACTCGCGAAGGATTCCTCGGTTTACGATTTCGTGGTGAAGCGTGACGGAAACCGCACGATTTACGAACTTGCGATGCCGTGGAGCGACCTGGGCGGCCCGGCGGGGATCATCGGGACGAAAATCGGCGTTTCGCTGCGCCTGACCGACTGCGACGGCCGAAAACCCGAGGCGTACATCCTTTGGGGCGAAGGTCTTTACCCCGCATGGAGTCCAGCCTCGTTTGGCGTGCTGACACTTACGAAGTGAATTTAAGGAAGTAATCATGACTTCAAAAATCCAGACCAATTTGAAATCCGATCCAGCGGTTTCGGCGACTTCCGTTTCCATCCAGAAAAAGGTTTCTGAAAATCCGGAGATGAAAACTGCCCAGGAATCTTCTGTGGGCTCCGTGTCTCTGGAATCTGCCCCTCCGGATAGAGAAGCGGCACTTGATCTGGACTCAGCCGTAATCCAGGCCGCGCATGAAAATTCCAGCTCCAAAGGGGACGCGTCTGTGACCCGTACGATTTCCCCTGAGGAGCAGGCCGAAAAGAATCTTCCTTTCGCTGAACCTGCCATAGTAAAAATCGACGGTGGGGATATGCTCGATCTGGGGGTAATTTTCGATGAGTATGAACTGATTCGTTACATTGGCGGCGGCGGCATGGGAAATGTTTGGCTTGCTCAGGATTCCAACCTGAACCGGCTCGTCGCTCTGAAGGTTTTACATTCAGATAAAAATACAAAGGGGGAGGTCGTTCAACGTTTTTATTCAGAGGCTCAGGTCGCCGCGCTGCTAAACCACCCGAACATCTCGCAGATTTACACATTTCGGGATCACCGTGACTCGCATCGAATGTACTTGACGATGGAGTACGTTCCGGGAGAAAATCTCCGTGACCGCGTAAAAGAAACCGGAGTACTAAAAGTTTCCGAAACCATCTGGATCGCGATTCAAATTACGCACGCACTGATTCACATGAAAAAATTCAACGTGGTGCATCGTGACATCAAACCATCAAATATCCTTTTGATGAATAATGGAGAAGTGAAATTGATCGACTTCGGTTTGGCGCGAATCACCAGTGTCGCGATGGAAACCGGAATGGTTTCAGTCCAAAAAGACATCACTCAGGACGGAGTGACGTTAGGAACATTTGACTATATCTCACCTGAACAGGCACGTGATCCGCGTATGGTTGACTCCCGGAGCGACATTTACTCGCTTGGCTGTACGTTGTACTACCTTCTCACCGGGCATCCGCCTTTTCCGCAGGGCAATCCACTCCAGAAACTGCTCCAGCACCAGAGCGACAATCCTGTGGAGGTCCGCCTTTCCCGTGTGGACGTTCCTGAATCCCTGAATGAAATCCTGAATAAGATGATGAAAAAAGATCAGGAGGAACGTTATGCTTCGCCAGAAGAACTGTTGGCCGATCTGGAAGCAACGGCTCAGGAAATCGGACTTTCTTTCCGCGGTACAACCCCATCATTGCAGCTTCAGGAGTTTCCAACGCAGCAAAACGAAAAAGCAAGATTCCTGAAACGTTTCGTTTTGCCTCACCTTTTCTGGCTCGTCCCGCTGGTTGTTTTCCTTTTTGCCGTTTGGTTCCTGCAAAAAACCTGGACCCCCACACCCGCCGAATTGGAACTGCCCCCCGCGCCGGTGGAGGAGATTTAGGAGTTTTCCTTTTAGACAAGGAAATTGTTTTTCGCGCTTTTTCTTACTTCGCGCAATCCTCCGCGATCTGTTTCAAACCGAAAAGGTCCAGTTTGCCGCTTCCCAAAAGCGGGATCTGGGGAATTTGAAAGAAAGAATCCACGCCAGGGATCCAGAGATTCGGGAATTTCATCTCTTTCAGCTTTGCGCAGATCTCAGCTGGGGTGAGAGGCAGTTCGGTATAAAGAACCACCAAACGTTCTCCCTTTTTCTCGTCCGAAATAGATGTGACGCACAATTTGACTTCCTCGTCGGCTTTGAACCCCAAAATCTCATTGATCTTATCTTCCAGTCCCTCGTGTGGAATCATTTCACCACCGATTTTGGCGAACCGGCTCAAACGCCCCTCGATAAAAATGAAACCGTCATCGTCCTGCCGCACAATGTCGCCCGTGCAGTACCAACCATCTTTAATGACTTCTGCGGTTTTTTCCGGATCGTCGTAATAGCCCTTCATGATATTTTCACCAGTGACCCACAACATCCCCGCCACCCCAATCGGGCACGGCTCGCCGGTTTCAAGATCCAACACTTTGACCTTGATTCCAGGCATTGGAAACCCTACCGACTCGTCTTTCGGCATCGGTTCCCAGCCACGTGTATGACGGGATTCCGGAATATTGGCCGCGATGACCGGCGAGGTTTCTGTAATTCCAAACCCCTGGATCGGCCGGATCCCAAATTTTTGTTCGTACTCATCCATCAGCGAGACCGGACAGCGTTCACCGCCAGAAACCACAAGATTCACCGATTCCAGATCCTCACGTTCCATACGGCGCGCATACAAACGCAGAAAAGTCGGCGTTCCCAGGAAAAGTGTCGGCTTGTACTTTTGGCATAAACGCTGAATCGGTCGAATATCCAACGGCGAAACATGGTAGTAGCCAGACATTCCGCGGGTCAGAACAGTCCAAAGCGGGCCAGTAAAGCCGAATGAATGAAAAAACGGGAGGGCGCCGAGCATTCCTTCGTCCTGAAAGAAACCAAAAAAATTCGAGTAGCATTTAATATTGCTTCCAATGTTCCGGTGTGTCAGCATCACAGCCCGCGGCATTCCCGTCGAGCCAGAGGTGAACAGGATCCCCATCACGTCATCCATCTGGATCGAATTCAGTCCCAGCTGACGGTAAACCATCGAAACCGGCAGGACTTTCGCCTGAAGGAATGAGACCAGTTTGTCGGCCAAAGTCACACGGTCTTTCAGGTCTTCGAGATAAATCACCTCGCAGTTCGGCTCGTAATTGAACTTTTCCATCACCTTCCGGCTTGTGATGAGGTGCCGGATCTGAACTTTCGAGATACACTTGTTCATCACTTCCGGGCTTACCGTGTAATTCAGGTTCACGGGTACACGTTTATCAAGCGTCAAAGCTGCATTCACCAGCACAGAAGGGATGCACGGAGGGATCAGAATCCCGACGTTCTTTTCATCAGATGAAAGTACTTTACGAAGAAGCCGACGCAAAACGAGCGCGCGCAGCAGAGCGTCCGACCCCTTCATTTCCCCAGTAAGAAGGTCGGCGATGACCACCCGTTTCGCGCAGTCCGTCTTCCAGTGACGCACCATCGAACGGACCGGAATTTCATCAAACTCCAAAGGTTCATAAGCCGAATCAGCATTGATCATCTTTTTCTCCCTTTTTTTAAAATACCTCTCTTTTCCTCAGTACTATTAATATACAGAAAGTCAAAAAATTTTCAACCACTTTTGAACCAAAATTGACAAATTTAACAGACTTTTTACATAAAATACACTCTTGGTAAAATTTTAGAGAAATTTCACGAAAAAAACTGGCCCCCCCTTGAAAAAAATCCGAAATATGCTATACTAATCTTTAATCTTACCGGGGAATTAGCTCAGTTGGGAGAGCGACTGGCTGGCAGCCAGTAGGTCAGCGGTTCGAACCCGCTATTCTCCACTCAGCCCAAAGGACGTGATTTGTGCACGTCCTTTTTTTATTGGTTCAGTCGATATGCACTTGTCGGACGAACCGGGCCCCCCTCCCAAAGAATAGCCAAGGCGTGTTCTCAGCTGCTCGAAATTTCTCCTAAAAGTGTAAACATTCTCTGGCAAGAGAAGAAGAATGACAACGGGAATGACATTCCAGCCACCCCACTCTTTATAACTCACAGGGCTTGACAACCTGAGTTTTCAGGTTATAATTAACATCATCAGACAAAGATTCCGACAGGTACCATAACTGACCTGTCAAAATCACAACCCCGTTGTACCCCGTAAAACACGAGGTGAAACGTCTTCATTACCAGCCCTGGAAGCGTCGTCCCCGTAATTCCTCTGGAGTTACACCCACCTTGGACGACGGCATCGGGATGTCCTTTTTAACAACAGAAAGGTTTTCCATACCATGAAACGTTTACTTGTTTGTGCCGCGGCACTTTTGTTTTTCGCTTCCGCTGTTCTGGCGGGAGAGAAAAAAGCCATACTGATCATGATCGACGGATTGCGCTCGGACGCGTTGTATTCTGTTGCCACCCCGAATCTTGACTCCCTGCGTGACGGCACGTGGGCGGAAGGGTACAAGGGCGCGTACACCTACCAGGCGCACACCAACCTGGAATCCCCGCCCTCAAGCGCGACCAACCACGTCGCGATGGCCACGGGTGTAACGGCCGCGAAAAACGGCGTCTATAACAACGGCCAGACCGACAAAGGCAAGTACGACGAATACCCGACCTGGCTGCAGCGGTTCCGGAAGCACGACCCCAACCTCGTTTCCGTCTGGATCTACAACTGGGGCGAAGACGCGGCCATCCCCGCCGATGCCACGTACCAGAACTCCCTGGGCGGAGGCTTTCAGGGGGACGTCAACCTCGTAGAGGAAACCGTTCAGATCCTCAACGGCACGCTCCCCGACAAGGAGGGGGTCAAAGGGACGAAATGGACCAAGGGTCTGGACGTGGACGCGATCATGCTGTACCTCGACTCGCAGGATATGTACGGACACAAAACAGGTTTCACGGTCCACTCGGACACGTATTTTGAATCCGTGACGTTCAACGACGACGCGGTCGGGAAGATGCTCGCCGCGATCAAAGGCCGGCCCAATTTCGCCAATGAGGATTGGATGATCGTCGTCGTTGCGGACCACGGCGGACTTTTCCGTACGCATGGCGTGGTGGGCGACAAAAACTGCTACACGATCCCGCTGATCGTCAGCTCCAAGAACATCGAAGGGGGCAAGATGGTCGGCCAGCCGCAAAACTGCTGCTGCGCGGCCTACCTGATGAAGCACATGACCGGCGCCATTCCGGAAGAGTTTGACGGCTACATTCCGCAAACCATTCAGGAAGCACCGGCCGACCTTGAAAAAACGTTCACCAACGTCGCGGACCTGAAGGCCGGCTGCCCCGCCAACGATTTCAGTTTCGTGATCTGGTTCCGGACCAGCGAGGCCCAGAACGGCGACCCGGCAATCGTTTCCAACAAGAACTGGGAGAGCGGTCTGAACCCCGGTTTCTCCCTGGCGACATACAACGATAAAGACGGTAAAGAGTGGGTCACGTTCAATCTGGGTGACGGCGCGATCCGGGACGACCTCAAAATGCCGACGTACTCCGAGTACGGGGATAACGAGTGGAAGTTCCTCGCCGTCACGGCCCAAAAAGGCGGCAACGCGATGCTGTTCATCGGGCGGCCGAACGGGCGTCTGGCGTTCATCTCAGACGACGTTTCCAAAATGAAATCGTTCGCGTCCGACCTGAACTGGAACATCGGCGAAGACGGAACGGGCAACTACAAGTGCAAGCTCACCGGCGAAACGAAAGGTTTCCAGTACTGGCCCGCAGCATTGACGATCGACCAGATCAACGCGCTGTATAAAAAAGGGCTTGAAGAAAAGTAAGTTTCGTTAAAAGCCTGAAATGCGGGGGTGATTTGCGTGTGGTTTGCAGGCTGCGCGTATAATTACCCCCTTTCTCTCATAAAGTCCAGCCGGTTTTTGACATTTTTCCTGTTTTCTCATAAAAATCTGGAATATTTTTTCACTCGTTCGTTATAATCTATATCCGTGGTTTCAATCAGTCAAATACAAGGAGAAAAACATGAACGAAGAAGAGAAAAAACAAAAGCTGCTGGAGAAACTGGGGTACGATGAGCTGAGCGAACTGGAAGACGTGACCTCTGTGTCCGTTTTTGGCGACACACGATTTCAGACCGTGGAAGATCTGGAGCTTCTGACGGCTTTGCCGGGGCTTGAGTGGTTATGTTTCGAAGAGCTTCCAGAATCGATTTCGGACGAAAAATGGATTGGCTTTCTTGAAAAATTTCCGGCGTTGAACTCCCTGAAGGTGTGGAAAGGCACGATCTCTTCGGATCTGATGAGAGGCATTCTCAACATGAAAAACATCCAGGAGCTTACTTTCTGGGACGTCAAATATGATGAATCCACGCTGAAACTTCTGTGCTGGCAGGACCACTTGAAGGGGCTGGATATCAATTGTAATATTAAGTTTCGGGAGACTTTTATCGAAGTATTGAGCACCTTGCCGCAGCTGGAATCATTAAGTACGGTCGTATTGAGGTCCGATGACTTTTCCATGGTGGACTTTGCGAAAGAACATTTCCCCAATATCAAAAAACTCAATTGGTGTCCGTCGGAACTCACCGCAGAGGATATTGAGACCATGATTTCCATGGGGCTGGAGTCTCTCAGTTTGTTTATAGCCGATCTTCCCTTAGAATATCAGAATTTTGAATTCCTCAACCGGTTCAAAAGTTTAAAATCGCTTGCTTTGTGGGGAAGGGAATCCTTAATAAAAATCGATTGGGAACTGCCCAATTTGACCGATTTTAGTATTGATTTTTCGTCCGATTTGAAGTACATTGACTTTTCAGGAATGCCTCATTTAAAAACCATTCATATTATGGGGAGTTCCAGATTGGAAGATCCATTCCTTGAAATTTTCAATCTGGATTCATTGAAAGAACTGACGTCTTTTGAAATCGGTAAGATGCGAACCTCATTCCCAATTATGCGTTCGCTTGGAAAACTCCCGAATTTGGAGTCGTTGACCGCAGCCGCTCCGAACACTTTGAAACCCGAGGATATTCCAGAGGTGGTCGTTCCTCCAGGTCTGCGATCTTTGGAAGTGGGAATCGACGACCGGGTCACTGCCGATGATATCGCCAGGCTGCCGGTTTTCCCGAAACTGAGATCTCTGACCCTTTATAATGTGAAAGACAATGGAGTCGTTAGCGAATTCGAAAAAAAATGCCCGGATTTGAGGACCCTGCGCGTCGAAGGCAAAGCATCTGATGAAGATATTCGACTTTTTGCTTCGAAAACAAAAAAGTACTCGATCTCCATTTCAGACTGTTCCGGCCTTTCCCCGGAAAGCATCAACACCATTTTTTCGATGAAGGAACTGAGGTACATCACGTTGACCAACGCACCGAACGAGACCCTTGAAGTGCGTGACTTCCCGCATTTGAAAAGTCTTGAACTCAAAGGCTGGAAAAACCTGATGGAAGCCGAACTGGTCAATCTGCCGGTCCTGACAAAGTTCCCGCTGATGTGCCCGTCGCTGGAGACCCTCAAGATCATGGAATTGCCGTTCCTCAAGACGCTCCAGCTCCAAAACTGCCCGCTGCTGTATTACCTGCTGATCCATAATGCTCCGAGGATCTCTTTCCTGAACGTTCTGGGGTCTCCGGAGTTGGATCTGACGGCCCTGATCCGGTTGCAAGATCTGGAAAAACTGGAACTGGACCTCGACCAATTCCATCAGGATCTCGTTCTGGAAACCCTTCAGGAACTCCCTAAATTGCGGAACCTGATCATTGACTGTGACCATCAAAAAGCCGGTCAGGAGATCAACGGTTACTTTAGGGGAGGCTACGAACCTGTCGAGGAATGGAAGACCAACTGCCAGAGCGACGAGCGAGAGCGGATCAGGCAATCCCTCCCGAATTGCGAGATCCAGTTCGGGTACGGAAGGCATTTCGACTGAAAGAGAGAGTCCGAAAAAAAGGAGGTTTTCTTTTCGGACTCTCGGGCACGATTCATTTCACTGGACAGCCGCATTTCTGCTCGACCGGGATGAGGCAGAGGAATTTCAGCGTCATCAGGCCGGTATTCACGACCTGGTGCGGTTCGTTCGGCGGCACAAACGCGAAACAGCCGGGACGGACCGGGAATTCCTCGCCGGAGCATTTCACCGTTCCGGAGCCTTGCAGAATGTACATTTCGTGTTCCCACGGGTGCTCGTGGTCGGGTGTGCAGCCTCCCGGCTCCAGCTCGAACTGACGCATGGCAAACGTCGGAGCCTCGTCGCCCGGGCCAATGAGCAGACGCATTTTCGCCCGACTCGCGCCCGGCGTTTCTACCGGATTGGCCGGAACCTGCTCCGAATGCAAGATTTTCTTCATGGCAAAACCCCCTCTGATCAATTATGAATTAAGAATTATGAATTATGAATGGGAGCCTTGTCCACGACGCGTCCACCTAATTCATAATTCATCATTCTTAATTAAATTAATAGTTTTCCGCTCTCAGTTCAAAGAACGCCTGCGGGTGCGCGCAGACCGGGCAGAGTTGCGGGGCGGTCTTTCCGAAATAGATGTGCCCGCAGTTCCGGCAGATCCACGTGTTTTCGCCGATCTTCTCGAAAACTTCTTTCTTTTCGATGTTCTGGGCGAGTTTGCGGTAGCGTTCCTCGTGGCTCTTTTCGATCGCGGCGACGGCGGCGAAACGGACGGCCAGCTCGGTGAAACCTTCTTCTTCGGCTTCTTCAGCAAAACGCTTGTACATGTCGGTCCACTCTTCGTGCTCGCCTTCTGCGGCGGCCAGGAGGTTTTCGGCAGTGGTTCCGATTCCGTTCAAAGCCTTGAACCAGAGTTTGGCGTGTTCTTTTTCGTTACCGGCGGTTTCCTCGAAAATCGCAGCGATCTGCTGGAAACCTTCTTTTTTCGCGACGCTTGCGAAGTAGGTGTACTTGTTACGGGCCATTGACTCACCGGCAAATGCGTACTGAAGATTGGCCTCGGTTTTGCTTCCTTTGAGTTCCATGTGTTTTCTCCTGTTAGGGGACTGGGTTGAAAGAATCCATTTTTCAAAGTATAACACGTGCATGAAAAGTCTCAAGGAGGGGGACAAGGAAAACGAGGGACCAAACCATTTTTTCGGGAAATTTTTCATTTCTTTCTGGAATTGCTCTTGACACAAAATTTCAAAGTGGGTAAACTACTAAAAGTTAATAAAATTTTCTTGCAATCGGAGCAGGTTCATGAGGGCGCTTTTTTCAATATCGGACTCTCTTTCGGCAGTCAGGACTGCTGGATGGGGCTGTGTGTGCGCGTTTCTGTTCTTCGTTTCCGGCTGCGCTTCCATCCATCAAGGGGCTTACGTTGGAAACGGTAGCGCTTACGACACGCAGGGGCGTCCTGAAGCACGATCATCTTCCTCTGTGCCCCTTATTGCTTCGCGGGAAGTAAAAGATGACGCACGTAATCGAATCGCGATGGAAAAATCCACCGGCCGCCCTGTTGCCGCTCGCCCTGTGACCGTGAATGACGTGCTGGGGTGGCGTCAGGCAGGAGTCCCGGACTCCAATATTATTACGCACATTCGGACCCATGGCCTTTACCAGCCGTTGCAGGGGCAGGATGTTTTGACCCTCCAAAACCACGGTGTTTCAGTGGACGTGATCCGTGCCATGAAGGAACATCCTTACCCGAAAGTTGACGCGCCAACGCCTCCGCCGCAAAATCGGGGCAGCGCCTTTACACGAAACAGTCGAAACCCTGACACAAACCCTGGAAACGGTTATTACGCCCAGGAAACTTCCGATTTGGCTCCGCGTGGTTCAACGATCGCGCCTCCCGTTCAATCCTCCGGAAATGGCAAGCCTCGCCTTCAGTCTGCTGGTGTTTCTCCCGCTTACGGCTCTAACTCAGGGGTCATGTACGATACGGACGGCGCGATCATCATCGACGGGGGCGGCTGTTCGCAGTGCTACGGCGTACCTCAAGAGTTTATTATGGAAAGCCCTTGCTATTAAAAATTAGGAGTGAGGAGTTAAAAAAATCTTCGGCTTTTATGGGTTAAAGTCTTTCTGTAAGCCGCGTTACGCGAAGCGTCAACTCCTAACTCCTAACTCCGAACTCCTAACTCATTTATGTGTAAGACTGTTTTCATTACCGGGGCCAGCGGCGGAATTGGGCTGGCCGTTGCAAGACGTTTCGCCCAAAATGGTGACGCTCTCTTTCTGCACTATTTCTCGAATTACCAACCTCTTGAAATGCTTCAGGCAGAGTTTCCCGATGTCCCCATGCAGATCGTTCAGGCTGATTTGACGCAAATCTCCGAACAGGATCGGCTTTCTGAAGAAGCGTGGAACTGGCGCTGCGGAGTTGACTCCCTGATCCAGACTGCAGGAGTCGATATTTTAACGGGTAAACGTAAAAACTGGACTTTTGAGCAGAAACTGGCCGCCCTGTGGAATGTGGATGTGCAAGCGGGCGTGCGCATTTCGAGAAACATCGCTCGGAAAATTATCGATTCGGACCGAAAAGGGGCAATTCTCCTGATTGGCTGGGACGCTGTGGACTGGGGGATGGCCGGCGACAGCGCGCAGCTTTTTGCGACGGCGAAAGGGGCCGTTACGGCATTCGCCCGCTCACTGGCGCAGGGTGTTGGACCAAGCGTCCGTGTAAATGTTCTCGCCCCGGGCTGGATCCAGACGGAATGGGGAAAACAGGCTCCCAAAGCGTGGCAGGAACACGCGAAAAAAGACTCTTTGCTCGACCGGTGGGGAACGCCTCAGGAAGTCGCCGACGCGGCGTTCTTTTTGTGTTCTGAAAAGGCCGCGTTTCTGAATGGGATCGTGCTTCCCGTGGATGGCGGCAAGCGGTTTTAAAAAAAGGGTCTTCCGATAAGTACGTACCAACGCCTTTTGATCCCAAGGGTTTTTGGCCAGTCGAGAAACTTTTCAGCCATTTTCTCAATCGACCTATAATCTGGTTAAACCATACAATCCGTTTCACTCCGTAAAACACGAAGTGAAACGGCCCCAGCGCCAGACGCCGGAAGGGTTTTGTCAATCATTTCCAGACAAGAGAAAAAAGAACTTGATTCACTGGGCTTTTTATTCACTCGCCTGGGTAAAGTCGTTCAGCGTCTCAAAAATTTTCCCGTCCGCGTAAACCCGAATTTCTTCTTCGTGGAATCGGAATTCCCAAGGGAGTGAGCCGTCCAGAAGGTCCAACTCAAGCTGAACGAGCCGGGCCGGGGTTTCTTCCGTCTTTTTCGTGAACCAGAAACGGGCGAGCACTCCGCCAACGTTTCCTTCCAGCACGTCAAAACGCGCGTTCGGGTCGGAATTCATCGGGTCATTCGGAGCGTCTGAATCCGACGTCCAGGGGAGCGGCAACTCACCAAAGTACGTAAGCCCCAGTTCCTCAGGGCCTTTGGTCTGAAACTCGTACCAAAGCGTTAAACCGGGCAGGAGCAAGCGGCTTTCCGGCGGAAGCGGCTGGCGCGTGAAATCGCCTGCGTTTTCCCAAAGTTGGTCACCTGATGCCTGAGACAGAAGCGTTTTTTCTGGCGTAAATTCCAGTTCAAACTCTGCACCAGTCGAAGTCTTTCCAATGAATTTTGCCGGGAGCTTTTCCGAAAAGCCCGCCGAAAAATCACTCCAGACTCGCTGGGTTTCCTGACGGTTGAAGTAGAAATTGATGAAACCGTCCCGCGCCTCGTATAACGATTTAACCTCCTCGGGCATTTCTTTCAACTTGGCAAAGAGTTTGGCGTGGAGTTCTTTCTGACGCCGCATTTCCTCTTCCATTTCGTCCTTCGGTTCCGTCTGTTCCGGTGCGCCTTCAGGCTTTTCCCCTGGTTTCATTTGGGGTTTTCCCGGCAAAATTTTGGGGAGAATTTTTTTCGGAACTTTGGAGGGGATTTTAGGCTGATTTTCGGGAGGAACGTCTGGTTCATCGTCCGCAGCAAAAGCCGTTTCGAGGAACTTTTTCAGCTCAGCATCCGAATGAACGCCCGACAGACGCACGACAATTCGATGAGATTCCAGTGTTTTGCCCGTTTTGCGTGTAAATTCCACTGGAACGATCCACCCTTTCGGGTAAATCCCCAAAACGTTTTTAAATTCGTTGGCGGTCTGAATGGGCCGTCCTCCAAACGAGGTGAGCCGGTCACCAAGGTCCAGCCCGCGCAGAGCGGCTTCGGAATCATCAAGCATGGAATTTACGACCGGGCGCCCAAGTGAATCTGATGCAACCGTGGCGCCGAGCGTCGCGTGGTCAAGCACACGTCCGGCTTTCAAGTGGGTCAGGAAAAGTTTGATTTGATTGATGGAGATCGCGTAGCCGACGCCTACGTTGATTCGGCCCCGTTTTTCGAAAGAGCACCGGCCGTTGATCCCGATCAGCTCGCCTTGGGCATTGAAAAGCGGGCCGCCGGAGTTTCCCGGGTTGACCGGCGCGTCCACCTGCAGGCAGTCGGTGTACTCGAGAAACGTTCCTGCGGGGAACTGGTACCGGTGCGTTCCGGAAACGATCCCATGGGAAACGGTGGGGGTAAAATCTTCCTCAAAGCCGAACGGATTCCCCAAAACCCATGCATCGTCACCGGGCTGAACGAGGTCAGAATCGCCCAGAGTTGCCGGGTGAAACTCCGAGGAGCCACCATCGGCGGGATTTAACGGCAGGATCTTGATGAGAGCCAGGTCCCCCACTGGGTCCACTCCGACCGTGACCGCGTTACGGACTTTCCCGTCCGGCAAACCGACTTTCATCCATTTGCCGCACGGCTGAACAACGTGGAAATTCGTCAGCGCGAAACCATCGGAGGAAATCACGACTCCGGACCCGCAGCTGGACCCGTCCGGGGGATAAATCGCCACGAGCGACGGCGCCAGGCGTTCCACGAGCGCAATATTGCGGCCTTCCTCTTCTTTCAGCTGGTCAATTTGAGCCAAAAGAACGGCCGGAACGAAAATGAAAAGGAACGAGAAGCAGTATTTCATCTTTCAGTTTGGGTTGATTTTCTGTTCTTTTAACTTTTGGCTCAATGCGTCGATTCGAGCGGTTCCCAGGATTTGCGTCGGAATGATCCAGCCGCCTTCATCGCACTCGTTCCAGGCGTAAATCAGTACCAGATTTACGCCGTCCGCGTTCGGAGACTTCCTCAAAAAGTCCACGTTCCGGGCGATGTGATCTGCGATTTCTTCCGGTGTACCGCTCTGGAAAAAACGTTCCAGGAATTCGCCCGGTTTGTGCCAGAGTTCCCACGAGGTTGGACTGATGAAGCGCGGCCGTCGGTCAAAGCCGGTCATGCAGATCGGCGAAACATTCAGCCCCGCGTCTTTGCACGATTTTGTCCACTCCTCCGCCTGTTGGACGAGCTGGGCGTACGGAGCGTTTTCGGCGGTCGAATCGGTGTGGCAGTAACGTCCCACCGCGTCGAAACCCATTTCCGCGACGTAATTTTTCAGAAATTCGGGCGAGTGCCCGTGGTCCGTCACGACGTACGGCTTTCCAAGGCCTTTTGCCTGGACTTTCTCACAGAATTCCGCCCACACGCCGTTCTTCAGCTTCGCGTCGATCTCGGGGTTCAGGAAACCGACGTAGAAAACGGGCCGATTCCCCTGAACTTTCAGGTACGATGGATCCGTGACGTAACGCAGAACGTACTCGCGAATTTCCGGATCATCCGCGAAACGGCCGTAAGCTGACGCGCACACGAGAAAGAAGCAGAATTTCATCTGGTCCTTTTTCGGGCTGGAAATGAATTTCTGGAAGCAAAGGCTCAGCGGACAGTCCTCCGGGTAAACGGTAAAAGCCCAGAAATCCAGGCCGGCGCGGACCGCGTAGTCGATTTCCTGGTCCATGACTTCCTGACGGTTTCCGTTGATTTCCACCAGATTCCCTTTTTCGTCCATCGTCGAAAAAAACGGGCGGCGGTACTCGAAACGCTCCGGTTTCAGATTCCGCTGCGCCTCACCGCCGGGATTCGGCCCCGCTTTCGACTCGGGATTCGCGCCGGGCCAGCTCGTCGCGGCTCGCAGACCTTCGTCAGGGATCGTACCGTACCATGCGTCCCACCGAATCGCGCCGAGGAGCGGCCGATCCTCTGCAGAGACTGCAAAGCCAAGGGAAAAAAGGAGAAAATAGAGCGCGAGAAGGTGGTGGTTGATCATTGGAATTTGGGGTGTGTGTTTGACTTTTTAATATTGGGAGGGTATAAAACGGACGGGCCCCGGTGAGGAACGTCTGAAAAAGTCCCTCACCCGAGTCCCGCTTCTAAAACTTTTAGATCTCTGGCTGGATCAGGAAAACTGGTGTCATTAACCGCGCGTCTGGCCGTCGCCGTACACGATGTACTTGTAGCTGGTCAGTTCGCGCAGGCCACACGGGCCGCGAGCGTGGAATTTATCGGTGCTGATCCCGATTTCGGCGCCCAGGCCGAACTCGCCACCGTCGTTGAACCGGGTCGAGGCGTTGATCATGACCGCCGAGGAGTCGATCCTCAGCGCAAACTCGCGGGCGGCGCAGAGGTCGTTCGTGCAGATCGCTTCGGTATGGCCGGAACTGTAGTGATTAATGTGGCGAATCGCTTCGTCCAGCGAGCCGACCACCTTGCAGGAGATGAT
>JAFTCU010000054.1 GCA_017454585.1 Thermoguttaceae bacterium | reverse complement strand
GGATCTGAATGTCTCCACCAAAATCACGGATAACGCGACCCGAACGCTGAATTCGCTGACCAGTTCTACGGACTATGTAAACAGTCAGGCGCTGACCATCACCTCCGGCATGATGCTGCTTAACAACAGTAACCACTGGGTTCAGGGCGGCGGTACGATCACCTCCGGGTACCAAAACGCCGACGGCGAGTACGATCTGTACCTCTGCGCGGTGGGGACCGCCATTGATATGCGCGTTGACAAATCCACGATCGTTGACAATCCCAACGGAAAACTCAATCTGATCAAAACGGGCACCGGCCCGGCTTCCATTACCCGGGCGACCAGCGCGAATACCTATTCAGGAAAAACGGTCGTGCTCGAAGGAAAATTGCAAATTGGCGAGGTCGTTCGTTCGACGGATTTTTATGTTGCCAGCGGCGCCGAGCTTGATTTTGCCTGCAAGTCTTACAATGGCAGCTATGATTTTGGGGATTTGACCTTTACCGCGACGAAACTGGCCGGTAATGGAACCATCCAGATCGGCAATAGTGATGGCAGAGTCACATTGAATGTTCAGGACGTCACCAACGACGGGTCGAAGTTTTCGCGGGTCAACGCCTACGGGAAGGCGCTCAACCTGACCAATTCGGAACTTCGCGCGGCTGTGGTCGATAATAAAAGCGTGATCACGCTTGCAAATTCTACCCTTACGGCGGATCAGATCTGTGGCAGCGAGGGGGCCAAAATCGTGGTTCCAGCGGATTCTGCTTTGAATGTCGGGACCATCGCCAATACGGTCACGGTGGAAATTCCTGCCAATGTCACCAAGACGTTTGATACGGTGATCGGCGGCGCGGGCGCACTCGTTAAAGACGGCGCGGGAAAGATGACTCTTTCCGCCAATAATACGTACTACGGCGGAACGACGGTTAAAAATGGTACGCTGGAACTGACGGTCCGCGCTGGAACGGGCGCTTTGGCGCCTCGTGCCCCCATCACCGTTGACGGCGCCACCTCGCTCCTTGCCGGCCATGGTGATATTCTGGGTTATACCGGCGGGGCGGTTGGACGCCTGACGCTGCAAAACGGCGGAACGCTCAAAAACGACCTGGCCGGTACGCATATTACGGTCAATAACGTGGTTTACATGAATAACGGCGTCATCACCGCGGAAGGCAACGGGACAAGCAATTCGTATAATTACCTGTTTGATAACGCTTTCCACGTGACGGCCGGGACGGATAACCTGATTTCCGCAAATGGTGTCTGGCTTCGTGTCCTTGGCAGTACTCCTTTTGAGCCAGGCGACTTTGCCGGTTTGTTCGATGTGGCCGAGGACGCGAAATTAACGATTTCTTCCGTGATCGTCTCGAATTCTACCTCGAATTTGACGAAGGCCGGCGCGGGCGAACTGGTGCTGACGGCAAACAGTACGTTCCAAAAAAAACTGGTCGTTAACGGCGGTACCGTGGACCTGACGCAAGGCAAACTTTATTCCGGCGCTTACGTCAGCACCGGCGAAGTTTTCGTCAACGAAGGCGGAACGCTCAAGGTCAACAATTTCGGCTATTCCGAAGGCGGAAAAGCGTCTCTGGGCGGTTTGACCTACTCGAACCAGGGGTCCACGAATATCCACATGAACGGCGGCACGATCCAGATCACCGAATCGTTCGGCGAGTCGATCGGCCGTAAAATCGAATTGCAGGACAACGGCGGGACGCTCGATCTTGCCGAGGGCGTGAATCTTGTCCTTACGGCCGACATTCACGGCGCCGGTGGCCTGACCAAGGCGGGCGCGGGAACGATGGAACTGACGTACGCCAACGAATACACCGGCGGAACGACCGTTTCGGGCGGGTACCTCAAACTCACCAACGACGCGGTTTGCAGCAACGGCTCGATGACGGTCGCACAAGGCGCGACGCTGGAATACGCTCTGGCCGAAGACCAGACGAAAACCGTTACGTTCGGCACGGAGACGCCGTTCACCAGCGAAGGCACGGTCCTCAAAACCGGCGCCGGCACGCTGAAGATCGATGCCGCGGAGAGCAGTTTCAACGCCGCGACGCTGACTGTCAAGGAAGGCCGACTGGATATGAAATCCTATCTCACCGGTCGGCTCGAAATCAACAACGGCGCGGTCTTCTCGCCGGGTAACTCGATCGGGAAACTGAACGTGGACGGCACTTTCGCCCTCGGAGAGGCGCTGGATGGCGCTGAGCTTGCGACGATCATCATGGAAGTCGGCGGCCCGGCCCCGGAGCAGAACGACGAACTGGTCGTCACGGGTGACCTGGAGCTGAACAACGGCCAGATCGTTCTGGAACTGGCGCCGAACTACTCGTTGGGTGGGGGCGATAATTTCACCGTGATTTTGTCGGCCTTGAACAGTGAAGAATTCGCGCCGACCTTCATCGAGAATTACGTCGTGGCCCCTGACTGTTTCAGGGAGCTGAGCTACACGCGCCTCGATTCGGGCCTCTACGCCATCACCGGTTCGTTCGACGCCAATGCCGTTCCGGAACCGGCGACGTGGGCGCTGCTTCTGCTCGGCGCGGCGGGCCTGCTTTGCTGGCGGAAGCGGAAGTAAATCGGGAATGAGAAATCAGGAGTGTGAGGCTGCGGCTTTGCACTCCTTTTTCTGTTTAAACGAATGACTGGAAAAGTATTGTAAATCACCAGGCGCTCACCAATCGGAAAGGGCAACTTATGAAAAAATCTCCTGTGTTCTTTGTTTTGGTATTGGCTCTCGCAGCGGCGTGGGTTTGTAAACTTGCGGCTCAGGAAAACATTTCTCCGAGGCCGGAACTCGTTTTGGCGGACTTCGAGACCGACAATTACGAGGGTTGGCAAGCGGAAGGTGATGCTTTTCAGCTTCGGGACTCTGGTGCGATGTATCGCGGCGGAATGGGAGCGGTGTTCGGTTTCCACGGTCAAAAACTGGTCAATACGTATGCTGCCCCGGGCGATGATAAAGCGATCGGAACGATGACTTCGCCCGAATTCAGGATTGAGCGGAAATACATTACTTTCCTGATCGGCGGCGGCAATTTCCCCGGTGAGACCGGTATCGCGCTGTACGTGAATGGCGAAAAAGTCGCGGAACAGACCGGCCTGTACAATGTTCCGAATCAGGGGGATGAAGGACTCCAGCTTCGGTTCTGGGACGTTTCCAAATTTCAGGGCAAAACCGCGCGGATCGTGATTTTCGACAAAAAAAACGGTGGGAACTGGGGCCATATCAAGGTGGACTTCATCTGCCAGACGGACATTTTGCCTGACCCGGCTTCCAACGTCATATCGATCGCGAAAGAATCCAAGGCCCGGGAATATGACCCCATGATTTTCGGCCACTTCATCGAGCATTTTCACCGTCAGGTTTACGGCGGGATATTTGAGCCAGGGTCGCCTCTTTCAGACGAGCTGGGGCTTCGCAAAGACGTGATCGAAGCACTGCGCGAGATCAAAGTTCCGATCGTCCGCTGGCCGAGCGGCTGCTTCGTTTCCGCATACCATTGGAAAAAGGGCGTCGGGCCCAACCGTCAGCCCGCGTGGGACAAAGCGTGGCACGTCGAGGAGCCGAACACATTCGGGACGGCCGAGTACATCCAGTGGTGCCGGAAAATCGGCGCGGAACCGTACATCTGTACGAACGCCGGGACCGGCACGCCGGAAGAAATGAGCGACTGGGTGGAATACTGCAATCTCAACGTCGGCGAATTCGGCCGCCTGCGTCAGGCGCACGGGTTCAAAGAGCCGTTCAACGTCAAGTACTGGAGCGTCGGGAACGAAAACTGGGGCCGGCACGAAATGGGCGCCAAAACCGTCGGCGAGTGGGGCGACTTCGTCCGCGAATCCGGCAAGCTGATGCTCAACACCGACCCGGACGTTAAACTCTTCGCCGCAGCGCTCCCGAACGAAAACTGGACGCTTCCGCTGCTGGAAAAGGCCGGCTACCTGCTCAACTACGTTTCCATTCACGGCTACTGGGATCACTTGGCGGGGACGAATAATCCGTCGCCCTATATGGAGTGCATGATGCGGACGCAGAGACCGGAAGGGGAGATCCTGCGCACGATCGCCGTTTTGGATAAAACCGGGATGCGCGGGAAAGTGTTCATCGCCTTCGACGAGTGGAATCTCCGCGGCTGGCACCATCCCGGCATCGGCGCGGTCCACCCGCACATGGACATCGAGGCGCGGGACAAAAACGACATTAATTCCACCTACACGATGGCAGACGCACTCTTCTCGGCCTGTTTCCTCAATTCCTGCCTGCGTCATTGCGATGACGTGAAGATCGCGTGCTTTTCGCCGATCGTCAACACACGAGGCGCTCTGTACGTCTATCCGCAGGGACTTGTGAAACGGACGACGTACCACGTTTTCTGGATGTACGTCCACCTGCTTGAAAAGAACGTGATGCCGGTTTTCGTTCAGTCCGCACCGCTGAAGTGGAACAATAAACAAACGCCCAGGATCGACGCGGTTTTAAGCGTAAACGACGATCAAACCCGGTACGTTCTGGCTGTGGTGAATAAAGACCCGGAACAGACGGCAGAGGTCAAACTGGATTTCCTCGCCGGGCTGAAAAACGGGCAGGAAACGCTGGAAGCCACGGTTTTGAGCGGCGCTTCCCCGGATGACTTCAACGACGTCGGGGCTGAAAAACGCGTCCTGCCTCAAAAAACGGCTATGAAAGTCCAAAACGGCAAAGTCACGCTGGGGCCGCACTCGCTGACTTTCATTGTCATCCCGGCCAAGTAATCTCCGGATTTGAAAGAGCAAAGAAAAACCTCCCCGTGTTTTCGCACGAGGAGGTCTTTTTATGGAAACACGCCCGGCGGGGGTCGAACCCACAACCTACGGATTAGAAGTCCGTTGCTCTATCCAATTGAGCCACGGGCGCGGCTCAGGAAACCCGCCAGAGGGCGAATTTCCTGAATACGTGATTTAAACTCATTTCAGAGCGGCGGTCACGTCAGCCAGCGAACCGGCGGAACCGAGCTTCTGGTTTTTGTGGACGATGTAGTCTGCGTAGTTCTTCATGAAGACCTTGCCAGACGGACGAAGGTCGAACACTTCCGGATGGAGAATGAATTCTTCACGAAGCGTGGCGCACCAGACCAGACGGCCGTCCGTGTCGATGTTGATCTTCGTCACGCCGAGCTGCGAGGCTTTGAAGTATTCGTCTTCGTTCACGCCCGAAGCGCCAGCCAGATGACCGCCGGCGAT
>JAFTCU010000053.1 GCA_017454585.1 Thermoguttaceae bacterium | reverse complement strand
GGCCCTCGCGCAGCTTTTCCTTGCCGAGACGGCCGTAACGGACGCGGGCGCCGCCCGGCTGGATCTGGGACGATTCACGCGGCTGCGTCTGGCCGGGACGAAAATCACCGACGCGACGCTCGCAAAGCTGGCGGCTTCCGAAAAACTGCAGGTCCTGGACGTGAGCAACACGGCCGTCACGACCGCCGGCGCGGTGGCGTTGAGCAAGGTGAAAACGCTCGTGGACGTGAATTTCTACTCGACGCAGGTCGATGACGCGGCCTGCGAAAGCCTCGGGAAAATGGCCCAGCTTCAGAAGCTGAATCTCGATAATACGGCGGTGACGGACGCGGGCGTCGCGCAGCTCGAGAGGCTGGAGAATCTGGAATTCCTTCATCTGGGCCGGACGGCCGTGACGGATGCGTGCATTCCGTCGATTTTGAAGCTGAAGAATCTGAAAACGATCCACGTGACCCGCACTCAAATCACGCCGGAAGGCGCCGAAAAACTCCGCATCGGCCTGCCGGGCTGCAACGTCATTTCGGTGGTGCAAGAATAAGGGGACGACGCTTCCAGCGTCGTTAATCCGGCGGGACGGCGTCCCGGCCGCAAAATGAGAGGCGGTAATGGAGCGCAGAGCGCGGAATTACGCGCCGGGCTAAAAGGGTTTAAGGCACTTCAGACGCGTAATTCCGGCTTCGGCCTTCATTACCGCCTCCCATTTTATTCCCGAAATACGGAAGGATGGCGGGTGAGCCGTCCGTGGGTAAGCCCGGCCGCACCAGCCCCTTTAGGGGCTGAATGTTAATAGCCGTGGGTGAAACCCACGGATTTCTCAAGGTTCATTTGAAATGAAGATTCAGGACCTTTTAAATCGGTATTATTTCCACGACAGTTCCCTGGAACAATTATCCGTCGATGAAACCGCCCATACCGTTTCGATCGACCTGTATTTTTGTAATTGGCTGCAGAGAGACTTCACTCCTGATCTGCCAAAAAACATTCAGGTCCGTCTTCTGTTTCAGGGAGTGAGGTCCTTCAAAAAAGAAAACCTTGACATGGATGAGCCTTCCGGGAATGAAATTCTCGAGGCGGAAATGGTGGAAGACGGTCTTTACGGCTCCGGGATCCATTTTCTCCTGTACAACTGGAATATGGACGACGACACTCACATCTACATTTACGCGGATGATGTGGAATTCATCATCTTGCCGCAGGAGGAAGAATAAATGGCTGCATATTGGTGCGCATGTGACAAAAGGCTTTCCGATTCCCGAATTCCCAACGAAATTCAGTATTACGCATTCTCGCCAACCCAGTGGAAATTTCTGATGACTTGCGGCGACATCGATGTGCTGGAGATCCCAGACGAGGAAGGAGAAATCTGGCGCTGCCCGCAGTGCAAGCGGCTCCATTGGTTCCCCATGGGGTCTGATTATTGCCAGAATTACCGGAAGGTAAGCGAAACGCCGGTTTCAGAGGTCCCATTATGGATAAACGACGAGGATTTGTATCACGTCTTTTCGGATTTTCAGTGGGAAGTATTATTTCGGGACGATATCGTCGATTTCACCAAAATCACGATCAAGCCGTTTCTTCTTAAAAGAACGGAGGCGGGCATGCTGATTTTCAATCCCGAAACGCAAATGGAATTGACGTACGAAATCGAGTGACGTTTTCGAAGCGTGGGGACAGCAGTTTCAGTGCCTTCACTAATTAAATTAAGGAATAACTCTGGAAGTGTCGTCCCCGTAAAAAAACACGAATGTGTTCCGCCTCACGTTTTGTTTTTTACTTTACTCGTCCGGTTTCCGTCACAACACGCAGCCAGAATGGGTTTTGACGGTCTCCCCGGGTCCGAACATCCTCAAGTAACGTCTCCAGGTCGGGTTTCCAGTCTTTCAGTCGGATTTTCTTCCCATTGACCATAAAATTAATAGGTCGGTCAAAATCGAGCATTTTCGGGCCGACCCAGACCGTTACGTTACCCGTTGGGACATCGACTTTCAGCGTGTTGACCGTCTGCAGAAGCTCCGCGGAGATTTTAGCCGCCATGACGTTTTTCTTCGGGAATTCCGCGGGCAGAACGAGGCTTTTTTCCGGAAGTTTCTCTACATCGACCCACCAAAAGAACGAATCCCACGGACGCATCGTGCTCACCTGGAACGATTCCGGGTAGAAGTCGCGTTTTTTGCGTTCCATCCAGTCGAAAAGTGTCAGAATCTCGTCGGAGAAATTCTCGTGCCCTCGGCCAAGGAACTCCACAACGGTCAGATCGTAGCCGTTCTGCATGTAACGCGAAAGCACGCCTGAATTCTCACTCAGGATCTGCCCGTCCAGCGCACCGCATATAAAATAAAATGGAAGTCTTTTCGCGTTAGGCCAGTAGTACTTGCAGTACTTGTCGCAGTGACAGGAGATCGGAATGACCCCCGCCCAAAGGTCCGGATGTGCGCAGCCGATGTCCCAGGCAGCATCGCCGCCCTCAAAATGGCCGGAAAGGAAAACCCGGTCCGTGTCAATGGAAAACCGCTGGGTCACGTGGTGCAGAACGTTCAGAACCGCTGCGTGTTCCCTGGCGGAAAACTCGTACGCTCGCTGGTCTTTCGCCATCCACTCGACAGAAACCACGATGTAACCGTTCCTCCCCGCCTGCCCGTAGCGGAAGCCCTTGGGGTTAAACGTTCCGGTCCACCAGTCCATTTCCTGCTGAGGCGTGTCCAACACACCGCGCAGGCAGATGATTGCCGGGTAGAGTTTCTGCGGGTCGTACTCAAGCGGGAGCTGGACCCAATACTGGATCGGACGCTCGTCCACGGTAGAATTGGTTTCCAGTGCGAAAAAACCGTCTTTTCCGAGCCACTCTTCTTTTGTCGTGCGAACCGGCGGCTTCATGTGAGAAAGGATGGCCGAAACGATTGTGACAGAACTGGCTTCTTCCTGTCGGAACTGACGCAGAAGTTCCTGGCGGGTCACATCGTCGCGCGCCTCCATATAGTTTTGAATCAAATCCCGAATCCGGACGGCGGAAACGGCTGTGACGATCCGGTCAGTCGCACTTTTGCTTCCCATGAGCCAGCACGTAACGGCGAGCGCGAGTTTTTCCTGTGGGTCGGTCCCGTCCACGTCGGCCATTTGCTCGAACGCCTCCATTCGCGGGAGCGTCGTGTAATTCACCGTTTCCAGAATTTCCACGAGCACCGGCTTCAGAACCGTGCGGATTTCTTCGTCCCTCAGCTCTTTCCAGGACGCCTGAATGTTCGCGATCAGTTTTTCGATCCGATCGTCCATCGCCTGAAACTCTTTTTTGAGGTCCTGGACCTGCACGAGCGTTTCACCGGCTACGCCCTTGGTGGGGAAAAGGTCAAGCATTTCCTGGACAAGCGTATACTGGCCTTTCGCCATGCGAAAACGCAGCTCTTTGAGTGCGCGTTTTGCCGAGAGTTGTCTCACCATGGCAAGCGTAGGGGCAAGGGTCTTTTTGATTTTCTCTGCGTTTTCCCCTTCCGCCTGCTGAATGACCCGATTCAGTTCAAACGCGGCAAGCTCGTACCGCTCGGCCTGAATGAAAAACCTGGCGATTTTCTGGGCCGCTTCCACTTCGGAGCCTTTACAAAGCCGGATCGCCTGCTTTCGGAGGATCTTCAGAAGCTGATCGGTCGGGATGTTACTCGTCGCGACCCGCATATCCCAGATGAAATTCGTGCACTCGATTTTTGTCCAGACGGGCGTGATCTCGGTGATGCACTGAATGATGTCTTTCGGCCCGCGTGCGGTCGCCATTTGAATCATGCGGCGGCCATGCTCGTCGAACGGTTCCTCCTTGAGGATCAGCCCCATTCCCTGGATCGCGGGGCCTTTTTCGAGGATTTTCTGCCGAAGGACGAATTTTTCAGGAACGACTTCCAGTTCCGAATTACCCTGAACATCGGCAACCTGACGGCGCGGGACGTAGGTCCGTTTCAGACCATCGTCGAGAAACACGATATTCAGCGGCATGATCTGCGATTGCTCGCTCGCGTACTGAGGCATCTCGCCGAATTTCGGGAGCATTCCCTCCGCGCCAAGCAAATGCCGGCCGTCCTTGAGCAGAATATCCGTCCCAAACACCGCGGAAGCGCAGATCGTCAGGAAGAAAAAGGCAAAAAACGGGATGAAAAGGCGGAATGTACGCATAATATTCGGAGCCTCAAAAACTCCCGATCAGCATTTCCACTACCAGCCGCCAGCCGTCGGCAAGTACAAAGAGGAGGAGCTTGAACGGAAGCGAAACCATCGTCGGCGGGAGCATGATCATCCCCATCGAAACGAGGATCGACGAAACCAAAAGGTCGATCACGAGCATTGGGATCAGAAGCTGAACGCCAATGAGGAACGCCGTCTTCAGTTCGCCCAGCATGAACGCCGGAAGCAGAACATGGATCGGAACGTCATCGGTCGTGTACCGGGCTAAATGAGTCTCGTCAGGGGGCGTGGAACTGTAGCGCCAGAAGAGCAAAATTTCCTCGGTGTTCCCCGCTCGCTGGAGCTGGCCTGACATAAAATCCCGGATCGGTTTCAGGCCTTTTTCCAGAGCTTCCTGCGAAGTCAGCTCACCGGCCTGATACGGAATGAGAGCGTCGTTCCACGTTTTCTCCCAGGTCGGGTACATGATGAAAAACGTCATGAAAAGCGCAAGTGCCGCGAGGACCTGCGTGCCGGGAATCCCCTGAGTACCGAAACCGTGGCGCAGGATCCCTAGCACAACGAAAATACGCACAAAACTGGTCGTCATCATGAGGAACGCCGGCGCAAGACTCACCGCACTGAGAATCAGGACCGTAAGGGCTGAACCTTGAATCCCCTCTGGCGAAACCCAGGATGTCAGATCCCACGGATTCTTTTTTTCAGGCTCAGCATTGGCATTTTCCCCCGTGTTTTCAAGTTCGGAAGCGACCAATTCTTCTACTGCGTTCAGGGTCTTTTCCTCCTGGGTCAGTGTCGTCGGGGCAGGAATTGGTTCATCTTCCTTCTGGGCTGGTTTTAACGCCGCTTCAGGCTGCCTGATCTCCGTTTCCGTGCCGGGATTCGTCCAAACTTTGAATTTGGACCCCTGTTGAACCGGGGCTGGAGCCGTCCGAGGCGCGTAGTCCTGAGCTTTCACTCCGGTCGTAAGAGCTAAAAGCACAAACAGAATCGGCAAAAAACGGGCGTTCATGCTTTCTCCCCCCCCTGTTTTTTCCATTCCCGGAAAGCATTTTCCGCGTCAGGGATCTCGCCGCTGCAGCGTTTTGCGAGCCGTTCCACCTCCGCCGGATCATCGATTTCCCCGACACGATCCAAACCATTCTGAGAGAGAGAAACAATGAATATTTTCTTCCCGCACCGAAGCAGATATAACTGCTGGCGGAATGCGAGCGGTGACTTGCCCAACACTTCAAAAACGTCTTTAGGAAGCTGGGGAGCCCCACCAGGTGAGAATTTTTTCAGAACCAGAAGCAAAACCATAAAAAGGAGTGTAACGGCCGCAACCGAAAACACGAGTTTTTTCATGCCAGTCGTAAAGGTGATTTTCGATTCCGGTAGCGTGGAACTCTCTGCCGTCTGGGCGTTTTCAGAAGTAAAAAGGGTATTTTGGGCGGAAACAGGCGAAATGCCGCCAAACAGAAGGATCAACGCGAACAAAAGGATGATTTGAAGATGACGCATAAAAACTCCCTGTTCACAGAAACTCTGTAATCCGTACGCTGAAGCAGCCGTCCACGATAAGCAGTTCGCCTCTCGCGACCGCCTTTCCGTTCACCAAAACATTGACCAGATCGTTCACGTGTTTATCGAGGATCACCACCGAGCCGGGCTTCAGTTTCGCCACTTCGGAAAGAAGCATCGTGGTTTGCCCCAACTCAATGCGGACTTCCAGTTCCAGGTTTCCGAGTGACGCGATCTGCTCACGGCTGAACGTTTTACGTTCCTCTTTTCCCTCTTTTTCAGTCTGGGCCGGAATCTCAAACTCGGGAAGCTCGGGACACGGCGCTTCAACGTCTTCCAAAAGCGCGTTGAGTTCTTCTGGAGTCAGCGTGGAATGTTTCATTTTTTTCCTTTTAATTCGGTTTCAGGCCTCAGTTCTCCGGCGGCTCGTATTCAAATTTCTTCCAGATGAATGGCTTGCGGTTGGTCGGCTCGATACGCAGCATAACCTCGCCGTTCTGGAAAATGCGCACGGTTCCGTTCGTCTCGCTAACCACGATCGCGATCGCCTTGGTACAACGTGTGATCCCTGCGGCGGCCCAATGACGTGAACCAAGGCCTTTGGAAAGCGTTATATTGTCGGCCTGTGCGTCCAGGATCCTGCAGGAAGCCTCCACGATCCCATCCGAAGAAATAATGAACGCGCCGTCAAGCTGGGCAATTTCCTTGATTCCCTCGCGAACTCGTCCATCATTAATGTCACGTTCCGAGCGGCTGTAACCACGTACCGGGTCGAAACCACCGGCATGACTTTCCTTTAGAACCTGCTGTTTGTCACCGACGACGAACAGGGTCCCGACCGGTTTTCCTTCACGGCCGCTCAAACCGATTTCGATTGCGAGGTTTACGATCGTCTTCAGCGTGTCGAGCGGGACTGTCGTGTTGAGTGAACGCAGGTCGGTACTGGTGAGCCGATTCAGGTGTTCTTTCAGGGAAATCAGCGAAACCGTGTCAATGATGTTCGACTCAAACCCGCCGTACATCGCGACGATCTGGCTCCCGGGCTGGATTATATCGTCCGTGATACTTTTCAGGATCGCCTGCATGAGCTGATCATACACAGGGTTCCCGGTCATTTCAAGTGTTACCGTATTAAAGCCGGCTTCTTTCGCGCCCTGTGCCTGTTCCTCCGTATTCACCGCCACAATAAAAGGGACTTCGTCACCTACTACTTTTTTGACTCGAGCCCAATCCGCGGTTCCGTCATAAAGCATAAGGATCGCTGAGGCATTGAGCTGCGTGTACATTGTACAAGCGTGTTCAACGAAGTAACGGAACTGTTCAGTAATTCGGAGGGTATTAACCATTTTTTATATTGATCTTTTTTATGAATTTATGATAAAATTTGGCCGCGATCAAAATCTCTTTTCCGGCTGAATGTTCAAAAACGGCGATTGCGTATCTTCCGCTGCTTCCTGCTCTTCCCTCTGAGCCACCGCAGTATCCGGGTGTCGCGCCTGGCAGTAAGCGATCCACTCTTCACGCGATTTTTCCGGTTCGCCTGTAATTTTCTGGAGGGATTTCATGGTGTAGTACTGAAGCGCCGGATCATTGTCCATCAGGGGAACTTCAAGTGCCACAATCGCGCGTTCATCCCTCATTTCACCCAACATTTCAATCGCCTGGTGACGAATGTCAAGGTCCGACTCATTGGCGAGGATTTGGATCAACTCCGGAACGGACTGTTCGCCGCCGTAGGTTTTCCAGCCCGCGCAGGCCGCTTCGCGCACATCTCGCTCAGAGTCTTTACCCGCAAAACGAAGAGTTTCTTCCGTAATTGGAACTTTAAAATTGGAAATGGCAACAACAGCTGCGCGACGCATCGTCGGGTCAGTATCTTCATGAACGATGGTGGAAAGGGTCTGTGCGAACTCGACCTGTTTCTCGGGCGAGACACTCGAGGCGTTTTTCCCTAATTCACTAATTTGTCTCAGACGATCTTCCGGCTGCGGAACCCCCGGAATCGGCTTGGCATTGAACATTGCCTTACAGCCGCCCAGAGCGACTACCGTCACCAAAAGCGTCAAAATCGTCCATGTTTTCAAAATTCTTTGCATAATCTGACCGCAAGTACATACGGAGACCGATTAATTTTCTTTCCTGCTTATATATTACACTCCCAAGCCAAATTTTGCAAGGGGGATTTGCTTTTTTTGGAAAATTTCGTAAAAATTTTGAAATCTTTCCGTTTCTTTCTTTCTTTTTTTTCAGGAAATGGTATAATATATAAAGATTTGAATTTCATTTGTTTGTGAAAGGGGAAAGTTTTATGCCCATTTATGAGTATGAGTGTGACGACTGCCAAAAATACTTCGAGGAACTCGTCCGCGGAAACAAAGAACCGACGAAGTGCCCCAAGTGCGGCAGTACGGCAATCCACCGCAAACTCAGCGTTCCGGCCAATCCTCATGCGGCGTCAAGCGGCTGTGCGGCTCGTGACGCGGGTGTCTGTTCCCCTGAAACCGCCCCGGCTTGTGGCTGTGGATGCGGATGCGGATGCCATCACCATCACTAAGTGAAAGGATGCCTGAATGACTCCATTCTCTTTGATCCTGGCGGTGGCCGAGGATATTCCGCTCGACGAAAAAGCAGGGCACATCGTTTCGTTGTTTTTCGGATTGATGGCGCTCATCTTTTTAATTTGTATCGCGAGCTTCGTCATTAAACACTTCCGCGCCGCCGCTCATTCCGAAGCTGATCCTGCCGCACTGATTCACTCGATGCTCGCCAACTTGCAAAAATCCTACGACCGCGGCGAAATTTCCCCTGAGGAATACCGCACCGTAAAAGCCGAACTGACCGCACAGTTACGGGACTTAATGAAAAATTAGGGATGAGGAAAAGACGCAATTCATAATTCACAATTTATAATTCATAATTACTTTGATGGACGACAAAACGTTTACCGACAGCAAAACCACGAAGAAACAGGCGTTTTGTTCTTTCTGCAAGAAGTCGCACCGTGTGACGGGGCCTCTGGTAGAAGGGCCGGGGGGAGTACACATTTGCAGCGAGTGCATCGAACTGTGCCGTTCCATTCTTGAGCAGGAGAAAAAACGTCATCAGGTCCCGCAGACGGCCATGATGATGGAACGACTCACGCCGCGGCAGATCGTCGCGCGTCTGGATGAGTACATCGTTGGGCAGGAACTCACGAAAAAAGTGCTTGCCGTTGCGGTCTATAATCACTACAAGCGCCTTGAACACGTTCGCACCGGTAACGACGAGGTAGAACTAGGCAAATCGAACATCCTCCTCATCGGTCCGACCGGGTCAGGCAAAACCCTTCTGGCGCAGACACTCGCGAAGATCCTGAACGTTCCGTTTGCCATCGGCGACGCCACGACACTAACCGAGGCGGGTTATGTTGGTGAGGACGTGGAAAACCTGCTCCTCAAGCTCCTCATGGCGGCCGATTTCGATGTGGAGGCGGCCCAGCGCGGGATCCTGTACATCGACGAGATCGACAAAATCGGGCGCACAACGCATAACGTCTCGATCACACGCGACGTTTCCGGCGAGGGGGTCCAGCAGGCCCTTCTGAAAATGCTTGAGGGAACGATTGCGAACGTCCCGCCAAATGGTGGGCGCAAACACCCGGAACAGCAGTTCATCCAGATCGACACGAGCAACATTTTGTTCATCTGTGGCGGCACGTTCGTCGGCTTGCCGGAAATCATCGAGCGGCGCCTCGGAAACCGGACGTTGGGTTTTGGTCAGACAGCCCTCCTGCCGTTCCAGGAAGAAGAACACGCTCCACTAACGCGCGTGACGAGCGAGGACATCATCGAGTTCGGTCTGATTCCCGAATTCGTCGGTCGTCTGCCAGTCATCACGGCCCTCGAGGAACTGACGATCGACGACATGATCCGAATCCTGAAAGAGCCGAAAAACTCGCTCGTCAAGCAGTACACGCAGCTTTTCAGCATGGATAATGCGGAACTGGTTTTCACTCCTGAGGCGTTGGACGCGATCGCCCGGCTTGCGAAAGAAAAACGCACCGGCGCACGTGGTCTGCGTTCGATCATGGAAGAGGTGATGCTCGACATCCTGTACGAAATGCCCGACCAGCCGAGCGGCGTGCGGTACATCATCGACGAAGACGTCGTCCTCGGCCACCGCAAACTCTTCAACTTCGAGGAGCAGAAGAGCAAGCGCGCGTAATGGATTGAACGAAACAACGTATTCTTTAAGGAGAAAATCTTATGGCGGAACTGTGTTCAATGCCTCCAATTGAAATCGATCCCCGTCAACTTCGCGAATGGGGAACGATTTGGATTCAAAATGGAGGGGGCCAACTGGACGCAGGACGTTTTAATAAAGATCAAGGGATGAATTTCGCAGGATTCATGGATCAGGCGTTTGGTAAAGCCCTTTCCACGATGCTTGGAGACATTCCGGTCCTGACTCCATCGGCAAAATCTCTTCTCCCTGCCTCGCCAGACGCCGTTGAAGTGGGAACAGTACGAATTGTTGGCGGAGTGCGGCCCCAGAATTTTGATGCCGCTTACAGACCTGACGGCCCACGCGTTGTATTTGACAGTAAAACGCTCAACGAAAAGAACAGCATCCGCAAGAACTGGCAAAACATGATCAACGATCTTGGAACGGAAGCCACAACCGTCCACACGAGATTTCCTTACGCTCTCTGTATTTTTCTGGTCGCGGTTCCGGAACCAGCTCTGTTGGTCAAGCAGCGGGAAGACCTGATTCGTACTCTTGAACGTTTAAGCACACGCCACAGCGTTTTGGACCAGCCGCACCTCGCGGAGGCGATCGCGTTCGTAATTTGGGACCCTGTAACCGGAACCATCAACCCGGAATTCCCAGCCCCAGATTCGCCTTTGCGTTTGGAGAACGTTCCCAAAATCATTGAGAGCATTTATTTGGAGCGCTACAAAGGACTTCCGCCCCATGACGTTACGAGCGAGAGCGACGACGATTAAAAAGGCGTAAATAAGCAGATTCCAGCAAATCCGTTTCTTTACGGGAAAATCCCAGTCCCTCAATGAGTACGGACTGAGTGTTTCTGCGCAGAGTCTCTATATTTTCGCGCCGATCCACCGGCATCAGATAACTGGATTTTACGTACTCCAATCTGGGGATCAGCAGTTTTTCAGCCTCGGAAGGTTCCAGTTCCAAAACTCCGCCCCCGTAGCTTCTCCCCTCAATTTCCGCAGAAATTGCGGTGAGGAACGTATAAAACATTTCTGTAGGAAGTTCTGCCGAGTTCTTTTTTCTCACCCGATGAATTGTATCCGTCGAAACCGCTCCCGCGCTATTTTTCACGAAATGCGGGAAATCGTGGATCTGACGAAACATGAAAGCATCCGGGACCCAGATGGAGGGTACCGCGTACCATCGTTTACGGATTGCGCATTTGTAACCTTTGTGAACGCCCGTTTCCATCCCAGCGTTCAGGTAACGCATAACTCCCGCCGGTTTTTCCAGAATGTCCGTAAATTCATTCAAATCCAAAAGCCCGACTTTTTTCCCGGAATTCCAAAGTTCTTTCCAGTCCTGAGTTGTAAATTGGGTTTCAGGAATTTGCACACTACGCCCAACAATCGGCCGAATATGATCCGACAGAGAGTAGTCCGTCGCAGTTTGTTTGTCAACGACAAAGAAATCGTTATTCCCCGTAACAATTCCCACATCTACGGCGTAGTAATCCCCGAATCGGGCGATTCGCGAGTCGGATTTGAACTTGAGATACGCCTCGATTTCCTCTTCACGAAGCAGATAAAACGTCCACTTTCCACCGGGGATCGCCTGAATGAAAGAGTTTACCGGCGGATTCTGAATGGCCTTGAGCAAATCTTTTCTTGTGTGGGTTTCCACCAGCTGGAATTTGCAGGAAGTATGCTCCTCGATTTGTTTTCCATCTGCGAGAAGAATGACAACTTCCTGTTCCGCTTCATCAAAAATCAGATTGTTACAAGTGATTACCGTGATGGAATCAAATTTCTTCATCAGGTACTCGCGCACTTTTTTGGCATACGAAACCTGAAGCAGTTCTGCGGGAACCACCATCCCCAAACGTCCGCCGGGCTTAAGCATTTCCACAGAAAGAATGACAAATGGAACCCACATATTTGTGAGTTTATTCAGCTTTATTCCTGCATTTTCAGAATGTTTCAATGCCAGAAAACGGGATGCTTCCGGAAAATTTTGATACCGAATAAACGGCGGATTGCCCAGGACTGCATCAAAATACAGTGTACTATTAAAGGTTGAGTACCACTCGAAAAAGTCCTGACAAAAAAGAAAAGAATTTTCAAATCGAGGACGAACTTTTGAAAACTCGTCCTCATTAATTTCAATGCCAAAGGTCGGAATATATGTGTGCTGTTTTTTCTGAAAATCTACAATACTATGCAGAAACACACCATCACCAAAACTTGGTTCAAGCACACTGCGTGGATTGCGGGCTAAAGCCCACTGGGTCAACGCATCTGCAACGTCTTGCGGCGTATAATACCCACCACGTAATTTTTGACTTATATCCGCCATTTCACACTCATTTTTGATTGATTTGTTCCAGACTTAATAATTATAACAGAATAAAACGGTTTGTCAATTCACTTGGATAAAAATTTCCAGATTTTTATGAAAACGTCAATTACAGGTACACCTGTCCCCCCAATCAGATAAAGAATTTCCCCCAAAAAAGCCCTGTAGGGTCTTTTTCTGCCTGTGGGTTCTTTCTGATTTTGTGTTTCCGATGGTCAAAAAACTAGTATTCCCAAGTTTTTACTGCAACATTTCCGTAATATTTTTCGCCGCCCAGACGGCCAGTTTCTCGCGGAAGATCTTCGCGTTGTGGCGAATGTCCACCGGGAAATTCGGGTGGAACATGATTGTTTGAATGTCTTCCGTCAACGGGCTTTCCCGCCGCAAAATCTGCAGATCCGTTCGCAGCTGAAGCAAGCGGTGATCATCCTGAAGGATTTCCACGTTTTTCGGCTCAATAATGATTACAGGTTTGAGCTTTCCTTCCGGTAAACCATTTTGCGGAATTCCGACCAAAGCCGAGCGGTTCACGTCCGGGTGCTGGTTGAAAATCGCCTCGCAGCAGACGGAGAAAAGCGTCCCGGAAGTGGTTTCCACACGGTGCGCCTTGCGGCCGCAGAACCAAAAACGCCCTTTTTCGTCGAAGTACCCCACGTCGCCCATGCGATGCCAAATCCGGTCGGAACCGTCTGCAAGTTTTTCGTGAACTTTTGCCAGCGCGTTTGCCTCGGTCCGCGTCACGTACTCCCGCGTAATTTGCGGCCCGGTGACCATCAGTTCGCCGATCTGCCCGGTCGGAAGTTCCTCCACTTCCTCAAGCGTCACAATCGGCCCGTCCGTGATCCGGATGATCGTCGTGTTCATCCCGTAGACCCGGTAATAATCGATCCTGTCCGCCAGGGAACAGATCATCCTGACCCCGAAATTGCTGCCCGGATCCCCGGCATCGGAAGCCATCCTGGACAGCGAGCTCAGGTTGAACGCCTGCCCGTTGTCGCGGACGCGCAGGACCAAGGTCCTGTCCGAAGCCGTCACGCGTACATCCAGGATCGGATCCCCCGATCCGGCTTCTCCCCCGCTGAGGATGGCGTGCGCCGTGATCTCCTCCGCCGCGAGCCCGGCTAGGTACCCGGTCC
>JAFTCU010000052.1 GCA_017454585.1 Thermoguttaceae bacterium | reverse complement strand
TGGGCGACTTTCGTGACCGCATTCCCAGCTCCCTCGCGGTTCAGAAGCGCAATGGCCCCCGTTCCCGTTTTCAGAATGGTTCCCGCGCCGTTGAGAGTCATGGTGTAATTGACTCCGTTTAGCGTGTTGTCGCCGTTATGGTTAGAGCCAGCGGTACTGTTCAGTTCCAGAACACCACCCGACTCGACCGTGATCGTGCCGCTTTTGTTATCAAAACTTGGGGTCACTCGGTCGGCCGCATACAGTTTGGCGCCGTCTTTAATGATGACTTGAGAAGTCCCCAGGCGTGCGTTGAATGATCCATAAGTGGCGTGTTCTCTTGAGGAGAGAATAGGCGTGTCCGCGGTAAGGCTGAGCGTTCCGCTGGCGACGACGAGCGCGCCGTCACCCGTGACTTTATTCATCAGCGTGGTATTCGTGCCCGCGCCTTCATTGTAGATGAATTGCGCGCCGGAAGCGACTTCGACTTCCACACCTGGATTGATCGCCGCAGTGGTCGTGCCGTCGCCGAGGGAGAAGCCGCCGCCGTTGACGAGGATTTTCGAGGTGAAATCGGTGTTGGTCCCGGTGAGCTGGAACGTTCCGCCGCCGCTTTTCGCCAGGTCGGCATTCTTGGCCAAAACGTCCACGGCCGTACCTTTGGCGGTCTGGCCGTCACCCGTGCAGATCCCGATGTTCCCGGCGCTGTTGTCGCGAAGAGTCTTGAATTCCGCGCTGGTGTAGCTCGTTTCGGACGAACCGGCATCGTTCACGTTCACGTCGAAAGAGGCCCCCGCCTCGATGGTTCCCATGGTAATGTCAAGTTTGGAAGCGGAGCTTAACGTGGCTCCTGCCCCGACGGTCCAGTTCCCCGTGATCACGTTATCCGGGTTGGAAAGAACGATCGTCCCTTTGGTGAAGTTCATCGTACCCGAAGAGGTGACTTTGCCGGAAATGTTGGACGTGGCGTCCGAGTTGAATGTCAGCGTGGCGCCGGAATCGATCGTGACCGCGGAGGTGCAGTTCAGATTTCCTGTTGCGCCGCCATTGCCGAACTGGAGCGTGCCGCCGGAGACCGTCAGGCCGTTTCCGAGGGTCCACGTTCCGGTCATGATTTGGGTTCCGGTTCCCGTTTTGTTCAGGCCGATGTAGGCTGCTTTGCTTTCCTGGGAGGAACCGGAGAATTCGGGCGTTCCTTCAGACCAGGTTGAACCGGCGGAGCCGATGGTGAGAACTTTCGCGACGGCAGTCCCGTTTGCGATGGTTCCGGCTCCGACCAGCGAGTCCACGGTCACGGCCGCGCCGTCCCAGACGTCGAACGAGGCGCCGGAGGCGATCCGCAGGTCACCCTTGTTGGAAGCCCAGTTCTGGGAGTTATAGCCGCCGTTGCGCAGCGTACCTTCCTGAACGTCGATCAGTCCGCCGTCGTCAAACGCGAATTTGGCACTGTATCCGCCCGCACCCGTAACGTTGGCGTTCTGCATGGCGATCGCGCCGGTGCCGAGCTTGATGAACGTACCGGTGCCGGTGAACTGAAGGGATTGGTTATTTGCCGGGATCAGAATGTTGTTCACCCCGTGATTGTCGGTGATCGTGCTGCTCATGGAGAGGACGCCGCCGGACGCAATATTAATAGTGATGTCCTTCGTCTGCCCGATCAGAACGTTATTCGCCAGAATCGCCTGGCCCGTACTCGTGATGTTTACATTATCGGACCAGGCCGGGGCTGCGGGAAACTGCTGCACGTCGTTGATGGTAATATCCGCACGAGCCTGAACGGTCAGAGTCGCTAAAACAAGGAGTAACAAAAAGGATCGGGTGATTTTACGCATAACGTTTCTTGGGTATAAAATTTCGGACTTAACCAGTATTTGGGGCTGGTTTTCATGATTCTGTAGCAAAACTACATCAACACAAACCATATTTACATACAATACATTTTATACCAGTTTGTGCCAAATATCAAGTATTGAGACAAAAAAATCCAAAAAAATCCAAAAAAAGTGAAAAAAATCGTTAAAAATGTCAGAATCGGGCTCGTTGAGACATCGCCGCCATTCAAAAGGTGATGGAACGCGAGGAGATTTACCAGGAAAAGGTGATCGAAGCGGCGGAGACGAAAGCGTTACAAGACAGCGACCAGAGGCTGGAAGCACTTGGCGTCTCATCCGGGAGTACGCCGGAGAAATCGGCCTGAATCCGGCCCCGTTTTCGCTTCGGGACCTGGCTCAAATGGCAGAAGGCAGACGCAAACAGGAATGGCACCGAACCGCCTTCGCAACATGCGCCATTGCCAACACGTGGCGGGGTACACGGTCCGCTTTGAAGGTCGAAAATTTCCCTTACTGCCAGAAGCCGCAAATGCGTAAGGCCACCCATGCGGAATGTAAAGCCTTTGCCGAGAACTTTTTCAGGTAGGGCTTAATGGAGCATGGCGTGGATTCCAATAAAGGCGAAGATTAAAAACGCAAGAAGGAAACACACGATGCCAAAATAGTATAATTGCCGGTCTGTTTTGGACATGTTTTTCCACAGTTCCCGGTTTTTTGCCCTTTGGTTTTGTGTTTTTTCCTCCCAGTACTGCGGCGGTTTCGGCGGTTTCTGCGAGATCCGCTCGGGGAGCGTGAACTGGCCGGCCGTTCGTCAGGCGATCGAGGACATTGGTTACAACGGATTCATGACGATCGAAGGCGGCAGCGTCCCGATCGCGAAGAAGAGCGCCGATCTGGACCTGATCATCGCCGGGAAATGAGTTAAACATCCGGAAGGACGGCGGCTCGCCGTCCGCGGCCGACCCGGCCGCAGCAACCCCGGAGGGGTTGAATGTTAATAGCCGTGAGTGAAACTCACGGAATTATGGGGGAGTGGGTTGAAACACCATCTACTCCCCCTTAATCTAAATGCCGGGATTTGAATTTCAAAAAATTTCTTAAAAAAATAACACTTCTTCGTTCTATTAATGGGAAAAAATTTCCCCACCCCCTTGATTTTGGGTTGAAATGTTTTACAATTAATAAAAAGTTCTTTTTCTGACATTTTATCGGAGTTTCCCCCATGAAACGTTTTTTCACCGCCTTTTGTGCGCTTTGCCTCACCGCCGTTTTCGCCTCGGCCGAGGAACCCGAACTGATCGAGCGCCCGCTGAGCTGGACCATCGATTCCATTCAGATCGTCTGGAACATCGAGGAAAAACAGACCGAAAATTACGAGTGGCGTTCGATTTCTGACCGGTCCAATACCACTTCGGTCGATAATACCAATCTTTCACGTGATACGCATGCGACGACGAACACTTCAGAAAGCCATTTTTCCGCGGATGCAGAAGCCTCCGTAAAAGGTGGAGTTGGTTTTGACGGTGGTTTCTTTGCAAATTGGGGCCTCCAGGGTTCTGCCGGCATGTCCGCAGGATTGGGGTGGAAACAGGAAGATCTTACCGCAAAGACCCAACAGAATGAATGGGTGAAAAGCGAGAATACCACGTACAAGGCTACCGAGAGCGAAGATACGAGCAAGGGGAACCAAACGCTTCGATACAATCGGAAACTTTTGTTTACGGTCAATTTCGTGAATCATACCGACGCCTCCCTCGTTTTTACCCAGGATTCTACCGATACGATTCCGGTTTACTGTGGGAATGAGCATATTGGAAACGCGCAACCGGCCTATACCGATGGAGAGTTTGTTATTCGTCCTACGGGTGAACCATTCCCGTGTCAATTTGAAATGGCTTTGAATGATTCAAGCAAAATGAAACTTTTGGAATCGGCACCGGAAATTCGAATCACGGGAAGTCAGATTAAAATTTCCAATAAGGAGTACGACGACGCTTTTACTCAGTCGATTCAGAAATTTCCGCATTTTACGGTTCGCCTGACGGCAGACGGCGCAAGCCGCGAGTGGGAATTCAGGTATAACAAGAAAAGCGATTACACTCTCCAGGAGGTTCTTGAGACTATTAATTACGATTGTGAAGCGGAGGACCTGTTTGAGCTGGGTGACAATGGAGCGATTATTTCCGTCGCTGGTTTTCCAGTTAAACCGTCGAAAGATTCGAAAGCATTCGTCCTACTCGCTTGGAACGGTGAGCCAGTAACGGCCTTGAAAGACCTCAAGCCACGTAAAAACCGCGTCCTGGATGTGATTCTGGTCTCCCGCGCAATTCTTGAGTCCCGCCAGGGTGATACGCTCGTCACCCTCATACCTTTCAAAGAGACGCTGGAAACGTGGGCGAAAGACGGACTGTTTGACGGGAAATATTTGGAATTAAATCTCCTTGCCGACGAAGACCAGAGGATTGCCGAGATTAAAAAACTGGCCGAAGCAGGTGACGTGGAAATGCAGTATGAACTGGTGAATTATTATATAAGAAAGAAAGATGCAAATGAAGTGGTAAGATGGTTACGTAAGGCTGCAGAACAGGGATACGCTCCAGCACAAACCTCTTTGGGACTTCACTACCTGCTTGGCACCGTTGTTGAGAAAGACTATGAGATGGCGGCAACCTGGTTTCGTAAGGCCGCAGAACAGGGGGACCTACGTGCTCAGAATCATTTGGCAGTTTGTTACTTCAGAGGTACTGGTGTGGATAAAGACGAAAAGGAAGCGGTAAAATGGTACCGCAAGGCTGCAGAACAAGGATTCATAGCCGCTCAGTACAATTTGGGAAACTGTTACCGTAACGGTACTGGAGTGGATAAAGACGAAAAGGAAGCAGTAAGTTGGTACCGCAAGGCCGCCGAACAAGGAGACGTTCAAGCTCAGGAAGCCTTGAGGGAGCTGGGATATTAAATCAGACAGGAGAAAATCAACTGCCATTTTGACAGTGACACGCTTTTTGCATTTAGCACATTAATTCATCCTTTGAGAACGAGCTTTTCCCTTATTTTAATTTATGGAGGCATTATGCTTTACGAAAAATTACCTGAAACGTTATGGCATTACACATCAATCGAGAATGCGGTTAAAATTTTAACCAGTATGACATTAAGGGCATCTCATTGCTATTCAATGAATGACCCTGGAGAATGGATCTATAGTTTAAATGTAGTCGATAATTTCCTACGTGCACAAGGTGATAATTCTAAAATTGAATCGACAACAAAACTCGTTCACAAATTAAATGAAACTTGCACGAATAGAGATTGTTTTGTTGTTAGCTTTTGTGCACAAAAAGACGCCTTGTCACTTTGGCGTGGATACTGCCATAATGGAGGTTGTGCTATTGGTTTTAATACTCAAAAATTGAGAGAGGTAATTGAGGATATTAATAGTAGTTCTTTGATGGATTTGTCGCAATGGCAACTTAGAAAATGTCTTTACTATAACGAAGATGGAGACAATAATGAAATTCAAGAAATAATAAGCAAATTGACGCAAATATTTATGAAAAGCGCCATTTCTGAGGAAGAAATTTTTGGGGCAAATGGATTGTTGTCTTCAGAATTAATTGATCTTTGTATGTTAATAAAACATCACGCTTATCAAGAAGAAAAGGAATGGAGATTGTTTGATGAACCGCACAGAGGTCAAATTCATTTAGATAGTACAAAACCATATCTTGAAATTCGATTTCGACCTAGGGAGCTTGCAACTTTCGTTACAGAAGTTAATCTTGCTCCCAATTCAACGCAAGAAGATCGGCATCAAATCGAAATTGCTAAATTTCAATTAAGAAATGAACTATTCCGCTCTGATCCCAATACAAATTTTTCTCCGAGTTTATTTCAAATTTCACAAAGTCAGCTCCCATATAGGAATTGAATTTTCCAGCGGACGGCGAGAGGCCGTCCCAACGTGGACGACGCTGGAAGCGTCGTCCCCGTAATTCTGGAAGTGCCCCCTCTTGAATAAAATCCGATTCGCGGTATAATAATTATGAATTTTTTATTTACATCCTCTTGACGTGACAGGTGCTTGAAATGGCCGAATCCTTTGAACTTCCAAAACAGTACGACTTTCAAACCTCGTGGGAACGGTGGTACCCCTACTGGGAAGAGAACAAACTTTTCCATAGTACGCCAAACCCGGACAAAAAACCGTTCACGATCGTGATTCCGCCGCCGAACGTCACGGGCGCACTGCACATGGGGCACGCCCTGAATGATACTTTGCAGGACATTCTCGTCCGAATGAAACGGATGCAGGGTTTCGAGGCGCTATGGATCCCCGGCACCGACCACGCCGGCATCGCCACGCAGGCCATGGTGGAAAAGAAACTCCGCGAGGAAGAAGGCCTGACCCGCAACGACATCGGGCGCGACGCGATGGTCAAACGCATTTGGGACTGGAAAGATTCCTTCGAAAAACGCATCATCGGCCAGCTCAAAAAACTCTCCGTCAGCTGCGACTGGGACCGTCTGCGTTTCACGCTCGACCCGGTCTGTGCGCGGGCGGTGCGCAACACGTTCTTCACGTTCTTTGAAAAGGGCCTGATCTACCGCGGCAAGAAACTCGTGAACTGGGACGCCGCCCTTCAGACCGCCGTGAGTGATGATGAGATCAATAACGAAACGCAGGCCGGGCATTTCTGGTACCTGAATTACCCCGTCATCGACCCGCAGCCGGGCGACCTGGAATTCGTGACCGTCGCGACGACCCGTCCGGAAACGATGCTCGGCGATACGTGCGTCGCGTGCCACCCCGAGCCGCGCAAGCAGCTCGACCTTCTGGAAAAGCAGCTCCGTGACGCTCTGGCCGACGCCAAGGACGCCGAGAAAGACGAACTCGAAGCCAAGCTGGAAGCTCTTCTGAAACGCCGCGAGACGCATTTGGAACTCCTCGAAAAATTGGCCGCGATGGCCAAAGCGGGGAAGAAGCTCCTCCTGCCGCTCGCCAACCGTGAAATTCCGCTCGTAGCTGACATTTGGGCGAAACCCGAAATGGGGACCGGCTGCGTGAAGATCACGCCCGCCCACGACCCCAACGACTTTGAAGTGGGCAAACGCACGCGCGTTCCGTTCATCAACATCATGAAGAAAGACGGAACGCTCGCCCCGGAAGCCAGCGTTTACACGTGGGACGGCAAGAAATTCACCAACATCACGGCCGACGCGCCCGAACTGAGCCGCACCGTCCCGGAAAAGTACGTCGGGATGAAAATGCTCGACGCGCGTGACCTGATGGTGGCCGATCTGGAAGCCGCCGGCGTGCTCGTGAAGGTCGAAGAGCACGAGCACGAAGTCCCGGTCAGCGACCGTTCCAAAACCATCATCGAGCCGTTCCTGAACGACCAGTGGTTCGTCCGCATGGCCGACCTGGCCCAGAGCGCGATGGACGCCGTGACGGACGGTCGCGTGAAGATCTTCCCGGAACGCTACGCCAGAACGTACCTCGACTGGCTCTCCGAAAAACGCGACTGGCCGATCGGCCGTCAGCTCTGGTGGGGCCACCGCATTCCGATCTGGTACGTTCGCGCGGTGGACGGCTCCGACAAAATGCCCACCGAGGCGGAACTGGCCGCGGCTTTTGCCGGACGCTCCGACGTCAAATGGACCTGGGACGAAGAAGGAAAAGAGTGGTGGATCTGCCTGCGCGAAGGT
>JAFTCU010000051.1 GCA_017454585.1 Thermoguttaceae bacterium | reverse complement strand
CGGATGGAGATTTTCCAGGTTCGAGTTTCTGGATCTCTGCCGCCACACCCTTTTTGTCTTGGCTGGAAAGAAGCCGTTCGTAGAAAAATGTGTCGATCTGCCTCGCCAACTGACGAACACTCCAGCGGGATTTAATAGCTTCTGTGGTATAAAACTGACGTGCTTTTTCACTATCTACCTGAATCAGGAGCCTATAATGAGACCAGCTCAAATCCCTGGAAAGCTCACTGATATTAGGAAATGTGAGGTAGAACTGCCGCATATATTTGAGATTCGTTACAGTAAATCCCTTTCCAAAGTCACGAGTCAGATTTACAGTAAGTTCCTGGAGGAGTTTCTTGCCGTACTCATTGCGTTCTACACCCCCTTGTTCCTCAACAATCATTTTCCCGACGTGCCAATATGCCTCGACCATCGTGAAATTCACGTTATGGAACACTCTTGACCGAGCATCGGTCAAGATTTGAAGGATTTGGTTGTAAAATTCATCGTTCATTGTTATGAACCTCGACAAACGGTTTTCAAAATATTCATCATAACTTGATTATATCGGACTTTCGAGATTTTTCAAGGTGGGGCAATGTGAATAGTAAGTTACCCACATCGGAAAGTCGGTATCTCATGGTCTCACTAGCGGAAATTGGTCTTTTGGAGCTTAAAAACGGGAAACGTTACTGGGTAGTAAAAAAGGTTTGAATTTGGTATTGAGTATTCAATTCAACACCCATTCCTATACTATTTTTTGAAAGAAGCTAATAATATCGATTGGTACAAACTTCTCTTACGTAAATTCGTCAGGATTTTTCTTAATGGGGGCTTGACACTGTATCACAGTCCCTTTATAATTAATCCTCTAACAACTTCGTGAGGAATATAAAATGAGAAAAGGCGCAGAACAAAAAAAAGAGTTTCACTCCTGGTTGGTTCTTGAGAAAACCGGACGCTTTTCACTGAGATTTTCAGTACAGGAATCGTTTTCTTTGGGTGGGATTGAAGAAGGAGATGCACTCCTGCTTGGAGATCCTGAAAAACGGTGTGTTCTAGGGGTGAGACGTATCTGTCTGAAAAGATTTTTCGAGGATTCGGTCGTATTCTATTTTGACCGAGTGGTTGATTTTCCAGAATCAATCCCTTTTGAAAAGCTGCAAATTCCTGAACGTGATGTGCCCGCTAAGGTCTGGAAAGTCGAAAACATGCAGCTTGAGAAGGCGCTGAAGATTGCAGGACAGAACGAGTTTCGGGCACTTCAAAGTCTTGACAAAAAAGATGTTGAGGTTCAGAAATATTTGCGTGACCTGATGCAACAGGCGGTTTGCGATGATTTATTGGGGCCTGCAGGTGGTCCCCGAGAGGAAATCGTCGGCATGAGAGTTTCTGATCGTTACTCTTTAGGGAAACTGGCTCCTAATATTCCCGAAAATCTGCCGCAGTATGGGTTTCGGCTTGACACACCGTTTAATCTAAATCTGAATGATGAAGATGATGAAGACGAAGAAAGTGATTTGGAAGAATCTGATTCCAAAGATGAACCACCGTTGGAACAGGATGTCCCTCCTTCTGGTGGAAATGAAGGGGAAGGGGATGCAATCGACAGGATGTATTCTCAGACCTTCTTCCAGTCGTCATTTGGGTTTACTTTTGCTTTGAGGGCGGATCAGCCAAAATTTGAAATTGAAGCTTCGTGGGGACGTTATGAACGTGTAAAGAGTGAGTACGCCTTTCTTCCGAGTGGGAAGCCAAAACTCTGTTGGAAAAGGATTCCTTCTGGTGGAAAGGAAGTGGTGGATCTGACGGTTTCGTCCAGAAAAGAAATATTGCAAATTGACCCCAATATTCCTAACGTAAATGTTTACTGTTACTCGACCCAAAGTTCCAATTCATTGTGGGTCGTTTCGGTTTTTCTCGTCAATGAACAGGAACTTCCTAGTAGAAATCGTGACGCAGCTTGGGTTTTTCAGCCGAAATTGACGGTTCGTTCTTTAGACGGCAAGCCCATTTTCCCACCGAAACCCAGTCGGAAAAATATGCGATTTGAGGAAAACGACCAAGAGCATCAGCAATTCACTATGCTGTACCGAAAGGAGATAGAATTTGCGGAAGGACATGGTGTCGCGGTTCATGCCAAGCCGGGGAGTGGGGAAGATTTTTGGCTGGCAAGCGAGATTTCGACGGCTGTTATTCCTGATTATGAAATTCCCATCACAGAAACGCCTGGGGCTCGTGAGGAAGATCGTCCAGCTTTAAAAATGATTTATGACCAAAAATGGCTAAATATGCGTTGGCTGGCTGAGGCTCCCAAGGGTGAACTGCTCGAACGGCTTCGATTTATCATCAACGACTACTCGGATTGGATTTCACAGCTCAAAGAAGATGCCCAAAATGCCGAGTTTCAGAAATTTCAATCAGCTGCAAAAAAGACCATTGATCACTGTGAGGAAATTCGTGACCGGCTTCAGGAAGGTTTGGACGTACTGGACAAGAACAAAAAAGCACGTGAAGCGTTTCATTTTGCCAATCTCGTAATGTATCAGCAACGAATTCATTCACTGTACGCTGCTGCCAAACGACGAGGGAAGGGGAAGTCCGAAAAAGAAGTCAAAGACTTTGCGAAAGATCCGAAGAATTATACTTGGCGCCCGTTCCAGCTGATGTTTTTGCTCCTTTCCATTCCAGCTTTGACAGAACCAACTCACGTTGACCGAACGGCTCAAAAAGACGCACGGGCAGATTTAATCTGGTTCCCGACTGGCGGTGGTAAAACTGAGGCTTACCTGGGGGTTGCTGCGTTTACGATGGCAATTCGCCGTCTCCAGGGAAATCTTGGGGGGGTAGACGCAAGCCGAGGTCTGGCGGTCATCATGCGTTATACGCTCCGTCTTCTGACGATCCAGCAGTTTCAGCGAGCGTCGGCCCTCATTTGCGCGATGGAAATTGAACGAAAAAAGCATCCGGAAATATGGGGCGAAGAACCGTTTTCTCTCGGGCTTTGGGTCGGGCAAAAGACCACTCCAAACCGGACCGAGGAAAGTCGTGATGCAATTCTAAGTGAGAAGAATCATAATTTTTCGGGAATCAATTCTACCCCGGCCCAACTGACAACTTGCCCCTGGTGTGGTGCCGTGATCGAGCCTGGACGCGAAATTGATGTAAATCAGGAAACTCTTCGCACCATTATCTATTGCGGCGATTCGACCGGCCGATGTGAATTCTCTCGTCAAAAAGCTCACGGACAGGGAATTCCCGTACAGGTAGTGGATGAAGAAATTTACCATCGTCCACCGAGTATGCTCATTTCCACAGTTGATAAATTCGCGATGATGCCTTGGAATGGAGCCGTTCGGAATCTCTTCGGGAAGGTTCATAAGGAGTGTCCTCGCCATGGTCTTCTGTTTCCGGATTCGGAATGTACCGGGAATCATCCGCAAAAAAAGAACTACGAAGCTACAAAGGTTCGTGAAGTCACGGCCGTTCGTCCTCCAGACCTGATTATTCAGGACGAATTTCACCTCATTAGCGGCCCGTTGGGAACGATGGTAGGTCTTTACGAGACTGCTATTGATTCGTTGTGCGCATGGAACCTTAACGGTCGGGAAATCCATCCCAAAATCATTGCTTCAACCGCGACGGTACGCATGGCCACGAAGCAAATTCGGAACGTCTTTTTGAGGAAGGCCAGTATTTTCCCGGCCCCCGGTTTGAACATCGGCGACAATTATTTTTCTGTTCAGCGCAGCAAAGAGCTTATGCCCGGCCGGCGTTACGTTGGGATCTGCTCACCGGGCGCATCGCGGCCAGCCATTCTGATTCGGCTTTATGTCGCGATTTTGACGGCGGCCCAGTTCCTTTACAATCATTTTGGAGAGGCGGCCGATCCGTATATGACGCTCGTCGGGTACTTCAATTCACTTCGCGAATTGGGCGGTATGCGTCGTCTGACGGAAGACGATGTTCGGACCCGTTCATACAGGGTAGAAAGCCTTAGAGATCTTAAACGTCCTGGTTTGGCCAGGCGCAGTATTTGTGCCGTTGATGAACTGACTTCGCGTGTGAGCAGCCGCGACATTCCCAAGAAGCTGGAGCAGTTGGAAACTCCGTACAATCCGGACCCGAGAAGGGGTGATACCCGTACGCCTGATATTTTGCTCGCAACGAACATGCTTTCAGTCGGCGTGGACATTAATCGGTTGGGTGTGATGGCTGTGAACGGTCAGCCCAAGAACAACGCCGAGTACATTCAGGCCACAAGCCGCGTGGGACGTGAATTTCCCGGTCTGGTTTTCACCGTGTTCAACTGGACGAGGCCAAGGGATTTCTCTCATTTTGAAACTTTCGAGCATTACCACGCCACGTTCTACAAACACGTGGAAGCGCAGTCTGTCACACCTTACGCAGCGCGTGCGCTGGATCGTGGTTTGACGGGGGTCCTGGCGAGTCTCCTGCGTCTGGGGAATGACGATTTTGGCCCCAACCTCGGCGCGTCTCTTCTTGATGATCCAGCCAGTGAGGAAGCGCAACGTGTTCAAAAAATCATTACCGAACGGGCACATGGCGTTACAGAGGACCCGGAAAAGAAGGAGAACGCCCAGAGCATGACGAAATCCCGCATTGATTTATGGGCGAAAAAAGCCACTCAAGGCGGCGTAAAACTCGTTTATAAAAATAGCCAGGGGGGTGGAAATGAAGTACCACTTCTTGAGCAGCCAAGTGCAAAAGAGTGGGACGAGTGGACGGTCGCGCTCTCGATGCGGGAGGTGGAACCCGGTGTAAGGCTTATCATGGATAAAACGCAGCGTTCGGTCGCCGACGAAGAACCGGACTGGGTTTTTCCGCCGCAGGATAATGGAGGGAATGACTGATGAAAAACGAATGCTTTATTGGTCAGGTTCGACCGAGCCAACTCCTTTGGACGTACGGTCCCGGGGCGTTTATTGACCTTCCGAACATTTCCGTCGTGACGATGGGGCTGGATTTCTGGAAGGATACATCGGAAAACATCATCATAGAACCGCGCCTTCTGGCCTCTGTTCAGCGGGTTGCTGGGGCACAGGTCCAAAAATTGGTCGCGCCTCCGATCCCCCAGGACGGAACGGTGACACCTTATTCCGCGGAGTACTTTCGTGGTGTTCCCGTGCGGCCGTTTCCTCGCTGGCTTCGCTGTACCAAATGCAATATTTTGGCGGAATATGATACAGGACTTTTTGAGCTCAGGCAAAATACGACTCGTCCCGAACAGACGCATTTTGAGCACAAATCATGCCAATACAAGCATGCAGTTGCGGTTCCCGCCCGTTTCTTGGTCGCCTGTGCAAATGGGCACATCGACGAATTCCCTTGGCGCTGGTTTGTTCACGGAGGTCCTTCTGACTGCCAGGGAAGTTTGCATTTTTACGAAACGGGATCCTCACGTCTGGAAGACATCCACGTGGAATGTGAGTGTGGAAGGCAGCGTAAAATGCAAGACGCTTTCAGCAGTTTTATTCCCAATATTCTTCCAGCCTGCCGCGGTCATCACCCGCACCTGAACAGTTTCGAGCCGTGTACCGAAAAACTGCGGCCAGTGATGCTTGGCTCAAGCAACAGTTGGTTCCCCATGACCCTTTCCGCTCTCTCGATTCCGACCGAGGATTCCGAGCTGGCGGAGATCATTTCCAGTCGTTGGGACGTTTTTCAGGAATGTGAATCCGAAAAAACGGCCGCGTTATTGTGGAAGGCAATCGGAAGAAATCTGGACCATTGGCCTCTCGCCGAAATTTGGGACCTCATCCAGCGCAAGAAAAAGCAGCAGGTCCCTGCCGCCCGCATTTCGGAAGAGGACGTTCGTGTGCCGGAGTGGAAGGTTCTGACCTCACCCAACCCGCCGCATGACCGAAGGAATTTTCTCTGCAAAGAGACTCCCCCACCAGATCAGTTTCGCGAGTTCATCAGCGAGGTGCGTCTGCTCGAACGCCTGCGAAGAGTGAACGTTTTGATCAATTTTACCCGACTTGAGCCGCCGGATGAACTGTCCTACATGAATCCGAAACGTCAGGACAGGATCCTGCTCTCGAAACGCCCGCCGGAATGGCTCCCCGCCAGCGAGGTATTCGGCGAGGGGATTTTCATCCGGTTTAACGAAGAAAAACTGCAGGAGTGGGAGACGCGGCCCGAGGTCAAAGCCCGTGACCATCTCATTCATGAATGTTACAAAGCGTGGCGTGGCTCACGTCGTCTTAATCCGGAAATCGGCTACCCCGGCGCGCGTTACATCATTCTCCACTCGCTTTCCCACCTGCTTGTTCGCGAGCTTTCGAAGTACTGTGGCTACAATACGGCCAGCATTCAGGAACGGATTTACGCCAGTACGAAGACGGATCCGCCGATGGCCGGGCTCCTCCTGTACACGGCTGCGCCCGACTCGGATGGCACACTGGGCGGTCTGGTTGAGATGGGCGAGAAAAAGCACCTCGAAGAAATCATCTTGCGGGCACTGGAAAACGCCCAGAACTGCCCGTCTGACCCGCTGTGCTCGAAACGAAGAATCGAGTACGGACGTTTCCCCAACGGGGCGGCGTGCCACTCCTGTATTTTCGTGCCGGAAACGACCTGCGAAATTTGCAACCGGTTCCTGGACCGTTCCATGGTGGTGGCCCCGCCAGATGAGGGGCGTCTTGGATTTTTCCCTGCTTCCGAGGTTGAGGATCAATGAACACGCTGTTTGACCTTTTAGCCGAGGTGACGTTTTCCCTCCCCCCGCAGCGGCTTGCGTCGCTGGAAAGCCAGGCCGAAAAAACCGCCTCCGCTCCGGATTTCGCCAAACTTCCCGACGTTTGGGGGCCGGGCGTTTCCAGGGAAGATCAGAAACGGCTTACCGCGGAACTCCTGTGCCATCCTGAAGTGACGGGGCGTGATTTGGCCGTGGCGTTTCGCATGGCCCGAGCCTCGAACCGGTGGCGGGAAGAAAGCTCATCGGTGGACCTGCTCTGGAGCGGTCCGCACGGCTCGAAGCTGGCAGTTCGCAAGACGGAGCAGGCCCTGTGCGAGTTGATCCACGCGGCCCAAAAGCAGCTCATCATCGTGAGTTTTGTGGCTTACAAAGCCGAACTGGTTCTGAACGCCGTCGCCGATGCGATCGAGCGTGGGGTGGAGGTCCATTTCCTCCTTGAGACTCCGAAGGAACTCGGCGGAACGCTCGATCAAGACTGCATCTCGCCGATGCGCAAAGCGTTCCCGCAGGCCCATTTTTACATTTGGAACCCCGACAAAAACCCGACTTCCGCGGCAGTTCACGCCAAATGCGCCGTGGCGGATCAGAGCATGGCCCTCATTACTAGCGCGAACCTGACGGAAAAGGCGATGGACCGCAACATGGAGGTGGGCGTCCTCTTCAAAAACGGCTACATCCCCCGCCAGCTCGCCAGACACTGGGAAAGGCTGTTCTATGAGGATATTCTAATTGAACTTAGATAATAAAAGGAGAAACCATAATGAATAATGTGGAAGCAAAATTTAATAATTACCATGTACATATTTTTTTCGAAGTTCATTATTACTTGAAAGACAATCAGCACGTTATGGACGCTGAAATTTTAAATCATTGTGAAAGAGAACTTTTAAGAGTCATTAGGAAATTAAGTTTTTTATGTTGTCTTGACGAATTTAGAATAGAAACGGAAGCTCTCAAAGAAGGAGGAATAAGACAACTATTCAAATTTAATAGCAATAATCCTTATCACCTAGCATTATTTACCATAATACTCACACAAATTTTTACAGTTGCCTTTCAACCATTAAACCATATTATTAAGGGTTTCTTCCAAGACGATGAACTCCGTGAAAAAAATATACAATATTTTGAATCAATGATTGAATATTCTGATCGCCAGAAGGAATTGGATTTATTACGTAAACAAAAACTAGAAAAAGAAATAGAGAATTATGAATTAAAAAATGAACTTATAAGAAAAAAAATAGAATCCAAAGAGGGAAAAAAACATAAACAGCAAATTAATAAAGCACGCTCTAAATTTTACCAAGAATTAGAAGAAGAGGAGCGCGTTTTACAAATCGGTTATAGTTTTTTAAACCAAGATTTTGATAAGAGAGAACCCGAACAGGTTGTTGAAAGAGTCCATTTTCATAATTTCGTTTTTTGTGATGAATCTTTACCTCCTATCATCGACGAGGAGGCAAAGATTGAAATTATTAGTCCTGTACTTGAAGCAAACATGTCCTATTCTTGGAAGGGAAGATATAAAGGAAAGGTACATAACTTTCGGATGAAATCAAAAGACTTTATGGAAGAAGTTGAGGAAAAAAGGATGTCATTTCAAAAGGGAAGCACATTATTATGTCATTTGTCAATAGATAGGAAATTTAATCGTAAGGGAGAAGAAGTTCTAAAAGATTATAATATTCTCCATGTATTAAAACACACAGTTTCTCAATTTTCAGAGTACGTTGAAACCGATGATGGAAAAAAACTTCGGAAAAAAAAGAAGTTAGACGAAGAACAAGGATTAATCAATTTTGGTGAAAACTAAACAATTTAAAAATGCCTCATAAAAGTACTTTTACAAGGCATTTCTTTCGACAGTTTTTTCTCAAATATCAAAACTCACGTATGCACGGGTACAGACTGCAATCATCCTGAATCCGCCGTACCGGGAAATGCCGGATGCGGGTGAAGGAGGACTTCGGCCGGAATGCCCAAACCTTCGTGAAGGGCGCGTATCATGGGAAGGCTCAACGGCTCTTTGCCTGCCAGAACCGCAACGACCGTTTTTTCCGATCCGATGTATTTTTTAAGGTCCCGCGGGATTAACCCTTCCTGCTCCATCCGAAACTTAATCGCCTCAATCGGATCGGGCAGCGGAATCGAAAAATGGTCGTTCTCGTACATCTCAACGAGTATGGAAATCAGTTCCAGCTCATACCACTACTGTTCCTCTGTCATGTTCTCGTCACTGATTTTCAGCAGTTCTTCAATCGCTGCGAGGGCTTCATCGTATTCCGTTTCGGTTTTAATCTTTCGCCAAACTTTCATGAAATGTTCGTTTGATTATAATTTTCACCACTTAACTTATTAAGTTCAGGGTAGAACAAAAGCCAAGTGAGTAGTCTGCAATCATTCGTGAGTTTCAAATACAAGGTGCTTCTGTATTATAGTATCACCTTTTATCCACTTATCATCGAATTCTTTTCCATCCTTGTAAAACCACTCAAAGTTATGACTTTCTTTTGGTTTAATTCCGATTGCACCTACTTGGTACAACACTTTTATAACAAATTTACGGAAAAAAAGAAAGTTTTCCTTTGGATTATTTAAAAATTGTATTAATTCTGTATTATCGACATTGGACTTAAAATTACAGTACAATGTTTCTAATTCATTTTTAAACACTTCTAAATTCCAGTTTTCAATTGAATCTCTAATTTCTCTGGTTTTTAAAAAATTTAGAAGTATTTCAATGTCTGGATAAAGAAGCTTCCATTCATCAATCAATGCTCCAATACGTGATTTTTTATATTTAGGCATTGCATCCAGAACATCCCTTTGTGTAACTTTATTAGTACCGACAGCTTCTCCTAATGTTTTGTTAATAAAATCAATAACATCTCGCGGACGTAACCAAGTACGTTCAATTAGAAAGTCGAAAAATTTTATTTTTTTATTTTCATAATTGATGTTTTGAGTAAATATTTCATCGGTTTCAACTTTTTCTATAACATCATGGCTTTTAAGCATTTTCTGAATACGAGTATCAACTAAATCTTTGAGATTCGTTTTGTTCCATTTAATTTCAATTGAACTTGATTCATATTTTTCTTTTTGTATATGGTAATTCCTATGATCAGAAAGAATGTAATCAAACAAATCATTACGAAGTCCAATTAAGATTTTTAAATTATGAATTTTATTAAAAGTACCTACAGAGTCCACAAGTGTTCGTAATAATATCCCCGTTAATTTTTCAGTTTCCAATTGATCTAAGTGATCGATTGTCACATATAAAGAATACTTATTCGTTTCCATAAGACCTTTGATAATCTCGTTTACTCTTGTTTGGGCTTGTGCAATTTCGGTACTAACAATCTGTTGAATCTCAGATTTACATTGTTTTGAATTTTCGTCACGAACTATAAATTCCCCAGTTGGCCCAATAATACCACTTACTTGTGCTCCGATTTTTCTTTCAATCGAATGCGTAATCGTTGATACCCGTTCATCTAATGAGGTAGTAAACAAATTTGCTTCGTAAGAATTCAATATATCGATGGCTTGCTTGTACTTCTTATCTGTCAAACAGTTTGTTGCAAAATAAATCCAATTTTGACATCCTCTTGGTACAAGATGTCGAAGTATTTCTCCACCTATGATGTAATTCCAAAAAGCCTTACAAAACGGAGCTAAATCAATATCAAGTTTTATAAGATTTTGACAGATATTTGAGGATGTTAAATTTGCAAAACATAAATTTTCAACATCTAAGTCAAAATGTTTCTCGTTTTTTTTACCAATGATGTTGAGTAGTGCGGTTTTTCCTGCGCCTGTTCTTCCTAAAATAATATATCGACTTTCTTCATTACATAGAAGCCGTTTAAGCAAACCTGTGTCAACAAAGCATTCATCCAGAAAATCTGAATCATTTTCTGCAGAAGCATCACCAATTCTATCATAATTAGTAAATTTAAAATCCTGAAATTTTACAACCATGTGTACCCTTTCTGGCATGAAAACCAAGTAAGATGGATTATTATCTACTTAAAAATATTATTTCTCTATCTCTATATTCTCAATTGTACTTAATGCTCTCATTGAATTCAAGGGGGGGGTAATTAAATAGGAAAAAATATTTATTTCACCTTCCTCCTTTCCCTTTCTTCCTCCTCCCATCTTTCGTGGTTGAGGCGGGAGAGGTGGCGGAGGATGCGGAGGCGGGCAGGGTCGCTGATCGTGTAGCGGAGGGAGTCTTTCGGGGGGAGGTACGGCACCTGGTGGAAGCCGTGGTCAAGGGGGATCTCCCAGCCGTAAGATCGGAGGACCGCCTCGTCGATCTCGCGCTGAAGCTCGCGAAGGCGCTCGAAACGTGGGTCACGCTCCTCCGGCGTGTGGAAGCGATTGTAAAGTTTCGTCAGGCCGATCTCCTCACTCGTCATGATCGCACGCCGAAGCACGTCGTACTCCTCGCCAAGAGTCTCAAGACGCGAATCGTAATCGACCGGGAAGGGAAACGTCTCGTAACAGTCGGAGGGGGTAAACCGAACTGTAGTTGCCCCTAATCTGGAACCCAATTTCCAGACCCATTCTGTCATTATTGAGGAAGAAAGAATAGCAAAATGAGCTTTGGAATATTCTGAAAATATTGCAAGTGCGTGACTTGCAACGAATGTGTTAGGAACAAATGCAGGTTGAAAATATTTTGTATGTAACGTGATTGCCAAGGTTTCTGGAAGGGATTTGAACTTTTCCCATCCTTCATGGTGTTTCACGAACGAGCCACCTCTTCCAATAGCGTGGTAAAGTTCAGGTCTGGGCCTCAAGAATTGCCACCATTTTGTACGTGCTGTTTTATCGGCGGATTTCTCCCTCTCCGGCTTCACCTTCTCTTCCACGATCTCCAGCAATTCCGGAAAATCCGCGGCGACCCGGCCGGGGTAATCCGGCGGAACGTGGCCGTTCGTCAAATATTCCTTTTTCATTTTGCTGTCGGCGGTTTCCCAGCGTCCCGGGGCTTTGCGATCCAGCGGCCAGTCCCAGAAATTGATCACCCACCGGGACGGCTTCTGCTGCGGGTCGGAGTTCAGATCTTCGCCGTTCAGGTACGGGAACAGAACCTCCGCGTTTTTCGGGTCCTTCTTGATGTATGCCTGAGTCTCCTCTTCGCTCATGGTGAAACCAAGACCCAAAACGATCGACCCCTGAAACGACTGGTTTTCATTGGCTTTCAGGACCTTCGGCGTCCATTCGTCCTCGGAGGAGAGGAAGGCGGAGATCTTTTCAACCGGCTCATCATTGAGGAAGTACGGACCGGTCCAGGAGCTGGTTTTCGCGACGAATACGAGCGAAACGACGACCGCGGCCGTGCCGGACCACGGAACGTTCGGGTTGGCGGCGATGATGGTCCCGCCCTGTTTCAGGATACGCTCCAGCCCGACCTGCCGGGTGTCTCCCTCGGCGATCGTGTTGCAGGCGATGAGGCCGAAAATGCCGTCCGGTTTGAGCAGGCGGAAGGCGTTCAGGTAGAAATAGGCGACCAGGTCGGCCGAGCCTTTCGTTTCGTCGGCGATGTGGTTCACGAGGTAGTTTCGGTAGGCGGTCCCGAGTGTGCCGGTGAGGTGCTGTCCGCCGCTGAACGGGGGATTGCCGCAGATGGCGTCAAAACCGCCGGCCTGGAAAACCTCGGGAAACTCAAGCGCCCAGTGGAACGGGTGACGGTGCGGTTTGCCCGGCGGGAGGTCCGTGTTCAGGAGTTTCTGCGCCTCGATGCGGGTCCTCTCGCAGTCGTCCTCCGTACCGTTCAGAACCACGTCGATCATGGCGGAGCACGCGTCGAGACGATCCTGCAGTTTCTTCATGGGGGTCACCAGGACGTTCCCGATGAAATAATCAGCGAGAACACGGCATTTTCGGAGTTCCGACTGGGCGGCGCTGTGCAGGTCCTCCATCCTGTGAACGTCCTGAATGTCGTTGATCTTCGTCTGGGTGAGCCGCTGACGCAGATCGATGGCTTCGTTGACCGCGTCCTGGATCCCGGAGCCGAAAAGGAGAAGGTGCTCCTCCTTTTCAAACTTCATGCGGAACTGGACGAGCTGTTCGATGTTTCGGACCCCGAGCAGACTGTCACCGGACTTGAGATTGTGGTCGAGGAAGGCGAACGGCTTCCCTTTGGAAATCGTCACGAGCCAGATGGAGAGCTTGGCCAGCTCGACCGCCAGCGGGTTAATGTCCACGCCGTAGAGGCATTTCTCGGCGATGAGTCGGCGGGCCTCGATGAGACGTTCATCCGGCAGATTGGTCATCGGTTCCGTGGGCGGTGTGTCGTGGACCACGCCGCGGGAATCGATGAATTTTCCCTCTTTTTCGGCCTGGTTCCACGCCTCCCGCAGCCGAACGGCCAGGTATCGGCAAACCTGCACGAGAAACGCTCCGGAACCCATCGCCGGGTCACAGATTTTGAGGGAAAGGATCTTTTCCGACCTTACGGGGACGACGCTTCCAGCGTCGTCTGAATGAAATGATGTTTTTTTATCGACGCTGGAAGCGTCGTCTCCGAAGAGAATCGGGGCGAGCGTCCTTTCGACGATTTTCTCCGTCATGGCTTTGGGCGTGTAGTGCGTTCCCGTGTCGCGGCGGTCCTGACAGAGCGTGACCATAAACGACCCGGGCAGATAAACGACCGGTTTTCCCCACGCGTCCTTGCGGAGCAGGAAGGCAAACGGCAGGATCCGGTGTACCAGTTTGTCGTCGCCGCAGACCGGGACCAGTTCGTTCAGGAGCGTCTGCCGGACGGCGGGATTTTGCTCGGCGTCGCGGGAACGCTGCAAGTCGTTTTTCACCGCCTGTCGGGAGCGCCCGGTCAACGCGGTGACGTATTCCAGAAGATCGTTTTCCGAGTCGAGCGCAAGCGATTCCAGCTCGGCCAGCTCGGCGTAGGGGTTTTTCGCTTTCACGCTTCCCTTCTGGCCGAGGATCACGACATTTTCGGGAACACGCTGGGCGGTGTGTTCGAGAAGCCCCTCGTAAATGTGGCCGATTTGCTCGACGTCCAGCGCGCGGTACGAAAGATGAATGGCCCCCGCCGGATGTTCGAGGACCTGGAGCGAGTTGAGCAGAAGCAGAACCGTCTGATTGTCGATCGGAAGCGGCTGTGGGTTCATTTCCCGCCACGACGTGCCATGCGGCCGGCCCTCCAGAAACGGGTAACGGTCCGGGTCGAAGATGGACCCGCCCAGCGCGGGAATGCGCATGGCATCGGACTCTACGCCGGCATAAATCGCCCGGAAAAGCGCAAGGAGCCGCGGCCACGCGTCGCAGCGGAAGCGCAGGACCTCTTGACCGTTGAAATTGGCTTCGTCGTTCAACTGTCGGCGGAGCGTCGAGACGGCGTAGTACTGGTCGTAAAGCTCGTTTCCATCGAGGATCAGACCACGTTCCTCGGTGCAAAGGAGAAAGACCAGGCGCATCATGACCGTCAGCCCGGCCTCGTAAAGTTCGGTCGGTGAGACGTTTTTCAAAAGGACCCGGTTCTGGTTCGCGTCGGCCAGATCGATCCCCTGGATCAGAACTTCCACGGCTGCCCGGACCTGCGCGCCGAGCGTGTCGGTGACCTCCTGCAAAGCGTCCCGGGACCGGTCGAGCAAGGCGGGAAGCGTCTCGTCGGGATCTCCCGTAAACCGCCGGATCCCCAGCAGTGTGGAGAAAGCCTGGAGCGTCTTTGGCTCCTGAAACCAGAGCCTCGCGTACCACGAAGCCGTGCCGGAAATCTCGCCGACCGGGGCGTTGACGAGCATCCACTGCTCGCCGTTCGTCAGAAGCCCCAGACGCACGGAGTACGCCCGGCAGAGTTTCGTCATTTTGTCCTGCGGCGAGGCGGTCCAGTCGGCCGTGTTCGGTTTCAGCGCGGAGGTCAGGCTCGTCCCGGCCGGTAAAACCCCGATGAACAGAGCCGGCGCTTCGTTCACCATCAGGGCCCAGTCCGGGGAGTACGTCCCGAGGTCCTGGTCACCCTTGACGTGAAAATCTGCGCCGGGAACGAGCCAGTCTTCCGGGTATTCCAGAAAATCGGAAAGGACCCGACGGACCCATTCGGCGTTGAGTTGGGAAAGCTTCGGGTCGCCGTTTTCTGCGGCCTCGTTAAACTCCTCCCACATCGAGCGGAGAGTCCGTTTGGAATCGGTATAAACCGCGTCCATCCCCAACGGAAAAACCTCCTCAAGGACGCTGACCGCAAGGAAAGGACCGGAAATTTCAACGAGCTGAAGCCACTCGGCGTGATGCGAATACTTGACCATTTATTTTGCCCCCCAAGTCTGATTCTGCGGAACGAGAAAAACCACCGCGATGGGAAAAGTTCGGAAATTCGGGTTTTCGTAGTGCGTGCGAATGTGCTCGATTTCGGCTTCCTTCTCCGTCGGAATTCGTTCCAGACGGGCCTCAAGAGCGCGGCGGTCGCGACGGATTTGAGAGAGTTCCGGTTCGGTGTAAAACGCCATTCGAAGCTGGTCGTCATCGGGCGTAACTTTCGCCAGCTCCGTCCGAATATCGGCCTCAAGGTGTTCCAAAATCTCCGTGATGTGCTCAATTTCCAGTTTCTTGCGCCTTTGGATCGTTGAGTTCAGATCCTCCATTCGATCACGCGACCGGGCTTCCACCGTGGCCCGAATTTTGTCCCGGTGCTTTTCAAAACGGGTTTTCAGCATTTCGAACTTTTCCGGCGCGATCGAGTCGAACGGCACGGCCGATTTGAGGTAGGAATCCAGGTCGCTTTGACTGCGGATTCTGGCGTACGAATCGCCTTTCAGCTCGCCGCCGGAGAAAATCAGTTCCTCGTGCAGCCGGTGATGATCTCCGCCCGTAATCACGAGCCGCGACCAAACGAGTGCCACGGGCGTTTTCAGGTCAGGCACGGACTGGACCGCAACTCTTTTAAGGCTTTTCGAGTCGTCCATCTGCCAGATTTGCTCTCGCAGGAGCCGGAGCGACATTTGGACGAGCCGATGATTCAGGTGGGCCAGAACGAGATCCTCCCGGTCCTTCACCGCGGTGTGATCGAACGTGATGGGACGCCGAACGCCCGTATGCGGGTGGTTCAACCCTTTCAGCGCCTCACCCCACGAATGATCAAGCGCCGGGACTTCAAACGCCGTCCCCTCTGGCAAACCGTCGATAGAAACGGGCTTTAAGGACGGTTTCCCAGCGAGTTCCAAAGCCGTTCGGACTGCGTTTTCGATGTGCTGCGGCGTGAGGTGGAAGTCTTCTTTCGTCGCGAGAAGCTGATGGTGCAGACGCTCGATTTTCTCGCTGAGCCTTTTCTCCTCGGAAATCAGCGAGGTGGCACGCCGGCGTTTTTCTTCAGCCTCCGAAGTATCGAGCTTCGTCCGATGGCCGAGCATCGCTTCCTCGATCTGCTGCGCAATGACGGGACCGACCGAACCTAAATCCTGGCGGATCGTGTTGATTTTCAGGGCCGCGCGCATGAGGTACTCGCAATCCCCCTCAACGTCTCCGGGCTTGCGGCCTTCGGTTTCGACTTCGGAAAAGCCCTTTCCGACCGGGTGCCAGATGAAGACTTCGCGCTCGCGCTGACCGTGGCGGTCGATTCGGCCGTTACGCTGCTCCATGACGTTGGGATTCCAAGGAATTTCGACGTGGATCATGTAGTTGCAGCAGTTCTGAAGGTCGATCCCTTCAGAAGCCGCGTCGGTGGCGAGAAGTATTCGGACTTCAGATTTCTGAGTGGTCTGGAAAGCATTTTTGACCTTTTCCCGGTCTTCGGGAGCCATTCCCCCCGTCAGTATCGCCAGCCGGTCGCCTCCAAAGCCATGGTGTGCCAGAATCGTTTGGAGCCATTTATGAGTATCGAGGTACTCGGTGAAAAGGATGACCCGTTTATCGTTCCATTTCCCATCGGTTTTCAAATGGGCGTTGAGCCAGTTTAGGATCGCCTTGGCTTTGGAATCGACACGGTCTTTGTTCCTTTCGGCCCACTGGGTCAGTTTGCCGAGGAGTTCCTCTTCCTTTGGATTGAGGGAAGGAGCAAGTTCCGTGGCCAGATTCACCGCTTCATCCGCGGCCATTTCCATTTCGGTTTCATCATTTGATTCATCCTCCAGACGCAAAATCGCCCGATGAAGAATCCGCTCATCGAAGTCCGTCGCAGGTTTTGGTTTGGAACGCCCGTGTAGAAGTGTTTCGCGGTGCTTTTCAAGTGTATGGGCGAACGCCGCGGGGGACGAGAAAAGACGCTTTTTCAAAAGGATGTGCACGAACTTCGTCCCGTTGGCAAATCGGGAGTTTGCAGAGGATTTCAGACGCAGGGCCGTAAATTCCCGCAGAAGCTGATGTATTTTCTGTTCTTCCGGTGTGTAATCAATTTCCAGACCTTTCAGAACCCGCGTGGGAAAACGGGGATTTTGATTCTCGTCCACGATGGAGTTTTTCAAACGACGAACCATTACGCGGCTCAATTGTTTGGGGTCGGGCTTGACGTTTTTCGCGAAACGCTGGTCGTCAAGGAGTTCCAGCAACGAGGAGAAAGATTCCGCGTACCCATTATGAGGTGTAGCCGTCAAAAAGAGATGGTGCGTAAAATGAGGAACCAGTCGCTGAATAATTCGCGTTCTCTGGCTTGGCAGAGCGTATTGGGCGGCCGCCGCAGGCGCAATATTATGGGCTTCATCGACGACCAGCATGTCAAACTTGCGCGGATACGTTTCCGAGGGTAAAATGTCCTTCAGATAGCGCAGTCCATCACCGGTTTTGATCCAGTCCATCGACGTAATCAGACGCGGGTAGGAGGTCCACGGATTGATGTGGATACCTTGTTTCCGCCGCATGTCACGCATGTACTCTGTATCGACGATGCGGAATTCCAGCCCGAACTTTTCGAGCATTTCCGTCTGCCACTTGATTTGAAGCGTGGAAGGACAAACGACCAGAATGGTCTGCGCACGGTGACGGAGAATAAATTCCTGAATCACCAGTCCCGCCTCGATGGTTTTCCCGAGTCCCACATCGTCGGCGATCAAAAGGTTGGCGCGAGACATTTCGATCGCACGGACGAGTGGATCAAGCTGGTAGTCCTCGATCGTGATCCCGCTGCGGAACGGGGCTTGCAGGACGTTCAGATTGGTGTTGGTAGCGGCCCCCCATCGAACGGCATCGAGAAACGCCGTGAGTTTCACATTGGTGTCAAACCCCGAAATTTTGGGCAGACTAACCTTTTCCTGAATGCAGGCCCCCGGCTCAAGTTCCCAGACGACCTCCAGTTTCTCGCCGAGCGCGTCTTCATCGATGGATTCAAGAAAGACACGATGCTGAATTTTGTCAAGTCGGTGACTCAGGTGCGAGGCCCTCACATCCACGACGCACCACCGCCGGCTTCGTACCTTTACCAGCTGTCCACATTCAGGGATCTGCTGGAATTCTTCAGTATCGTTTTCAGAGACAGAGGTTTCCTCCTCAATCACCCCTACTTCGTCACGTGTACTCGCCTTCATTTCAGGTGCTTTTTCTTTTTTATCCATGGCAGTCTTTCTGCATAATTTTCCCATCAAGAACGGTGGCAAACTTTGCCCTTATAAAAGGCTTATTATACTAGCAAAGAGAAAGGCTCACAAGGGGGGAGGATTGAAAGTTTCGAGAGTAAATGTGCTGAAACTCCTAAAACCTGATTATATATAAAAATCGCCATGTGAAAACTAAAAACGTCCGAAACGACTGGATCGTCCCGGACGTTTGAATGGGGGCGGGAGGATCATTCCCACGTGAATTCGGCGACTCGGCGCTGCGCGGCAAGGCGTTCCTCTTCTTCCTCCTCAAGCTCGGACCAGAGGTCGTTCCACGCGCGGTCGGTGACGGTTGCCACGGCGAGGGCCGGAGCTGGTTCGAGGTTTTGCGTCGTGCCGGACCATGTCGGGGTTTCCCACGCGACCGACGTTTCCAATGCTGGAAGGGCCGGCGCGGCGGGCTGGGCGTCCTCGACGTGCGGCGCGTAGTTGGCGCTGTACAGGATATGATTGGCGGAATTGGCCTGGGAACCAAAGTTCCTCGCGAAGAGGACTAGGTCGCTGATATCAACTCGTTCATCGCAGTTAAAGTCGGCTTTCCACGCGTCGGGATTTTCGGCAGTTTTCTGACCAAAGAGGCGTGCGAAGGCGACCAAGTCGTTGATCTCCACGCTGCCGGACTCGTTCAGGTCGTAAATCACTGAGTAAACGGTCGTAGCAAGCGCGTTTCCATTGACCGAGACGACCCCTTCTGCCGATTCGCCAATCGCAAGGTTGTTCTTCGGATTGTTGGGCATCAGCTTCAGGGCAGCGAGCAGCGTGTTCTCGCCATTCGTTACCAGGTTACTGGCATCCAGCGAGACCGTCAGGGTGGTCATGCCGTTCTCGATGACCTCGTCGCTCAATTCCAGCGTTACGCCCTCCTGGGTACGGCAGGACTCCGTGTCGAGCGTGTAAAGTGTCGAATTGTATTCCAGCGTAAACGTCTGGCTGACTTCCTGGGCGTGCCACATTTCCACGTACACGTCGTCCCACTCGCTGATCGGCGTTTCCGTGGCGGAGACGGCGTGCGAATCCAGGGAGGTTTCCTGCGTCGTGAGGACCGCCAGCATCTGCGACAAAGCACCTTTGGTGACGGTGATTTCCGACTGGACTTTGACTTCCGTGTTGCCCACCGCGTCCGTGGCGACGACCTTGAAGGAGTGCGGGCCGTCTTCCTCGAAAGCGTAGGTGTAGCTCGTTTCCATCAGGCCGCCGGCCGCGAGTGTGAAGTTTCCGCCGTTGACCGAGACGTACAGATCGTAGGCCGCAACGCCCGAGCCGACATCAGAGCCGGTCCAGCTCAGGGTGACGGTATCGCCGCTAGTCTCGTACCCGGTAATTTCCGAGACCGGAGTGTCCACGTCGATGGTATTGAGCCAGACGTTCGTCTCGATTGCTTCGTTCGTGTCGAAAATGATCGTCGCGCTGGTCGAGATGACGTCGCCAGTGGAGAGGTCGGAATCGTATTTGACGTGGTACGTGATGTACCCCTCGCCGGAGTGATTTTCGTCGTTCGGCGGCAGGAACCCGTCGTAGGCGCTGACCGGGAAGTTGTCGTATGTGGAGCTGACGTAGGAGCGCAAATACCACTTCGCCTCGCCGGTTTCCGCGTCGAAATCGAACCGGATTTTGATCTGCTCGCCGGTGCTAGTCTGATCGACGAGCCAAGTGTTTTCACCGATTAGGCAATCGTCAGAAAGCGTGTAAATCTCGTTCCCGATCGCGATTTCGTCCACCTGGAACGTGCTCCAGTCCATCTCCTTCGGGAGCGTGGTGGTGACCGTGATCTCCTGCGCCGCGGTCGTTGCCGACGTCTTGTTCTCGAAGTAGATCTTGTACTCGTTCTCCAGCAGCTCGCTGCTGTAGATCCAGTTCGCGCCGTCGATCACCATGAACGGCTCGTCCTCCGTCCCCTCGTCATGGAACGTAAAGTCCGCCCCGACTGGCCCAATCATTTCATTCGGGTCTTGGGCTTTTAATGTTCTAGCAGTACAACCACCACCCCAATCTGATTCGCCGATACGTGTAACAACTTTGATCTTCATATGGTACTGGGTATCGGAGTTCAATCCTGTAAAGGTATAGGAAGTTCCCTGAACGGTCGTTTGCTGCCCTAATAAACCATTGTTGGAACATACAAGCTTATAACCTGTTGCATAGGGAACTTCACTCCAAATAACTCTTAAAGAACTCTCCGTTCTTTTGGATACTTTAAGAGGTGGTGTTGATGGAGTACAAGTACAAACAGGGATGGGAATATTCATAAACGCCGTGTATTCGTCATGGAAATCTAAAACTTTCCTTGCTTTTTCTACTAATTCATCGGTACTCCATTGGAAATTAAGCGAATTGCCGATAAACGCCTTGGCTCCATTATAGGCCTTGACGGCATTTTCATATATGCCCTTCAAGGCATTGTATGTTTGAGAGATAACATTCGTAACTCTCGAAAAAATTCTCGGCAGATTATGGAGTAATTTTGCGTCTTCAAGAAGTACTCTTGTATGTGTTAAGATATTCATTGCAGAATCCCAATCACTTTTAAAATTGTCCATATCTTCTGCAAGAGTCATTAAATCATCATATATTTTCCCGAGATTCTTAAACGCTTTATTGCCAGTTTTATTTTTCGATTTTCCCAAAGTTGTTATTTCTAAACCCAGTTTACTAGCATCAGAGCTTGCTATGCCATTACTTACTTCTTCACTACCTGCATTATCCTCTATTTCTTCAAATATAGAAAGCATTTTTCTAAGTCCCTTGATAGCTGCCAATTCAACGGTATCTTTTCCACTGAGACCGAGTTTTTTCTTGCCAATGTACTTCAAATACTCCTTACCTTCTTTTACATATATTTTAAGATTTGGATGCCTTCTCAAGCTGCGTAAATCTAATGCAGATCTCATCGCTAAAGGTGACTTTACAACGGTATTCCAGTCCAAAAGAAAATCCACTGAAGCTGTTAATGCTTGTTTGAGATTCCCCAGAATATTCCCATAGGTGTCATTGATACAATTAATCCACACCCGCATACTTTGGACCTCAATATTCGTTTTATTGAGTTCCTTCAACAAAGAATCCAGTTTGTTGTTATAGTTTTCAATTTCGGGATGTCGAACACCACAATCGGAATGGATTTTACTGCAGGAATTCAAATAATTTCCAGCTCCCTGCAAAATTATCAATGAGTTTTGATAAATACTTTCAATATATTCGGAAATAGTCTCTGTACTTGGCCACAAGAGGTTTTTCAAATCCTCCCAGAAGCCTTCCTGAGCCTCGGGATAGTCCTTATTGGGAATAGCATCATCACTGGAAACAGTCAATTGGCTTTCATGGCAGATCGGTTTACATACAATAGTACCATAATCCAGTAAGCCGGCACTATTCTCCAAATGGATATGTTCATAAGATACGTAGCAGGAGAAGAAAACACTTACCAAGTAATCATTCTCGTCAAATACATGAATGGTTATATTTTCCTGGCTTTCAGGTTCTGAATAACCAACAATTTGTCCTGCTGAGTTTGTGATCTCGATTCGGCCAATATCTTCATCAGCGGTTATTGAAACCTGGAGAACTTTAGACATCTCAGACATAATAACATTTAAGCATTCTTCGTTGTCATCCGCAATTGTTACCGTATCTCTCCAGCCCAAAGCTCCATTTATTGCAACAACCGTGTAAGTGCCTTTTTCCAGACCGAAGAATTTAATGATCCCATCCTCATCGATGATCTCGCTGGAAAGCAAACGATTCTCAGAGTCATACAACCAACAAATAGTCTCTTCCAGTTCATTTGTACTATTTTCAGGAAGAGCGATTTGCAACGTTAACCCGGTCTTTCTCTGAAGATGAGGGGTGATTTGCAAGCTGGGAGTCTCCTCATCAAGTGTAAAATACATAAAATCCTTGTAATTTTCAAAGGAGACACTCAACCGGAAATTTCCGTCTGGGAGATTATTCATTTCCATTGGCTCTTCCACTGAGCAGAAATTCCAATAAAACTCCACATAATCACCAGAATCACTTTGACGTTCCAGTGTGAACGTTATGGGTGTTTCTTCGTCATAAACCTCTGGGATCCCAGTTGGAGGTAAAATATTTAGACTGTGTGTTCCACATGTAAATACGAGATCACAAGTGGAGTTTTCCTGAATAGTCACATTCTCTTTATAAGCGATAACACCCGTGCCGTCCGTTACGTAGAAAGAAAACACCCCAGGTGATGTGAAATTCAGGTTGAACATTCCATCCAGGTCAGTGGTAAAAGAGCTGACATAATGGCTGCCATCATAAACTTCAACAGAAGCGAACTCAATCCCATTGCCTTCAATATCTATGACCTGACCTGTTACAGTCGTACCAAGGCACAAAGAAATATTTTGAACGGTTTGGATGTTGGGCGTGACACAAACAGAACAGGATGCTTCGGTTCCCGGAACATATAACCTGTATTCGCCTTGAATCAACTCATTAAACACAAAATTACCGCCAACATCAGATACTGTTTCCTGATAAACGGTACTGCCATTCGTGATGATAACCCTTCCCTGGATCGGTTTCTCATCAATGGTCTGTATTTTCCCTGAAACAGCCCCGAAATCCTGCCAGGTAAAGTCTTGGGTAAACAGATCCAAAGAATCAAGCGAAACGGTCCCTGTTTGATTGAAACTTAAATTCTCACTGTAAAGTGTAATCTTATATTCCCCCATTGGCAAACCTTTTATTTCCCAATGGCCATTCTCGTCGGTTACCGTGTATGCAGATCTGTCTTCATTGACCAAATAAACGATCACATTTGAAACCATATTCCCGGAATTGCCGAGAACCGTTCCCGAAATTGACGCCCCTTGCTGAAGCTCAAAATCCTGGATATAATTCATTTGGTCACCAATTTCCAGTGTCGTATCCTCGACAGGAAGATACGCAATATTATTTACTGTAACTGTGTATGTGCCAGTAGTCAAACCAGACGTGGACCAGCAGCCTTGTGCGTCGGTCTGAATCGTCCATATCTGATTTTCAGTGGAGATCGTGATACTTGTATCTGCAACTGGATCTCCGTTTGTATCAAGGACGGTCCCGGAAACTGATGAACCTTTATCCAGTTTTACATTTAATGTTTCAGAACTTGCAGCATAGATGGTAATGTCTTGAAGCTCTGGAGTAATATATTTCCCGGACGTTTCAAAATACAGCTGATATTCTCCCATTGGCAGATTGGAAACGGAATACTGCCCATTCGAATTGGTAGTTACATAAGCATAGTTCACTCCGTCTTTCTGTACAAAGATACCGAGGTTGTCAACGCCCTTATTCGTTGTTGAATCCGTGACTCTTCCAGAAATGGAACCATAGGGCAAAGCGGCCAGGGAATAATTCAGTAAATCACTTTCTCCAATGAAAATCAGTTCCTCAGAAAGGGAGTAAGCACCACCCCACAAAGAAAGCTGGATTTCCGCATTTTTCGGAAGATAATTGAAAGCAAAATTCCCATTTTTATCGGTGGAAGCAGTCAGGAAATATTTTTCGCCATTTTCGAACCAGGAAGAGATCAAAAGGCAATCGTTGAGAGGAGTCCCATTTCGATGGTCGTACAAGGTACCAGAAAAACCTGTCGTATTGTTTCCATTTTTGAGTGCTTCTGCAAATTCCTGAACAAAAGTAAAGCTGTAATTACAGACTCCACGCATTCCAAGAATGGTTGCTGCGTTGGAAATATCTGTAAACAGTTCGTTCCAGTTGTTCCAGATATCACTTTCCGGAGCAGTTCCCATTTCAAACCATTGATTGTAAGAAATTGAACTTCCAGATGAGGACGCCTGGAAATAGAAGTGAATGGAACCTGAATCTCCTGGACGCAGAATTCCCGCGGAGTCTGATTGACCAAGTCCCAAAACCACAAGTGATTGCGCAATTCCAATGGACTCACTATCAAGCGCCAATGATGAATCTTCACTGAAAATCGTGAAAATCGGAGCGAACATATCACAGTCGCCCTTATTTTCATAAACAAGCTGGGCCTCGTAGACCCTTCCCGGACGAACCGACTCGGGAAGCTGGAGGTCGATTTCCAGTTTCGCACCAATACCGTTCTGTTCGACGGTCAGAGCGTCGGCCAGTTCGTCGGTTTGGCCGTTGGGTGAGGTTAAGCGAAGTGCGTATTTCCCGCCCGGCTGGGAGGTCAAGTCGAATGTTAAAGCCGCACTCGAGGCCGTTGTGACATTCACAGCCGAGGCACTTATGACGGTGTCGCCCAGCACGAGTTCTGCCGTCATTCCCGGAGTAAAGCCAAGGCCGGAGGCGGTTATGGTAGATGAACCTGCGTTGGAAACGGAAGTCGGTGTAATTCCGAGGATGGCAAACGTGCTGCCTGTTTCGATCGTGTATTCCACGCTGGCGGCTTCCGAGGCCGTCTCTGCGAGCAGGTAGAACGTCCGGTCCGTATCGGCTGGAGCGATGTAGAGCGTGTAGTTGTTTGTCTGGTATTCCGTGGCTTTGAAGTCGTAATTCGACGCGCTCGGGACGTAGTTTTCCCGCATGTAAATCGAGACCGGCTTGTCGGAGTTGGCCTGCAGGTTGAACGTGTCGCCCGCTTGGACCGTAACGCGGTAAATGGCCGGCTGGTTTTTCTTCGTCGAAATCGTCCCATCAGAATCCGTCAGGAACGGCGTTTGGACCGTCGTTCCCGCCTCGGCCAGAACCGCGTTGTTGCTGACGTTTACCCCCTCAAAAATCTCCCGGTTCGGGTTGGCTCGAAGCTGGACTTTCCACGTTCCATCGGCGACGGTCGGGATCACGACGTCCGTATAGAACGTCTGCAAGTCGCCCGGAGAGATGCTGCCGGAATGCGTGTATTCCTTGACCAAAACGGACTGGCCGGAGTTCTCGTTGACCAGGTAAACCGCGTCGGTCCACGTTCCCTGTGCGGCTGCGGAGCCGTTGTTCCGGATCGTCCATTGGATCGTCACAGTCTCGCCCGTCGTCACGGAGGCCGGAGCCTGGACGTTGACCGGTTCCAGATCGATCGACGAGCTGACCCCGTCGACGAACTCGTACGCGCCGATGTCCACCACGCCGTCCCGATCGGAGTACGGATCTTTCGCCCGCGGCGCGCCGGTAATGTCGGTTTCGGGTGTGCCTTCCGCCGTTCCCGCATCGATGCACGGCGAGCCTGCCATGAGGTAATAATCCCCCGCTGCCGCGTTGCGGAAGAGCGGATTCGCCCAGATGTTGCCGTTCGAGCCGACGGAGCCAAACGACTGGGGGCCGGAGCCTTTCGGATTGTAGAAAACGCAGTTCTGGAAGCCGGCGGAGTTGGAAAGCCCCACAAACGTGTTGGTGATATTCGCGGCAATGCAGTTCGTAAACGACGTATTCCCCCAGCCGCACCACAGGAACATGGAGGAATCGGCAAACGTGCAGTTGACGAACCGGGCGTAGCACCCACTCGAGTGCATGTTTACCAAGGCGGTCTGGCTTTCGCGGAATACCGAGTTTTGCGCGTTGACCGTTCCACTGTCGGAGCTCAGCGCGTAGTATTTCGAGAACTCCAGGATGCTGTTATTAAACGTGAGATTACTGCCGCTGGTCAGGTAAAATGCGCCGTTTGAGCCGGAGACGTTGCCGGTGTAACGCACGATCGCATGGTCGAAAACAGCCGTTCCCTGAACCCGGATCTGGTTCCAGTCGCCGGCCTGCGGGGCATAGAAGCCGTCGTCCTCGTTCGTATCGCCGCCGTATTCGTCATCTTTGACGGAGGTAAATACGATGGGTTGAGCAACGGTTCCTTGAGCATTAAGCGTTCCGCCAGACTGTACGATCAACGACTTGCCGGAATTGAATTTGACAATTGCGCCGGGTTGAATCGTCAGCGTCGCGCCGCTGGCAACGGTTACGTCTCCAGTTACGCGATAAACCTGTCCAGCAAGCCAAATTTGATCAGAGGAAATCGTGCCGGACGTGGTTGTCGTTACGTATTTCATCGTCAGACTTGGAGAAAGATTGAGCGTTCCCGTACCGCGAATATAGGCGTTTCCATACTGCGGCTTGGAGAGTTCCCCGTCGATGTTTGTATCGCCGGCAACGGAATCGTCTTCCGCTCTGGTAAAGATGACGCCGTCTTCAACTGTCAGCGTTGACCCGGACTTTGTACTTATATATGCGTTTTTCCAGAATTTCACAACCGCGTTTTGAGTAACTGTTACAGAACCGCCGCTGAGAACGTCGAGACGTCCCGTAGCCAGATGAACTTTGTCGGCCGACCACGTTTCGGGAGCGGAGACGTCGCCCCGATGAACGACGACGCTGTCGTCATTGAGGATAAGACCTGTAACCGTTGAAGATAAAATCGCAGAGCCGTTCTCGTCGAGATATTCGACTGTCAGCTGACCGTAACCGTCGGCAAACGCGGTTGTATCCCAAGTGTATTCACCGACAGATTCAAATGTTCCCAATACCGTCCTGGTCGTGCCGGAGACCCAGGTTAGGCGAACGTTAACTGCATTTTCGAACTGAACCCAGCTGAGAATGACGTTGCCAACATAAATGCCTCTTTGAGAGCTTCTAAAATCAGACGATTCGTAGGCTCCAATATCGATATTTGCTCCAATAAAACGCGGTTCGCCGATAATGTCGGTTGAGAATTCGTCCATGCCAGCGTTATAGGCGTACTGATTATTCCCCATATCAATCGCCTGCGACCCAGGCGCGAGACGGTAATCGCCGTTTTCAATGTTGTAGAAAAGCGGACTATTGGGGTCGTATTCGATGTTATCGCTTCCCCCCCACGCTGTATATGACGAGAGACAGTTGTAAGCACTGACTGTCCCATAAACATCATTGCCAGTATTGGCGGTATTACAGGCAACAATGGTGTTATAGAGTTTAAAAGAGCCAGACTCATTATTAATACCACCGCCTCTATTCACTGCAGAATTAGCTACAATCATAGAATTCGTAATTGTAACAGTTCCACCTTCGTTATTAAAGGCACCACCACCAAAAGATGTTGAGGTTGATTTATTTCCAGAAAAAATGCTGTTTATTACTGTTACTGAGCCAGCCTTAATCTTGATCCCTCCACCTGAATAAGAAGCAGTATTATCAATGATCGTACTGTTGGTTACAGTTACATTGCCATAGTTGTCAATAGCACCACCGTCTAAATTGGAGATATTCCCTATAATCACGCTATTTGTAACTGACAGAGTTTTACCAGAGGCATTATAAATTCCACCGCCACCATAACCGTAAGCTGAATTAGTGGTTCTGTTACCAGAAATCGTACTATCTATAACTTGAATTGAACTATTGTTGTAAATTCCACCACCATTGGACGTTGCGGTATTGCCTGCAATCGTACTGTTGGTTACCTGTAAATTCCCTGAGTTGACGTAAATACCACCACCATTATCCGCTTTGCCGTTCTGAATCGTCAAATTCTCCAGCCTGACCGGATTGGATGCTGTTCCTGCATTGACTAACAGGACCCGGCTCTTCTGATTGCCGTCAAGGGTTATACGATTATCGCCGTCAATAGTAACCGCACTTTCAATTACCAGTTGCCCTAATGATAGAACGATCGTTCCTTCCAGTTCGTCAGCAAAGGTAATATTTACATAGTTCGGAGCGTAATAGATCGCCTCGCGAAGTGACCATTCATCGTCGGTAAGGTCAAAACTGTCATTGAGTGTATTGACGACCGTGGAATATGGCGGGTCATTCCTGTCACCCTGGTACTCGTAAGCGCCAATATCCACAGTATCTCCGTAAATACGTGCGTTACCATCAAGATCCGTCGCGTAATTCTCAATAGCGGCATTGTCACCACGATCGATAGCTTTGGCATCACTCCGCAAGTGAAGATCCATCGTGTCGGCATTTGTCAGTTTGTAATTCGAATCAAACTTCGGTGCGCAGACAAAGCCCGGATAGTAACCGATGATATTATTCTTGTTCGTGTTAAGGCTACCCTGAACATTGTTCAGGACTTTACTCGCGTAGTTCAAACTGATAATCGAGTTGGTAACGTTGACAGTTCCTGCATCTCTGTAAATCCCGCCGCCGTAGTAGGAAGCGGTATTTCCCGAAATCGTACTGTTGGTGACCGTAAGGGTTCCAGAAGAATTGT
>JAFTCU010000050.1 GCA_017454585.1 Thermoguttaceae bacterium | reverse complement strand
TGGTCGTTGCTGGCCCAGCCCTCGTGGTAGAAGAGCAGCGAGCGCTGAAGCATGTTCGGCGCGGGGATCAGGTCGTTCAGGAGCGAGCACTCACGGTACTTCACGTCCACGCCCAGCTCAAACCCGCTGAAAACGATCGGGGTCGGCCATTCCTTCGTGAATTTCTGCGCGGCGGGGCAGTCCGTCACCACGTTGTATTCCTTGTGCTTCACGAAACGCTGGTCGTTCTGGAACGTGAACGCCCCGAACATCGCGGAGACCAGACGGACTTTTTTCTCGGCCAGTTCCCTGCCCGTCAGCGGGGAAATGTCGTCCGCCGGCGTGTCGAGCAGCCGGGCCAGGTTCGTCGAGAAACCGACCTGAGCGATCACGACCGAGTGATCCGGCGCGGCCGCCAGCAGCTTGCGCAGAAGCGTGACGGAATCTTCCGGCTCCCACCCTTCCGGGAACGGGAACATCGCGGAGCCGTCCTCGTTTTTCAGCTCAAGGACCCGCTGGAGGTACCGGCCCGGACCTTTGGTCACACCGTCGTTTACGAGCCCGATCGGAATATCGGGGCGGCCGTACTGCATGTTGAACGCCTTGCAGTAGCGCGCGGCCCATAGATCGGATTTCGTCAGGGTGATCCCGAGGAAGTCGCACTTTCCGCGCTCGACCATGTTGTGAATGATGGCCAGCGCCAGCGCGTCGTCAGCGTCGTTTCCCATGTCCGTGTCGTAAATGAGCTTGACCGGCGCGGAGTCCGAGTCACGCACATCAAGGAGATCTTTCGCCTGAACGGAAACCAGAAATGCGCCAAGGGTCAAAAGAACGAGGGAAAGAAGGAAGAATGGTTTTTTCATGAAGTGAAATTTCCTTTCGTTGGTTGGTGGGAAAAGGATAAAAAAACCTCCCCAAATCCCGAGCAGAGCCAAATTGCTATCAGGGCAAACTGCACAAAAGATTGGAAGGAACTGTAGGCCAAACACCGAATCGGTCCCGATTCAACCCGGGATTTAAACACGGATTTCCACGGATTTAAGGGATTAATAGGATTTTTTCTGAAAAGACTTCAAACCTGGTTCTTTAAAAATCCTGTAAATCCATCCAATCCGTGAAAATCCGTGTTTAAATGAAACTCCGAAGCGGGACGCGTTCTGGGTTTGGAAAAATCACCCGATTTCCGGAATGTCGTACTCCTTGCGGAATTCAGGCCGCCAGAAGTTCATCGCTTCGGGCGAGTTGGTGACTTTGCCCGTCACCGGGTCGATCTCCAGTTTCACGCTCCCGGCGCGCAGCGACATGTGGGCGTAGTGGACCAGCATCGTGCTGCGATGTCCTTCGAGGACCGGCGCATTCGGCTGCTTGTGTTCCCGAATCGAATCGACGAAATTGCTCATGTGCTCGGGGTTCGTGTAGCGCCCGAACTCTTCCTGCTTCACGACCGGCTTGCGGTCCTTCGTTCGGACGAAGACCTGCCACCCTGCCCCGAGGCGGCCGATGATCATCAGCGCGTTCTGCCCGTAAATCTCGACGCGGGTCGAATTCTGCGGCCAATACGGGAAAATGTCGCTCTGGCGCGCCACCATGTCGGTCTCCAGCATGTAGGGCACGCCCATGATCTGATCGACCTGCATCAGGTACTCGCCCCAGTCGAACGTGACCGACTGCTGACGCGGCGTCATGGTCGGGTCTTCTTTCAGGTCGTAACCGCCCGTGCTGTAGCACGTCTTCGGAATATCCAGGTCAAGCACCCACCGCGCAAGGTCGAGCTGGTGGTGGCCCTGGGTCGAAAGGATCCCGTTCCCGATATCCCACCAGTACCCCCCCGCGAGGCCCTGCTGGAAGACCGGCGCGTATTCCCGGTACGGCGATGGGCCGATCCAGCGGTCCCAATCCAGTTGCTGCGGGGCCGGCAGTTTCGGCTGGTTACTTGACGGACGGTTTTCCGGCCACATGTTGTTCACGCGGACGAACTGGATCTTGCCCATGTAGCCCTCGGCGAGGAACTTCTTCGCGGAGAGAACGTACGGCGCGGAGCGGGTCTGCGAGCCGATCGCCACGATACGGTCGTACTTCTTGGCGGCGGCGACCATCATATCGCCCTCGAACGCGCTGCGGCTGGTCGGCTTCTCGCAGTAAACGTCCTTGCCGGCCTGGCAGGCCTGGATCGTGTGGAGCGCGTGCCAGTGGTCCGGCGTGACGAGCACCACGGCATCCACCGACGGATCGTCGAACACCTGGCGGGCGTCCTGGGTGAGTTTCGGGTCCACGCCGTCGCGTTTGACCTGATTCGCACGATTGGCTGCGCGGCGGGAATCCACGTCGCAGCACCACGTAAAGCGAACGTCATCCTGCGGACGCACGAGAAAGTCGCGGCAAACCCAATCGGACCGGGAGCCGCAGCCGATGACGCCCAGATTGACGCGGTCATTGGCGGGAGCCGCGAAAGCAGATCGGGCGTTGGAAAGAACGACCGCCGCGCCCATCGCGGTACTGAGTTTCATAAAATCTCTGCGTTTCATAGAATTCTTTCTTGTTTTGGAGGGGGAGGAACATTAAATCAAAATACGAAATAACGAATAATGAAAGGATTCCATTATTCGTTATTCGTTATTCATTCTTCATTATTCATTCAATCTCACTGCGGGAGTTTTTCGTGAACGTCCGGACCAAAGTAACGCAGCGCGACGAGCGGCTCCGTTCCCGTGTTTTCCAGAGCGATTCCCTGAGCGGCGGCTTCGGCCGTGACGAAGAATTCGTCGTCCGTCTCCTCGC
>JAFTCU010000049.1 GCA_017454585.1 Thermoguttaceae bacterium | reverse complement strand
GGGGCGCGTGTTCCCCTCTTTCTCCTCGATGGTCACCGAAACGTTTTTGCCGCCAATGGTCCCGGCCGCTTTGATCCAATTGCAGTCCTTCAGCCGCTCGTCGCCGCGGACGATCGCACCGTCATGCGCGCCGGTGCTGTTCGAAAACCGGACGCTCTCGTTCATGTCCCGGGCGAAACGCATTCCGAGGCCGAAGTAGTACCGGCCCCAAATTTTGACCGCTTTGTCTCCGGCGGGCGTGAGGACCGATTTCCAGTGCAGGACGTTGGCGCCGTCCACGCTTTCGACCGAGATCTCGCGCTTCTCTTTGGCCAGAACGACCCCCTCGGAGGAAACCCAGTCCAGTTCCGCCTTGACGGAGGACTCGTCGGACTCGAGCGCGGTGATCACCTCCTGCCCACACTTGGCGCTGTACTCGCCCCAGAACTCCACGTCGTCGATCCCCAGCGAGTACATCAGGCCGTGGTGGTGAAGGTGGTCGGCGGGCGAGTCGGCCAAAACCTGGACGCCGTTGGGCGTGTAAAGCTCCTCGACGTACGGCTTGTGCTTCCCGGCTGTCTGGAACTGTGCCACGATTTTGCCATTGGCCTTGAGTGGGATCCGGGTTTTCAGCTGGCCGTCCACCAGCTCGGCGGTTTTGCCGTCCGCGGAAAGACGGTACAGACCGTCCACCGTGCGGGCGTAGATCGTGTACGAGCCGTCCGCGTTGGGTGCGGTCACGACGGCGACGAAGCCGGTCATGCCGCCCGCGAGCGTCGTCCAGGCTTTTTCCGCCCGGTCGTACTGGCAGAGGACGCCGGAATCATCGACGACGATTAGCGTGTCTTTTTCCGTGGCCTTGCCGACGGTCATGCACCGGACGGCTTTCCCCAGAGCGTCCGTTTTGTTCCCAATCAGAATGTAAACTTCGTTTTCCGCGGCGGCGATGATCTCGTCCTCTTTAGTCGTCGGGGCGATGTTCCCGCAAAGGGTCGATTTGACGCCGCGGCCCATGAGCTTCTGCGAGTAAACGCTCCAGGCCGGGTTGAACGAGTAAACGTCCCCGTTGGTCACGACGACGAACTGAGGCGGCATTTTCGCCTTGATTTTCCCGCAGGAGACCTGATCAAAGTCGCCGGGGATCGGGGGCCAGCCCTTTTTGTCGAAGTCTTTGTTCCACATATAGGAATTGCCGGAGTAGGTCGAAACGATCACCGACCCCTTGGGCTCGTTGGACGTGCCGGCGGGAGCAGTGCAGAAGCCCTTGATGTTGTTCCCGTTCGCGTCGGCCAGAATGACGGCTTTGCCGGTCTCGATCGTTTTTTCGACGTCGATCACGTAGAGCGATTTCTTGTTCTGGCTGATGACCGCCAGGGTGTCGCGGCCGTCGCCGTCCAGGTCCAGAACGCCGATTTTGTCCGCTTTTTCGTAGAAGCCCAGCAGACGCACGCTCTTTTGACCGTCGAAAACGCGCACTTCGCCGGTCGAGTCGATCCAGGCGACGCCGAAGGAACCCCCGGCCATATTGTAGCAGCAGTTCTCCACCGCCGCGGCGGGAGCGGTCAAAGCGAAAGCGAGTAAAAGCGCGAAAAGAATCTTTTTCATTTTATTCTCCTTAAATCGTGGTGGGATCAGTTCAGGCTCATGGTTTGCGTTTCCGGGTCGAAGAGCACGACTTTGTTCTCGCGGTGGGAAATGACCCCCATGCTCAGCGGCGCCTGAACACGGACGGCCGTCTCAATGTCGCTGAAGGGCTTTTCGCGCGTCTTGACGCAGTCGAGCAGGTTCCGCCAAAGCTTGCTCGTGTCGCCCATGCCGTTCCACGGAATGTGGATCTCTTCCTTGCCGGGAGCGAACGGGACGATGCGGATGCCGCTGCTCTTGCGGGTCAGTTCCTCCCAGATGATGATCCCGTTGGTCCCGCGGATCATCGTGTTGGACGGGACGTGGTTCGAGAGTGAGTTGCACATGACCACCGTCGGGCCTTCGTCGTAGTCGGCGATGATGTTGCACTGATCGGGAACCTCGCGATTATACTGGAATGTCCCGCCGCCGCCGAAAACGCGGACCGGGAAATCCAGCCCCAAAATGCAGAACACGGGCGTGAAAACGTGTACCAGCAGATCCGTGGCCGGGCCGCCGGCGTAGTCCCACCACAAACGCCACTGGAAGAAGCGCGAGGCGGAAAAGGGAACCTTCGGCGCGTCGCCAAGAAAACGCTCCCAGTTCAGGTCCGGCCCGGGTTTGGCGTTGGCGTCCGGAATGGTCATGCGCTCGCCCCAGTCCCCGCGGCGGAAGTAGCTCAGCTGCACGTGGACGGGCTTCCCAATGATCCCCTCCTGGATCATCTGCGCGATTTTCGGGAAATTCTCGTCGGCCATGTACTGCGTCCCGACCTGAACCAGCCGCTTGTTCTTTTCGGCGGACTGTTCGACTTTCTTCGCCATGTCGAACTGCGACCAGTGCGTCAGCGGCTTTTCGCAGTAAACGTCCTTTCCGGCGTTCAGAGCGTCGATCGCCAGCGGCGCGTGCAGACGGTCCGGTGCGGCAATACAAACGACGTCCACATTCGGGTCAGCAAGCAGATTTTCGTGTTCGTCGTACATCTTGCAGCCACCTAGATTTTGCGACGCCGCCTGAAGCCGCGGACGATAGACATCACACACCGCGACCGGCTCGGCAATGCCTTCCTTCTGGAAGTTTTTGATGATGTTCTGGTGCGCGCCGCTTCGTCCGCCGACGCCGATAAAACCAACGCCGATGCGTTCGTTGGCTCCTTCAGCCGAGGCGGGAATAATATCGAGGGCGGGTATGGTCGCCGCAGCTGCCGCGGCTGTTTTTAAAAAGTCACGTCTGGTTGCCATATATCTACTCCTGAATAATGATGAAATAATAGCTATTTCTGAAAACATCGTTTTCATAAAGATTAACCTTATTCGTATTATAATACAGATCTGACCGTTTGTCAAGAAGGGAGCCATCGCCCTTCAAGCGAGAATTCTACCCGGAATAATCTGAAGCCTTTTCAACGTTAAAGTCTTTCGGAAGTCAACGCTGCAAGAAGCCCTTTTCCTGATCAATCACCCCCCCTTTCCAAAAAAAAATTATTCTTTATATTAGATAATCATATCAGAATCATCCAGATTTTCTGCGGGAAAATCCACGGCATTTATCCTTCACATTTCACTCAAAAACACATCATGAAATCTTTATTTTTTGTTTTCACTCTTTTTCTCGCTGGGCTGGCTGCGGCGCAGGAGAATTTTTCGTATGACATCGTAATTTACGGCGGAACGTCATCAGCCGTCACCGCGGCGGTGCAGGCCCAGAAGATGGGGCACTCGGTCGTGATGGTCTCGCCGGACCGGCATTTGGGCGGGCTTTCGGCCGGTGGGCTGGGATTCACCGATTCCGGGAACACTTCGACCGTTGGCGGCCTGGCGCGGGAATTTTACCGCCGGGTTTATACCGAGTACCAGAAGCCCGAGACCTGGAAGTGGCAGAAGGTCGAAACCTACGCCAACCACGGGCAGGGGACCAAGGCGATGATCCACGCCGACCAGACCATGTGGATCTTCGAGCCGCACGTCGCGGAAAAGGTTTTCGACGAGTGGGTCGCCGAGATGAAGATCCCGGTCTTCCGCGAGGAGCTTCTGGACCGTGAAAACGGCGTGGAGATGAACGACGGCAAGATCGCCGCCTTCAAAACCCTCAGCGGGAAGCGGTTCGAGGGCAAAATGT
>JAFTCU010000048.1 GCA_017454585.1 Thermoguttaceae bacterium | reverse complement strand
TACCGCGAGGACTGGAAGACGGACTGCTACGGGGCGGTCGCGCCGGTCAGTATTCTTTCCAACGCGAAGAATTTGAGCTTCGAAAACCTGACGATCCGATCCAAACCGCGCGACGGTGTGTACCCGTGCATTTTCTACGTCGGCCCAGAAAGCATGGCGTTCGGCTGGACCGAGGCCAATTCGGAAGCGGAGCGGAAAACGCCCGTGGAGGTTTTTATGAGCGACTACTCGTGCACGGTCGAAAATATTGAACTGAAAAATATTCGCGACGCCGAGGGGAATCCGTACCCTGAGCCGGAAAAACTCGTGAAGGAGGTCCAGCTGAGCCTGAATCCGAACTACCTGCACACGAAGCCGCGCGGTGGTACGGGTTTTGGCGTCGTAAAGAAAGTGGAAGTCAAATAGATCCGGAGGAACCCATGAAGCACTCATTTTTTCTCAGTGCGTTTTTACTCCTTTTTTCTTCCCTCGCCGTGGCTTACGAACGGTTCGAGGTGAAAACGTTCGACGGCGTGCCGATGATCACACTCGACGGAGTCCCCACGCGCTCCCGCATTTTCTGGGGTCGGCCGGGTGGGGTGGTGTTGAATGCCACGCCGGATTTTCAGACTTTCGAGTTTGAGCTTGACCCTTCCGAGGACGCGCGGGGGATCGGAACGATGCACTTCCGCTTCGGAAACGAGCCGGGGGAAATCGTGATCGACGATTGCTCCGTCGTGGAAAAGGCGACCGGGAAGCAGATCGCCGGGCCGTACCACTTCGAGACGCAGGCCGAATTCCTCGAAAACTGGAAGTTCTGGCACGATCGGGTCGGCGAAACGACCGTCGCGACGCTCGGCGTGGAACCGGGCTGCGGCGCGAACGGCTCGGGCGGGCTGAAAGTCACCATTCTGCCCGGGAACGAAAACGCGCGGTACGACTTTCACGTGTACCACCAGTGGCGGATGGACCTGAAGCCGGGGCACGTGTACACGGTCCGCCTGACGATGCGCTCGGACCCGCCGCGAAATGTTCGCACGGCTTTTTACCGCCCGGAAAATCCTCACGTTTCCCTCGGTGGCGTCGGTGGGGTTTTGACCTCGCAGACGCGCATGGCGGCGGACGTCGGCGTGGATTTTGTCTCGTTCATGATCGAAAGACTCTGGCCGGAAGAGGACGGAACCATCGATTTCACGGGGATGGACGCCCAGATCGATGCGATCCTGAAGGCGAATCCGAACGCGCTGATCATTCCTCGGTTTCCGCTGGACGTTCGCAGCTGGTGGCTCCGGAAGAATCCCGACGAACAGATGGTCTGGTTTAATTTTGACCATAAGGCCCCGCACAATTACGGGACGGAATGGGCGACGCCGTGCTCGCTCGTGTACCGCCACGACGCCTGCGAGACGCTGCGCGCGGCAATCCGCCATCTGGAAGCAAAGTACGGGAATTCGATCGCCGGCTACCACCCGGCCGGGCAAAACACTCAGGAGTGGTTTACCATTAATACCTGGACCGGAGGCCACGCCGATTACTCCCCGGCGGCGCAAAAAGGTTTCCGCCTCTGGCTGAAGGAGAAATACAAAACCGACGCGGCCCTCCAGAAGGCGTGGGGAAAACCGGACGTGACTCTCGAAACGGCGGCGGTCCCGGCGGGGGAACTCCGTGACGAATCGCTGAAATTTTACGTCATTGACCCCGATCTGAACCCGGACGCTCCGCGGGAGTTTCAGTCGATCGTTGATTTCAACGAGTTTTTCAACCGGCAGATGACCGAAACGATCCTCGCTTTGGCGCGGGTCGTGAAGGAAGAAACCCAGGGGAAAAAGCTGAGCGTTTTCTTCTACGGCTACTGCTGGGAGTTTTCTGGCTGTGCGAAAGGCCCAGCCGCCAGCGCGCATTACGACTTGCGCTCGATCCTGGACTCGCCGGACATCGACCTGATCGCCTCCCCAATGTCGTACTTCGAGCGTCAGCCGGGGGGCGGTGGGTCGTGCATGCTGAACGCCGAAAGCGTGACGGCGGCCGGCAAAATTTACGTCTATGAAGACGACACGCGGACGTGGCTCGCCAAAGGAAGCACCGCACCGGGCTGGGAAAGCGGGGCCGACACTTACGAGGAGACCCGGGAGGTCCTTCTGCGGAATACGGCGGAATCCGCGATCAGAAACTTCGGAACGTGGTGGATGGATCTGGGCGGAGCGGGGTGGTTCAACTCGCCCGAACTCTGGAAAATCATGGACGAGCTGAAACCGGTGGACGAATATTTCCTGAAAAATCCGACGCAGTACCGGCCCGAAACGGCGGTTTTCGTCGATGAGATTTCCATGCAGAAAGTGGGGAACGGGCGGTTCTCTCACCCCTCGGTCGGCCGCCTTCGTCTTGCGCTGAATCGGCTTGGCGCGCCGTACGGGCAATACATGCTGGACGATCTGCTCTCTGGCCGGGTCGCGCCGCCGAAGGTGACGCTCGTGACGAACTGCGCGGCCCTGACGCCCGAACAGAAAGCGAAAATCGGGGAACTCACGCGAAACGCCGGCTCGAAGCTGATTTGGGTCCCGCAGGAAGGTTTCACGCCGGAGGCTCTGCGCGAAGCGGTGAGTGCCGGGACGGACGTGCATTTCTGGACGCAGGAACCGTGCAACGTCTGGGCGAACGGTCCGTTCGTGCTCCTCCACGCCCCGGCAGACGGTGAGTACCACCTGAATGTTCCGGAAAATGCGCGAGTTCAGGACGTGATCACGGGCGAGCCGGTCCCGACGGTCATCCCGATGAAAAAAGCGCAGACGCGGATTTTGAAAGTCGAGTAAAATCTCCCCGAGGCGGACGTGGGGCCAGTTGCACGCCGGGGAAAGGAAAGTTCCTCTCCAATCTTTGGCAAAATTTAAAACCCACTCCGCCTCCGAATTCCATTTAAACACGGATTTCCACGGATTAAAAGGATTTCCCGGATTTTTAAAGAAAAGAGTTTAACATCTTTCCTGAAGCAATCCTTTTAATCCCTTTAATCCGTGGAAATCCGTGATTAAATTAAACGTCAAAGCGAGTTTGGCGTGGTGTTTAGCCCAAAATCTCCTTTTTTCTTCTTGCCCCAGTTCTTCATTTGGCCCCTGATTTGGCGGGCTTTTTCCCTTCTAAATCTTTTTTTTGGAAAAATCGTTAAATTTTACCAAATCAGGTTAATGTATGAACTTTGACTGGACGATATAATTAGTACTTGCGAGAGGTTCAATGGATTGAACCACATAATCAAGGAGGAGTATGAGATGCGCAAAGTATTGATTGCATTAATTTTGTCGTTGTTTGTTTTCCAGTCTGTTGGCTGCCTGATTCCGATGTACGATGGCGATACGGCTCGCCGCACGCAGCAGCAGCTGAATACTTCAGAAAACCTGCGCCTGATTCGGGACGATTGGGAACGGTTCTGGTTCCTGGATCAGCCGGAC
>JAFTCU010000047.1 GCA_017454585.1 Thermoguttaceae bacterium | reverse complement strand
GTCCGACGGCCACGCCATGTTCCGATTGTAGTACAGCGGCCCGCTCTGAAGGACCCCGCGCTGGTGCGTGAACTCGAACGGCCCGTACTGGTGGAACGTGTAGATCACGTTCGGGTCGTCGTAAAGCCGAAGCTGGGCGAGTGTGCCGGGACTGTTCCAGCACGTGCTCCCGATCACGACGGGCCGGGTCGGATTCAGCTCGCGGATCGCCTTGAGCGTGCGTTCTGCCAGGTCGTTCCACTTCTTCGGGTCCACGTTGCGCACTTCGTTGAGCAGCTCAAAAGCCAGGCCGGGGAAATCGGCGTAGCGCTTTTCGAACTCGATCCAGAGCGCGACGAAGCGGTCTTGAAGCCCGGCGTCGTCGAGAAGCTGAACTTTCTCCTCAATGTCGCAGTAGTTCCCGACCGCTTTGTGAAGATTGAGGACCAGATTGATGTGGTATTTCCCGCACCACCCGATGAATCGGTCCAGGACCCTGAAAATGCGTTCCCGATAAACCGGTTTAATTTCCGGGCGCTCGGGGTCGTACTCCTCGAAAACGATCTGGTCAAACCCGAGGCGAATGTGGTCCAGCCCCATCCCGGCGATGTTCTTGACGTCCTCCTCAGTGATATACCCCTCGAAGTGCTCGAAATCGCCGATGGAAAACTTGAGCCGCCACTTCTCGGGCAAGACGTTGAACCGCTTGTAATTCGTGAGCCATCCACCGATCCCCATCCCCCGCTCGAACCCGACCCACGGCCGGGCTTTCAGCGGAGCGGCTTCGGCATGAAGCTCGTTTTCATTCTTTAACCCGGCAGCGGCCAGCGCGGCTAACGGAGCGGAAGCGATAAAAGAACGGCGAGAAACGGTGGGCATGTGGGGACTCCTTTTTTATGGTGATGGGGTAAAAGCAAGTACTTGTTTTCTAAAGGGGCAAGTCGGCAACATTTCGCGTTCAAACAAGCTCCTGTTTAACTTTTCCGATTAAATCGGAAAAAAGCGTGAAATCTTCTTTTTCCTGACGGATTCTTGCGGCAATAATAGCGGGGGAAATTTGGAGCTGGTTTGCCAGCGCGATCACGTCCGCCTGGTTGCGCGTTTTCAACAGTTTCCGTTTGGAGGCGTTCCAGATTTTGGCCGGGATCAGCCATTCTTCGGCCGCATCGTTGGCTTGCTGTTCCATTTGATCGGCGGAGTGGGAATCATCGTCAAAATCATCGAAAAACTGCGTTTTCCCGTCTGTTAAATGCAGCTTGACGTGGGCGAGTTCGTGCATGAGCGTAAACCAGAAATTATCCAGTCGGTCGTGCCGCAAGGTCAAGGCGACGACTGGGTTTCCGGTGGAAAGCAACCAGGCCGCTCCGTCCAGATAGGTTTTCGGCAGGTGGGGTTCCGTTATGAAGTGAATCCCAAACCGGCGGAGGTGTTCACCCACAAGAGCCGGTCCCTGCTCGTAAAAACTCAATCGGACCACGGACCGAATGAAGTCATCCGTCAGCACGTCTTTCTGGAAAAGGGGAATTTCAACCGGTTCCAGGCGATTACAAACACGGCAGTACCACGCCGTTAAAGCCGCTTCACTTGTGGTGTTTTTGTCGGTCTTTCGGCAGTAGTACAGACTGTTTCGAGTGAGGGGGTCCAAAAGCTGGCACATGAGCGCTTCCGCTTTCTTTTTGGCCTCGGGCAATGTGCCACGAAACCACGGGAAATAGTTCCTTTTGAACATTTCATTAAAAGGATAGTTCGCAAGGAATTGATTACTTCCGGGGTCCACGTTGGTCGTGTCCTGGGTCAGGACTTCCAGAGAAATCCCAAGCCCTTCATGGAGCGCCTTGATCATGGCAAGACTCAACGGTCTTTTCCGATTCATAACTTCGGAGACTTTGCTTGAGCTGCCGATGTATTTCTGAAGGTCTTTGTAGGTCAAACCGTCCTGATCCATCCGAAAACGAATGGCCTCAATCGGATCTGGAAGTGGAATCGGGTAATGTTCTTTCTCGTATTTTTCAACGACCGAAGAAACAAGTTCCAGCTCGTCCCATTGTTCCTCCGTCATGTTATCATCGCCGATTTTCAGAAGTTCTTCGATTACAGCCAGGGCTTCATCATATTCCGCTTCGGTTTTGATTTCTTTAATGTTCATTTTGATCATTTCAAAAAGAAAACCCCGCATTTTACGGGGTTTCAGGCATAAGTTATAGCCAAGGCGGGGTGTGGATAACTCGTAAAATACGATACTTGACAGGGGACAGGGGCTTAAATAGGGGCTACTCGCCGGATTTGGCCCCGCTCGGTTTTCAATCCTCTCCCCTCCCTTTACCTCTCTTTGATTCGTGCCGGTTGCGGCGCGATTCAAGTAAAAACCCTTTTAACTTTTCCCATTTTAATTCATTTTTTTGAAAGCGTCAAGGGAGGGCCTGACGGTTTGACGCTGGAAAGCAAACACGGCGCGAAACCCGCCCCGGCCTCGGTGTTTTGTTTCGCCCTGCTCGGTTTGGTCTCTCTCCCCCCTTTACCCCCCTCTCTGGTTTGTACGCAGTGGGGTTAAGGGGAGAGGAAAACGAAACTGATTCTTTTTGAACAAACCAGAAAGAGAGGTTTTTTCTTTTTTCCGGCTCTGTTGCTCTGCTGGGTGTGTGGTCTCACTTCTTTCTGTTTTGGCTTTGTTTGCGATCCCTCTAAATTTGCAGGGTTTGCAGGGTTTTGCAGGGTAAACCCTGCTAGTAGAAGGGTAAACCCTGCTAAAATGCTTTTCCGCGAAACGTTCCCCGGTTCCCTCTCTCTTTTTGGCTCGTGAACGTGGGAGGTGGCTCTTTGTCCAAAATGGACAAAACTTTTCGGCCCTGCTTGCGGTGGTTCCGTGAACGGCCCCGGCTGGGTGGCTCTGATAACCAGGGCGGCGGGCTGCTGATTCCCGCGAAACGTTTCTCCGGTTCCCTCTCTCTCTTTTTGGCTCGCTCCGATGGGAGGCGGTTCTTTGTCCAAAATGGACAAAACTTTTTAGGACGATTTCGGCGGGAAATGTGTTTTAAGTGCCCCTCCTTGCATAATCGGTATTTTATGTTATTATAAATATTTCAAACGTTGCTTTTTTGTTTGAGTTTTAAGGGGACAAAATGAAATATGTCTTGTATATGAAAGTGATTAGTTATGAAAAAATTTATGAGGGGTATTTTTTTCTTAAAGAATTATCGAATGAGGAATTGTTTCAAGAGGAACTGATTCAGAATGAAGAAATAATTTGGAAACTGGCTGATACTATCGTTAGTGTTACAAATGAGAAACGCTGCGATTGTTTTGATTGGTCTGCCATTTTGGAAGAAAGTCAAGATAGTCAATTTGAAGATATTGAATATATTGAAATTCCACCTGAAAAAAGAATAGAAATAGAAAAAATGGAAATCGTTCAATATGACAATTTGAACAAATTAAATTTGTTTAACAAAAGATTTGAGAATAGTGAACTTGATGATTTTATAAAAGTATTTAATCAAAAGAACTCGCAGACGGTCCAGACCCCGACTCCGGCTGATTCTCTCTTGGTTTATCCTGATACCACTCCGGCGGCCTCTGCTGATTCTGTTCCGGGGGCGGTTCCGGCGGTCGCTGCTGATTCCGTTCCGTCTGGGTTTGTTCCGGCGGTGATTCAGGGAACGCTTGCCGAAATTCAGGGCTCGGTGTGCGATTCCAAACGGGAAACCACTTTGACCGAACAGAAAAAGACGAATGAAATATTGGAAAAAATAGACGAAAAATTAGGACAGGTGGTAGAGAATACGTCAAGCGGAAACGCGAAACCGAAAACACGGCTTGAAGAATTACGGGAAATTTATTTGAAATACCGTGCAAAACATACTCAAAACTATACTCGGTATTTAATGAAGCTAGAGGAAAACTGTTCTTATGAGGAAATCTGGAAAATTGAACACTGGGGAGAGGATTGGGACGCGGTGGACCCGGATATTAGAAAACAGGAGATTACCAATATTCGATCGGGTGTTTCGCAAGCAAGGCCCAAAAAATCTTGACGGCTGGCGGCTCTCGATAACGTTTCAATAATGTTTGTTTCTGGAATACTCTTATTTTTACGGGGCGAAAAGCCCCTTTTTTACGTTATTGAGAATGACGTTTCAATAATCTTGCAAGGCTCTTTTTTTGTGCTATACTAACTCCCATAACACTTGCGAAAGGCGCGGGTGTTGATTCCAGATTCTTTTATAAGGAGTTTTGTATTATGAATGAATTTCTTACTATTGACGATGTTGCAGACCTGCTGAAATGCTCGGTCCGGACGGTGAACTACTTGAGGACGAATGACGGCTTGCCGTGCGTGAAACTCGGTCGGTTGGTTCGTTTCTCAAAAGAACAGGTGGATGCGTGGCTTGCGGAAAAGCAGAAAACCCCTTGCGGCGTGAAGTCATTGGAAAACCCAAAATAGTTTTCCTTTGGTTGGTAAAAACAGAACGATTTTTTCAATGATCGGCGCGGCGTGTTCAATAAAGGACCCTCCCTCTTGAGGTGGGTCCTTTTCAGACTTTTTATTAAAGAACAGCAGACGAAAGAGTTTTTTTTAGGGGGTGAGTTTATTTCTTTCAATGAACATTGAAAACAGAATTGAGAATTATATTCAGACGCTCCCCCCGGCGGTTTCCGGTTCCGGCGGTCAAAAGGTTTTGTGGGATTGCGCCTTGAAAGTGATCGTGAAATTTAACTTGACGGCGGAACAGGCGGCGCGGTTCCTGCTTGCTTACTGGAATGAACGATGTGATCCCCCGTGGAGTAAAGAAGAAATTTTGCGGACGTGTGAAAACGCTTGGAAGAAAGCCCCGGCGGAACGTGGAACGGCCCTTGAACGCGGTGAACGCTCGCAGGTGGTCAAGGCTCCGGCCCTTTCTCTGGTTCGTCCTGGCACTCGCTCCGGCTCTGGTACAGGTTCCGGCTCGCAGGGTTCCGAAATACTGATTCATAAAAAGAACGGGATTGAGGAACAAAACGGGAAAAAGAGTTTCTGGTATAGCGTGACGCAAGTCCCCGGTGTTTTCATTAACGTTCCATTAAATCCGCAAACGTCCAAATATTTGAGGGTTTATTTGTTTGAGTACCGTGACGGCTCCGGGAAACCTCTCCAGCTTTGGAAGCGGATCGAATGGAAAGAGCAGGCGGCGAACGGCAAACCTAAAAAGAGTTTTCGGGCCTATCATTACGAAACGGCGGCGGGCGGCTATATCCGCGGCGGTGGAAGTTTGCCCCCGATTCCGTGGCGGCTCCCCGATTTGAAACCGGCGCAGGGGGTTTATTTGGTCGAAGGTGAAAAGGCGGCTTTTCGGCTTAATGCTTTTTTGGCCCGATGGTACGGACCGGAGGTTTTGGCCGTCTGTTTCCCAAACGGCGCGGGGGCTTGGAAACCTGAATACTCTGAATATTTCCGCGGAAAAGATGTTTTTATTTGGCCTGATAACGATTCCGCAGGGTTTGAGTATGCGCGGCGGGCTGCTCTTTCGTTGCTCGGTGTGGCTCGTAATCTGGACGCCCTTGCATACTACCCAAACCACTTTTCCGAAAAATCGGACGCGGTGGAAGTGATCGATTATTTTGATGGCTATACCGGCGGGCGCGGTGAAGTAAAGGCGCGAACACTTGCGGAACTGGTTCGGGAAATGTTTTTTGACTTTAGAAATTTAACTCCGGTTAATGATTGGGAGGGAATAAGATATGGAGAATAAACCTATTGTTTCACCCAAAACCCCCGATGACGTGGCGAAAATCGGCGCAGGGCGGCCCGTGGACGGCTCGCAGGGGCAAACGGTCAAGAAGGTGGGACGGCCCCGCAAACAGGCGGAAAACGGCCTTACTGACGGCTCGCAGATTCCTCCCGAAACGGCCCCCGGTTCCGGCTCTGCTCCGGTCGATTCCGATGAAAGCCCGAAACGCTCGCAGGCTCGCAGACGTGGAACGCAGCAGGGGAAAAGTGAACTGATTCCGGCGAAACTTTCGGCGGTTGAAATCGGCAAAAAGATTTTGGAAGAAACTCCCAATTTAGAATTCCTTTTTTCTGGTTCGCAGTGGTTCCAATATGATGAAAATTCCGGCTGGGTGGAAGGGAGAAAAACAGACGTAGAAACGTTTGTGGTTCGATTTATAAACAAACATTTCCCCGAAAATTACTCAAAATCGAAAACGGCGGACGTGGTTGAATGGTTGCGGGCTATGTGGAGTATAAAACGTGTACAGGGAATTTACTCCTATTTCGTGACCCGCTCCGGTGAATCCGATGAACTGAAAGGGATTCCGGCCCCTGATTGGATTCCGTGCCTAAACTTGCTGATCAATACGCGAACAGGCAAAACGCGGGAATTTACCCGAAACCTTTTCACTTTGGGGAGAGTCCCTTGCGATTATGATCCAGCGGCGGTTTGCCCGCGATGGAATCAATTCTTGGAGGAAACGCTTGATTCAGAATCGGCGGCGGTCCTACAGGAATTTTTCGGGGTTTCTCTGACTTTTGACCGGTCGTTTCAAGGTTTCGCTATTCTTTACGGAGAGGGCGGAAACGGAAAAGGCGTGGTTTGTGACATTCTGAGAGATCTAAACACCGGGGCGGAATGTGCCGTCTCGCTCGCTGGTTTGGGGGATCGGTTTTCACGGTATCCACTAACAGAGAAACGGGTAAATATCGACTCCGAAGGAAATAACCGGATTAACAGAAATCAAATTCCAGAAATGGAAAGAATATTAAAATTGGGGGCGGTGGGAGAGTCCGCTTTGGTCGAAAAAAAAGGAGTGGACGGAGAAACCCGCCCTCTGGTTGCTTTAATGATTTTTGCGGTAAATCCCCCATTTCCGGCCTTTCTGGATACAAGTAGAGGGATTTACCGGCGGCTCCGTGTAATTCATTTCCAGCGGACGTTTGCCGGAACGCCGGGCGAAAATAATCACCTGAAAGACGATTTGAAAAGGGAACTCCCCGGAATTTTGAATTGGGCTTTGGAGGGGTATAGACGTTTGATTGAATCAGGCGCAAAACAGTTTTCCAACACGGAGGCGGGAAAGCGGGTGGTTTCTGATTCCAGAAAGATGAATCACCCAGAGGAAACCTTTTTTGATGAATTTTTAACTGTGACTGAAAACGGGCTGGTTTCCACTCGCAAGGTTTATGAACGGTATCGAAAATGGATGGAGGAAACGGGGAATAATTTCCCGATGGCAGAAAACAAATTTTCGGCGCGGCTGCTGGCTTACTTCCAAAAGGCCGGGGCGCAAGTGCAGAAAGAACGCAGGGGGAATTTGCGTTATTATACCGGCCTGGAATTGGAGGGGGATTTGGAGGGATTTTGACCCGTGCGCCCTCTCTCTGGTTTGCGCTCCCGCGAAACGTGCGCCGGGGCTGTGCCGGGCTTGCGCCGGGCTTGTACCAGATTATGAATTTTTTTGCTCCGTAAAATCCGGGACCGCGCCGGTTTTGCCGGGCTTGCCGGGCTTTTATTAATATTATTTTATATTAATATTAGAAAAATCCTTAAAATTCCTACTTTCGTTTAATTGCAATTCCAGACCCCTGAAAATTCCCCAAAAATTCTAAAAAAATTTAGAAAAATATAGGGGGTCCCAATATTCGATAAAAATTTATCCTGTATAATAGATTCCAATGTGGGGGAGGCGTTTCCCTCCGATGGTTTCAAAACTTTTTACAAAGGAGTTTAAGAAATGGCGTCAATTTCAATGAAAAACGGAACTTGGTTTGTGCGCATTTTCATTGATGGGAAACAGGAAAAGATTTATACCGGCCTGAAAGATGAACGGGAGGCAAAACGGCTCGCGGATAAAATTCAACGGCTCGCAGATTCCAAACGGAACGAAATGGATTTGACTGAATCCGGCCTTGCTGATTGGGTCAAGAAGTTGGAAACCGGAAACTCGAAGGTTTACCAAAAACTCGTTTTTCTTGGTCTGCTCGGTCAAAAGGCCCGGCCCGTGACCGTGGGAGAAATTTGCAGGGATTACTTGAAGCGGGCGGAAAAGAGGAAAGAACGGACGCAAGGGAAGTATGAAAAGACCGTGGCTCGGCTTTGTGAGTATTTCGGCGAAAATAAACCCGTGGCTGAAATTACCCCCGATGACGCTTACAGGTTTGACGAATGGTTTAGAACGGCTCCGTTAAACACCCGCGGCAAAGAGGCGAAACCCTATTCAGAATTTACCGCTAACAGGGAAATGAGGAATATTAAATCGGTGTTTGCTTATGCTCGAAAGCTGGGGCGGATTCCGCTTGATCCGTTCGCGTCCGTTCAATCAGGGGCTTGCGGCGATACCGAAAATAAAACTTATGTACCGGCGGAAACCGTGCTTGAAGTGATTCAGGCGGAAACCACTCCCTTGAAGTGGAAAGTAATCCTTGCTCTTGGTCGGTTCGCCGGTTGTAGAGGCGCGTCTGATTTGTGCCTGTTGACCTGGGACGATGTGATTTTTTCGGACGATGGCAAGCAGGGGAAAATCACCTTGAGAGGCAAGACGAAACCCGGCACGATTCCACTTTCTCCGGTACTGGAAAACCTCTTGAGAGAATGGCAGGGAGAGGCGATTTTGAGAGGGGTTGACTCTCAAAAGGTGTTTCCTGAAATTGACGAAAACTCGAACGTTTCCGAAATGACGAAAAAGAGCATACTAAAAGCAGGAAAAGATGTTTGGGAAAATCCGTGGTACTCGCTCCGTGATTCGTTTTGTAACGATGTATTGAAACACGTTAAAGACGTGAAAACGTATGAGTTTTATTGCAGGCACTCAATTAAAACGGCCCTGCTCTACTATCAAAAAGTTACGGAACATAGGGAAAATGAAGGGGCGGAAAACCTGAAAGAAAGCCCACTCTGGCTTGATTCCGGCTCCGTGGGGGCTGATTTAGCGGTGGACGGCTCGCAGAAAAGCTCAGGAAACCCCGTAAATTTCAATACTCTGGACGAAATGTTTTGGGGGCTTAAAAAGGGGCTGCTTGAGGGCTTAAATAGGGGCTTGCAAGGCGGTCTGTTTAATGCTCAAGACTTGCAAAAAATCAAAGAAGAAATCATTTATACTCTTGAAAATACGACTCTTGAAGATATTCAATACCCACAAAAAAACCTCCTTGCAATTTCTCGCAAGAAGGGTATTTATAGCCAAGGCGGGACTCGAACCCGCACGTCCTGAACAGACAGGGGATTTTAAATCCCCAGCGTCTACCATTCCGCCACTCGGCCATTTCATTCTTTTTTATAGTTTAGCATTTTTTCCGGTTTGCGCAAGGGGGGCCCTCGGCTTTTTTCCCATTGATGGCGGTTTACTGGTAAACGCGGACGTAGTCCACTTCCATGTACGTGCCGTCGATTGCGTCCGTCACTTCACCGGCCCAGCGGATGATTGCCTCGGAGAGGTAGATCGGCGCCTCTGAGAAGCAGAATTTGTTCGGCATCCGGCGGATCTCTTGGCCGTCGAAGTAGAAAACCAGCTCGTTTTCCGTCCAGAGCAGGCCGTAGGTGTGGAACTCCTCCGCGAGATTGGGATTTCCCTCGGGGAGCCAGCTTTGATGGGAGGTCGGATGCGTTTTCTTCCCGTTTTTGACCGTAACATCCGACCAGTTATGAACGTTCATATTCACCTCGCCCGGGAAATGGCCTTCATTGACGTCGATCTCGAAGCGTTTCGCGCCTTCCGGAACAGGCTGGCCGTCCGGCCGGGTCAGATTTTGAGACGTCATAAACCAGAACGAATTGTTCGTTCCCGTGGCGGCCGCATAGCGGTAGCGGCATTCAAAGTAGCCGTACATGAAACGTTTTTTTGACCAGATGGAGGCGGAGGTCCAATCCTGCCCCGCGCGGGTCTCCTTACGGTTTTGAAGCCGCAGAGTCCCATCTTTTACCGAGGCGTTTTCGCGCCAGCGGCTGCACAGGATGTGACCGCTCGGACCGTTCTGGGAGTTCCAGTTCTCGTCGAGCTGCGCGTCCGGGTAGTCGAATTCGTCGGCCCAGACGAGCGAACGTCCTGCCTTGGGGTCGGTTTCCTTTGCCCAAACTGGAGAGAATGTGAGGAGGAAAAGGAACGTGAGAACGTATTTCATGATTATTTACCTGGGTGTTCCTGGGACCTTTTTAATTCTTCTTGCTTGGTTTCGCGTCCAGAATCACGCCAGTTGGGCGCACAATGTCCGTTACTACCGGGCCGGTGACCAAGGTCGTGGCGTTTTTGGAAAGGTCACAGACGTCAATTCGGATGAAGACTTTTCCCGGCACACCATCGGGGATCCGCCACGTATAACGGCCCGTGTTTTCCAGTGGGAATTTCGTCATGGCGCGCCATGGTCCCTCTGTCGAGGAAGACCATGAAAGCAGCACCGGGTTGCTCCCAAGGTTCAAATCTTCTGCGCCCCACGTGATTTCCAGATCGCCAAACTCGGCCTGAAGTTGGATCCCGTAAAGCTGAACGCGCGGATTGATCCGGTCCAACACTACTTCCATCTGCGGCATGGAACCCGATTGTGGACGTTCCATCCCAACGCCGGCGCCGTTGAAAACGAGGATCTGGAAGCCGTACTTCCCGTCCGACTTGAGCGTAACGTTCATCGGGCTGGTGCAGTCTTTATCTTCGGCCATGTACGTCCAGGTCTGGCCGTCATCGAGTGATCCCCAAAGTTCCACGCGGCCCACACCGGAGGGACCGACCATCGAAACATCATAGTCGATCGAAAGGTTTGGGTCGTTCACGTACCGGATCTTGCTGTTCAGTCCTTCTTCTGAAGACGAATCAGCAAGGGTCAGGATCATATCATCCTCACTCCCATCAGTCGGGGTTTCCGGCGTATCGTCAAGCGAAATGGAACCCAGGTCTCCCGGATCGCCTACCTCGGTTTGGGGTTTGGCCGTGACGTGCTTCTCGTCTTTTTGAGCTTCCCCAGCCAGTTGTGCGGGATTCTGGAAAACGGCCAACGGTTTTGAATTCGGGATCTTATAAACCGGGAGGGAAACGTCCGGAATGGAACTTTGGCCACGGTCCTTCACGGAGAAAATGACCAGATTCGGGTTCTGAGGCGTTCGGTTGATATTCGCATCCGTGGAATTGGCGAGGATCGACGCACCAGCCGCCAGAGAACCATCCGGGTTCGGTGACCACTGCGGACGGCCGTTTAATGGTTCCACCGTCGGAGGATTTCCCACGTTCGCCATTTGCTCGGGGGACCCATTCATCAGCGTGTTGAGCGGTTTACCAGTGGTGTTCACTACGACTCGCCAGGTTGGAGGGGCAGCGGCGCCGGGGGTTTCCACGCCCTGCTGGTTGACAATACGGACAGCAAACCAAAACTCACCGTCACTGGCCGTTGCGACCGGGAAATTTTTGTTCGGGAGTGTCTGGATCTTCTCTTTGGTCATGCTTTGATACTGCTTCCAGGTCGCCCCATTGTCACGCGAGACGTAAAGGCGGACCTCCTTCAACTGATCCTGCGGAATAACAGAGAGGAAGTTCCCGAACGGAAGGTGGAATTCCCGTTTATTGACCGGGAACGGAGCCGGAAGGTTTCCATTAGGCGTAGCCGATGTGGAAATGACCGAATCGGAAATGATCGTCCCAGTGCCCGGCGTGGAACCAGGAAGCGGTGTACCTTGCGCAGTGTTCGTCGGAGTAGCCGGAATGGTATAAACCGGCGATGTGGGCTGCGTCTGGGAACGTGAGCTTGGATTATAGCTCTGTGGAGTCGGATTTGTAAGCGCACGCGAGGATGTCGGGTCAGGCTGAAGACCGGTATTCGGCGTAGTATATGAGGTCCCAATCTGCGTCCAACCATTAGTAGCGGTTCCTGGCTCACTGAATGCCGAAGGGGCTTCCTGCGCGGGTTTGGCCGTACTCTGTTTTCTGGAAGAAGGGCGTAAACGCTGAAAAAAAGTCTTCGCGGAATCATCATTTTGCGTTTGCGCAGTTGCGTTTTCAGGGATACCCACAAGAACAGTCAACCCCAAAAACAAGAGGCACATACGTGTCCATGTGCGGAGAGAAAACTGTTTTTTACGAATTGATTTTACGGTTTTATTTTTCGCGTTCATGACGGTCACTTTCCAGATGAATGACTCGGTCGTACTATTACGGCACTCGAAATCTTTTATCGTCCCGCATTTCCTTTAAATTGGAAAAACTTTCAGAGACTCATTTATCTTACACATCTTCTCTATTTTCTAAAATCGGAAAATTTGATTTTATCATTAAACTTTTAGGAGAGAACTGGCCGATAAAAAGAAAGTAGGAAAAATTTTCATTCATTTTTTAGGGAGCAAATACATGAACAGCCAGAACGACTCTGCTAAACAAAAGAGCGGAAATGTTTCTGAATTGGAAATGGTTGGTGCCTTGCTTTTCGGCTCAATTTCAGACGAAAAAGCGGAGGATCAGCCGTACGCTCAAATGAAATCGGGAAATAGTGGTCGGAAAGTGAATCTTGGTTCACACATCGCTCCGGAAACGAGCCGGCAGTGGGATGATGCGGAGCCGGAAACGATTTCAAATTTCCAGGAGGCTTCCCCGGTTTCTGGAGTTTTCCCGGAACACGATCCTGCTCCGATTCCGTCTCCTGTGAAAACGCCTGCCCGGAAAAATTCCTGGGTAATGCGGGTTTACGGAATCAGCATGATTTTCATGACGCTTTGTGTGGTGGTACTTGGCTGGCAGCTGTTCGTTGAGAAAAAAGGGGAATCGAAAGAGTCCCCTTCCACGGTCGCCGATTTGTCGTCGGGTGTCGTGAACACGGAAGTTCCGATGGTTCCAACAATCGAGGAACCGTTTGTCGAAAACGCCGAAGGCGCTTTTGCTCCCATATCGGTAGAAGACGCTTCCAAACTGGCGGATTCCAATCCGATGCCAGTCCCTTCCGATACGGTCGCAGCTCTTCCTGACGCTTACGGGACAGTGGGCCAGGGAATGAATGAAGCTCCGGTTTATCAGGCTTACGGCGACTCGGTAGAGATTGCCGAAGAATATCCGACGTTTAACGCGGAACTCGCGGGAGTATCTGCCGCTCCGGTTTACACTCCGGCTCCGGCTGTTGCGCCTGTTGCCACCCCTGCTCCGGCAGTCAATCCGGCTCCGGCTCAGCAGTATGCAGGAACGACCTGGAATGCGGGCGAATCGATGGAAGAAGTACCGGTTTTCAATAGTGAAATCAGTAATTTCAACGCCGCGCCGACGGCTCCTCAGGTCGCTCAGACCGCCCCTCAGGTCGGCTCGATGGCTCCGATGCCGACGTCCCTTCCGCAGTATAACGCCCCGGAACAGTCTCCGCGCAAACTGACCCCGCCGACGGTCGGGCACATCGACCCGAACGCAGCAGTTCAGCCCTCCGCTCCAGTTTCCCCGGAAACCTCAGCAGAAGAAATTCCGACTTTCAACCCGAATCTGGGCGTCGATGGCGCTCTGCCAGTGAGCTACTATTGAGTTAAAACTCCAGGTTCTGATTCAAGACATTTAATGGGAGGGGTGGGAGTTAAACTCTCATTCCTCCCATTATTTCACGAAAGGCAAACGAGTAAAACGATGGCGCTTTTTTACCTCCTGCTTGTGTTTTTTTTCTGCTTTGGAGCGTCGCTGGGGAGTTTCCTGAACGTCGTGATCTGGCGCCTGCCGAATAAAATGTCGCTCTCTTTTCCCGCGTCGCACTGTCCCAAATGCGGGCATCCGATTCGGCCGTGGCACAATATTCCAGTCCTCGGCTGGATCATCCTTCGCGGGAAGTGTTACGACTGCCATGAACCCATTTCCGCCCGTTACCCGGTGGTGGAACTGATCGGCGGAGTTGGCACGCTGCTGATCGCGTTTCCGTATTTGGCGTCTCCGGTTTACTTGTTGCAGCAGGGCATATCCCCCTCGTGGGAAATGTGGCTGAGTGTGGCGGCGAACGTTTGTTTCTTCCTGACTTCGCTCGCGGCCGGGCTGATCCTTTGGGACCGGAACCGGATCCCGTTTCGGCTTTTCCTGCCGGCGATCGTGTTTTGGGTCTGGTTGATGCAAAACGACCTGGGGTTGGTCCTGGTTTTGCCCGTGGTGTGCGTCCTGCTGACGTTCATCCCCCAGCGTCTGCGGCGGGTTTTCGCCATTCCCGTGCTCATCCTGACGGTCGTTTGGGTTTTGAACCCGTACTTTTTTTGGATTTAAAACGGGTGAAATGGTCCATTTCACCTGACCCCCAACTCCTAACTCCTAACTCCTCACTCCTAACTCAAATGAACCGTTCCCTTTTATCCCTTACGTCGTCCGAGCTTGAATCCTGGTTTGCTGCCCGCAAGCAGC
>JAFTCU010000046.1 GCA_017454585.1 Thermoguttaceae bacterium | reverse complement strand
TTGAAATTCCCCAGATCGTTTCGATCATTTCAAACCCGACAGGGTCGTGTCGGCGGAATTCGGTCTTGACGAACGGGTAGAAGTCGTTTTCCCCGAAATAACATTCCGTCAGCTCGGCGAAATACTCCATCGGGTTGGTCGCCGCGTCGGCTTTTTCTTCCCGCTGGAAGAAGTTCAAAACCCGGTCGTAGAGTTTGTTCTCCATCGCGTTTCTGTAGGCGTGGAGAATTGTTTCGTTCCGTTCGCCGTTTTCGACCGTCTTGAAATGGTACGCATGAGCCAGTTCGTGCAGAAGCATCATCGGTTGACGGTCGTATTCGTTCAGAAAATACCGGGCGTTCGGAATGTCGATCGCGCCGGTTTTGTCCGGATTGACGCCGTGGGTCTCGAGCCACTCCCGGCTGACGTGGTAGCACGGCACGAAGTACGTCGGGTCTTTTTTCTGGATCCAGAACGACGTTTTCTGTAGCTCCTTGACCGCCGGTTCCGGAAGAAGGACCTTGACCTGCATCAGCATCAGATTGATCAGGTTCATGGACTGTTTATCCAGCTCCGGATCGGCTTGAAGGTCGGCAGCGACGTAAACTGTCCAGCCGCAAATGTCGCGCTGGACATACTCCGACGTCGGAATGTACGGCGCGCAGGTTTTCTCCTCCTCGCCGTAAAGCGGTACGGCCAGCAGCAACGAAACAAGAAACATCTGGAGTAAATGTGAAAAGTATTTCATTGTGTGGAGTGGAATTTGGGGGACGGCGCATCCTGCGTCGGCTAAAAATTGTAAGTTCAATATTTGACGACGCTGGAAGCGTCGTCCCCGTATAAACTCATACGAGCGCTTTCAGCCCTTTCAGGCATTCCGCGGCGTCTTCGACGGGCGTTTTATCGTTTTCGCACTCAATGATGAACCATTCCGCACCGCCTTCGTTCGCCAGGGCGGGAAGGACTTCTTTCCACTTCACGTCACCTTTGCCGATGATTCCGCCGCCGCCCGCTTCCGCGATGTGGTTGACCTTGGAACGACCGGCGTACTTCTTGATGAACGGGACCGGGTCCGCGCCGCCCACGACGCAGTGACCAATATCGAGCTGGTGAACGACTTCTTTCGGCGTGTTTTCAAAGACCAGATCCCACGCGCTCTTGCCGTCGAAGGTCGGGGCCATTTCGTGGCAGTGATTGTGGAAACCAACGCACATTCCATACGGCTTCATCAGCTCGACGCGGCTCGTGAGCCACTCGGCGAATTTGAGCCAACCGTCCTTCGTGTCGGAGTTGAACCACGGAACGATGAGATATTTGCCGCCAATCGTGGCCATGTAGTCGCACGTCTGCTTCAGGTTCGCGTCGTCGAGCGACTCCTTCGGCGTGTGCGTCCCGGTGCAGACCAGGCCGTTCGCGTCGATCATCTTGCGGAACTCTTTCGCGTCAGCGCCGAAATTCCCGGACATCAGCTCGACGCCCTGGTAGCCCATCTTGGCGGTGGCTTCGATCATCTTCGGGAGATCGACTTTGCACGCCTCGCGGATGGAGTAAAGCTGGAGCGCGATCGGGATCGATTTCGGGCAGGCGGCCATCAGATCCAGCGGGAGGGCGGAAGCCACGGCGGCTCCCAGGCCCAGTTTCAGAAGGTCACGGCGGGTGAGTGTACTCATTTTTTCTTCCTTTCTTGAAGTTGGAGTTAAGGTTTTTAGGTTTTTTAGTCTTTGGTTTTTTCTTTAACGCAGTAAAACGCGGTCCCCATCACGATTTCCACGGCGATCCAGAGGATCCGAAGCACGCAGGCGGAAACCAGAGCGGCGGCCTCCGGCGTCGCGGTGTACGGGGAGAGGGCAGACGTGATAAGCATCACGATGATTCCTTCCCGGACGCCCATTCCGCCGGGCGCGACGACGATCACAAAACCAGCCACCATGGAGGCGGTCATCGCGAGCAGTGCGAGCGGATACCCGGCATGCAGTGGAAAATCCAGCCCAACACCACGCAGGGTACACCAGTAACTCGCGCCGAGCAGGAGCCAGTAGCAGAGCATGATCGGAATGCCGAACAGGAACGTGCGCCAGCTCAGAAGGTCCACTTTCTGGACTTCATTGCTGAATTTTCGTACCCCGATGAGTTTCACGCCGAACTTGAAAACGGGTGGAAAAATCGGGATCCCGACAAGGCAAAAGAGGAGGAAACTCCCCAAAAGGAGGTTTTGGTCCCCGGTCTGGATCGACCATCCGACGACGAGCGCTGCGACGACGAGCGCCCCGACGGCCATCTGAAGCAGGCCCTCGAGGAAAATGCTCAGAACACAGACCGTCGTATCGACTCCGGGGCCCCTCAAAAGGCCGGAACGGATCAGCACGACGAAGATCTTTCCGGGGATGTACTTCCCCAAATGGCCGATGATGTGCGCGCGCATGGAGGCGTAAAACGTGGGCCTCTGGCCGAGCTGGCGCAGGACGCTGTGCCAGTACATGGGCGGGAAAAGGAGCGAAATGCCGTAAAAAAGGCCGCCCAGCGCGATCCAGCCCCACTGGAGATCAAACTGATAATCGGAGGATTGGATCTGCTCCACCGCTTTCGAGAGTTTCCCCCAGATGAGCCACAAAATCGCCAGCACCAGTATAACTTGCGCGGCGGTGACGAGGGCCGCGGTGATTTTTTTCTTCGGTTTCCGGGGAGGTTCGGCAGTGGGTGAGGAGTTCATCAGACTTTGGGACGGTACGGGTTTCGCGGGTCAAAAACGCAGATCCGCTTTTCGGTCGGATCCTTTTTTCTATTTTAATTGAATTTGATTCTGCGTAAAGGCCCCCCACAAGAAATTTTGGTTTTTTAGCCCTTTTTCCCGGGAGGTATGCTTGAAACTTTTGGGCGTTTCGGGTAAAATACGCGAATGAGACCATTTTCAATCCAATCCCGAACCGAAAGGAAAACCCGATGAAACGCCTGATTTACGCCTTTGGAGCCTTCGCCCTTCTGTGGGCCTCCGCCCTTTTCGCGGCCCAGCCGGTTTTTGAAGACGCGGCCCCGTTCCTCACGAAGGAAACGTACTACCTGGCCTGCGCCAACGTGGAGGCGGTCAACCTCCCGGAAATCATGGCGAAAGTCAAGGAAACCGGGGAAGTCGTCCTTCCGAATCTGACGGCGGAGCCGGTCGTTCAGAGTCTTCTCTCCCAGGCCGACGCATTCGCGAAAGGGATGCAGGTGTGGCTGGAAGCGGTGAAGAAACTCTCCGGCGGTTGCGTTTACGTGGCGTCCGGGATGGACGGGACGTGCTTGATCGTGCCGATGAAAAACGCGGACGAGGAGGCGGAAAATCTGGTCGTGAATCCTCTGGCCGCATTTCCGGTTGTGGACGCAAAAAATGAAAACATGATGAAAATCATGGCCCGATTCCTTGAAAAGGTCACGGTCAGGCGGACTCCCAACGCGATCGTTTTCTTCATCCCTTTGGCGGGTGACGGAAAATCGGAAGGCTCGGCCAAAAATATTGAGGAATATTTGAAAGGCGCGGCGTTGCGTCAGGATTTTGCCGAGGGGTTCCAAAAGGCGCGTTTCGGGAAAGTCTCCACGGTTTTGTGGGGGTTCCCACTCACCACCCGCGAGGAGATCGCAAAACAGGTTTTGGGTTTTGCGGACGACTCGCCCATCACAAAAGAGGAACTTAACGAGATCGTGGACTCCGCCCGGTGCGTCGTTTTGAGTTCGGATTCTCTCTGGGGTCTGGGAACGGCCCAACTCGTTTTCGACTCGGAAAAAACGGCCAAAGCCACGCTTTCGGTACTCGATAAATATTCCGGCTGGCTGCGGGGAGAATTGACTCGGGACGCGGAAAACGCGGAGGTGGTGAACGATTTGATCTCCTGGCTTTTCCCGGCCGTCATGCCCGAGCAAAACGGGGCGGTCCTGACGCTCGACCCGAAAGCGGTGGAAGAAAAAGCCGCCGCGCCGGTTAATGTACTCTTCGGCGAATTGGCCCGGTTCCAGGCTTCCCAGCGTGAAAAGTTCCAGGTGGACGCGAAAGAAGAAGCGGACCGCCAGTACGAAACGCTCAAACCGTGGGTTTCCGAAAACACCGCACTGATGATCCGGCTGGATCTCGAGAAAGTCACGCCGGATGAGTGGTTCCAGGCACTGGAAAACGCGGCGGCAAAACTGCTCCCCGGGACGATGAAGTCCGAAAACGTGCGGGCCGCTTTGGGGCTGACTGTGCGCGGCCGCCGGATCACCGAAAAGGTCCTCAGCGCCATGAAAGCCCGCGGCGTGAAGGAAGTTTACGTGACGCTGGACCTTTCAAACCTCATGATCCCGGTGCGGGTTTTGCTTCCGGGAGTGACGCTCAAGGAAGACGCGGACCCGCAAAATGGCGCGCTCCTTGCGGCGGCGGACCTTTTGGGGGATTCCGAGGAAATGGAATCCTTGGCGGAAATCATCGACCAGGATTTTGTCATGGGCCAGCTGAGCCAGACGGTGGTCCTCCTTCCGAAATTTGGAGGATCGGCGAGCGCTGAGCCGGACCTGATTTGGGAAGGTTTCGTCACGACGCTGAAATCGGCCGAGGTCCCGAATTTCCGTGACGCGCTGGAACTCAACGCCCAGTGCGGGATTTCGGCCGTTTTTCAGATGAATCCGATTTTTGCGGAGGTCCTCCAGCAGGGTATTCGCAACGCAAGAGAAAACCTCGGCGTCAAACTTGCGATCCCGTCCGCGCAGCTCATTACGGACGGCCTGAACCTCACGGCGTTGGGCGTTGACCCGAATCAGGGCCTTTTCCGGTTCAACATTCTGGCGAAATCGAAAAAATCGGCCGGAAAAATGGTGAAACTGCTGGAACTCTGGAAGCAGCAGATCACCGAAAACATGAACGCAAAAGTGAAGCAGTCCCAGGAGATGATTTCGCCGGATGGAGAGGCCCGGGCGACCGTTTCGCCGATCATGAACGCTTACCTGGCCGACGGGGCGGACTTCCTTTTCTCGTTCCTCATGCCGGTTCGGGAGGAGAATCGTTTGTACTGGGACATTTCGCAGAATGAGCGGCTGAACAAACTGCGCGAAAACGTTCCCGCCCCGGTTTTGAAGGCTGGCGGCGCGGGAATGCTGGTTGGGCTTCTTCTTCCCGCGGTCCAGCAGGCCCGGCAGGCCGCCCGGTCGATGCAGACCATGAACAATTACAAGGAGATCGGTCTCGCCATGCTGAATCACGAAGCCACCTTCCGCGGCTTGCCGACGGCTTATACGGTGGATGAAGAGGGGAAGCCGCTTCATTCGTGGCGCGTGCTGATCCTCCCGTATGTTGGCGGGCTGGACCTTTACGAGAAGATCCGCCTCGACGAGCCATGGGACAGCGAATGGAACCGCCAGTTCCACGACCAGTGCCCGAAGGTTTACCAGTCGGTCTTCAACCCGAGCAAAACGGACGCGGTCGTCGGCGTGGTGGTCGGTCAGGGGACCATGTTCCCGCCCGTGACGGAAAAGGGGAAAAAAGGGATCGGGCTTGAGAAAGTGACCGATGGTCTCTCGAACACGATCATGCTCGTCCCCTGCAAGCCGGTCTGCTGGATGGACCCGACCGGGGACCCGAAGGTGAGTGACTTGCAAAGCCCCGAGGACGTGGTGTACGACGGGACCAAAGAGACCTTCCCCGTTTTGTTTGGGGACGCCTCCGTTCGAATGATTTCCGTGACGATTGACCCGGCCAACTGGATCAATCTGC
>JAFTCU010000045.1 GCA_017454585.1 Thermoguttaceae bacterium | reverse complement strand
GGGTCGGACGGGCAGAGCCATTCGACCACTTCCCCGTTCGGGCCTCTTTGAAACCGGCAGGATTTCACGATTTTGGCATGATTCTCGGGCAAGATGTGCCAGTTCCCACGGAAGCAGACGCGCCAGATGTGCACCTGGATCCCCTGGGCGTGGCACGCTTCGAGGCACTGGGCGAGCTGGTCGCCGTACTTTTTGTAGTTTTCGCTCACCGGGGCGTACTGGCTCGGGAAAAGGGCCTCACCGACCCAGAGCATATTTGGAACCACGGCGTTGAAACCGGCCGCTTTCAGTTCCCGGGCGGTGCGGGCCCAGTCGCCGGGGTAAGCGCCCAACCCATTGTGATTCCACCAGCCGCGGAACTCGAAAGAGTCGGCAATTTTCAGATCGAGCGAGGCTTTTTTCAGGTTTTCCGCGTGGGTTTTCTCGCAGAATTCAAAGCCGGCTTTTACGCCTTGGGTTTCGAAAATCGCCTTCGCCTTCTCTTTGGCCTGGGCCATTTCCGGGATTTGCTCACCCATGACGGTTTCCAGATACGTGAGTGACTGCGTTTCAATCATCTCGCGCAGCTGCTCAGAACCCGCCAGAGTTTCCATCAAAGCCCCCATTTCCAGGGGTTCCTCCCGCAGGTCGCCCTCGATGAAGAAGATCGGCTTCTGATTTTCGCGCGCCCATTTTTTGAGAAATTCCCGGGTTTCGGGTTTCAGGAATCTGGTGAAGTTCACGATGCAGGCCTGACGATTTTTCAAAACCTCAAGCCACTCGGCTTCTGTCGCGTCGTGCGCCAGTGCGACCCGTTCCGACCCGAGATTCAGCTCGGCGAATGTTCTCTGAATGATCTCGGTATTATTGATCCCGAACCAGGACTCAATTCCGTTCGGAGTCTTTGCCGAGGCGAAAAGGATCGGCTCAGTAACGCATTTCAGCGAGTGGAACACGACCTCGGAATCAGCGACTCCGAGCCGCCAGAAGGAGATCCGGATCCCGTCGATCTGGTCCCAGTCGCCCGGTTCGTCCTCGGGCTTGAAATCGCCTTTGGTGAATTTGACCACGCCGTCCTTTCCGGGGGCCGAGATCCTGCACCCGAACCAGCCGTTTCCGCTGTGGAAGTAGAGCGAGACGTCCGAAAACGCCCCGGTGTTTGTGATGGAGGTTTCCAGCCGGAACAGATTTTCACGGCTCAGATCGAGCTTGCAGGCCGCGTCGAGATTCAAACGAGCCAGTCCTTTCACGTCGGAGGCGGAAATGGTCGCGCGAAGCCCTTCCGGGATGTAGCTCATGGGAAGGCCCGAATCGCGGACCCACTGGAGACCGCCCGGCTGGAAGTCACTCAGAAGCCGCGTCTGGGCGAAAGCCGGAACACAGAAAACCAGAAGAAACAGGAGAGTTGAAAGCAGTTTTTTCATTGGATGGTCCTTGTGATTTAAAGGAGGTGTGGGTGATTTACTTTTAGTATTCTTTTTTCTTCATTATTCCCATCGCAGCCGTCACGCCAAACCCGGTCAGGAGGATGGCCAGTGTACCGCAGACGGTGATCAAAAGTTCATTGAGCGGGCAGCGGAACGGCTCGGGGATCAGCCCCACCTTCGGCATGGAAAGCGTCATCCATGTGATTACCAAAATCCCGACGATCGCCCCGGTCAGTGCCGACGCCTTGGTCGCGCCGCGAGACAAAAATCCCAGGAGGAAAAGCCCGACCATGCCGCCGCTGAAGATCCCGGCCAGAAGCCAGTACGCGTCCAAAATCCCTTTCGCCCGGATCATGAGCAGCGCGCAGCCGATCCCCACGACTCCCCAAAGGACGGAACTGAGGTGAAGGACCAGCATCTGCTCGCGCTGCGAGGCGTTTTTTCGGAAGAATCGCGTGTAAAAGTCCGAAAGCGTCAGCGTCGCGCAGCCGTTCATGCTCGTCCCGATGGTGCTCATGGCCGCCGCCAGGATCGCCGCGATCAAAAGGCCCGTCACGCCAACCGGGAGCTGATGAACGATGAAGAACGGGAAGACGCCGTCCCCTTTCCCCGCCGCAATGTCGGCCGCCAGCTGCGGGTCCGTGATGAGTTCCGGCCGGGCCGTGTAGAAGGCGAAAAGAGCCGTTCCGATGAAAAGGAAAAAAGCCGAGATCGGAAGGTAAAGGATCGCGCCGAGCCAGACCGATTTCTTGGCCTCAGCATCGGACCGGGCCGTGTGGTAGCGCTGGACGTAATTCTGGTCGATCCCGAAATTCTGGAGGTTGATCGCCATCCCGTACCAAAAAACGACCCAGAACGTGGAGTTTTGCAGGTCCGTCAGCGACCAGCTCCCCCAGCTGAATTTCTGGTTTTCGGCCGCGATCCGGAAAATCTGCCCCGGTCCTTCCGGCATGTTGCACAGAAGCAGGACGGCACACGTGACGGCCCCCGCGATCAGGATCACGGACTGCACGGCATCGGTCCAAATGACCCCGGCAATTCCGCCGATCATCGAGTACAGCGCGGTTAGCCCGCCCACCACGATGATGATCAGGCGAACGTCCCAGCCGAGCAGATGGTGAAGCGGAAGCGCGAGGAGGAAGAGGACCGACCCCATCCGCGCCACCTGCGTGAGCATGTAGCAGAGCGAGGCGTAAACCCGCGCCCACGTTCCGAAGCGGTCCTCCAGATGCGAGTAGGCGGAAATCGCTCCGACCTCGCGGTAGAACGGCACGAACCACTTCACCGCGATCCAGGCGGCCAGGGGAGTCGTGATGCTCAGGGCGAAAACGTTCCAGTTGGAAACGAAAGCCTTGCCCGGGAGCGCGAGAAAGCTGATGCTGCTGACGTACGTCCCGAAAATCGAAAGCCCGACCACGATCGACGGAATGTCGCCGCCCGCCGAGGTGAAGCCCTCCGGACTTCGGCTGTTGAAGTAGAACCAGCAGCCCAAGCCGACCGTGCCGAGCATGTAAACCAAAATCACGCAAATGTCAAGGAATGGGAGCGCCATCGTGATTCCCCGTCAAAATTCATGGATCAATGCCTGAGTTCGTCCGTGATCTGCTCGATTTTCCGCCTTTCTTCCTCCTTCAGAGGATGGAACGGTTCGGCGGTCAGATCCGAGCAGAAACCCATGTAGTGCAGGGCACACTTGATCCCGCGGCAGACGCCCATTCCGCCGGACGCCACCGCGTAAATGTCGTTCACGCGGTCGATTTTGCGCTGAAATTCGTCCATCAGCGGGACGTTCCCTTGCGCAACGGCCTGGCACATTCCGACGTAAAACTCCGGGAAAAGATTCGCGCCGCCGCTCACACCGCCGGAACCTCCGAGGCTGAATGACGCCTGAAGCAGATGTTCCGGCCCGACAAGGATCGGGAAATCCTGTGCCGCTTGCCGCGCGATCTGGCACGAGCGCCAGAAGAAGTCCATGTTCCCTGAACTGTCCTTCATCCCGATGATTTCAGGCGTTTGGACGGCAAAACGGACGAAATCGTAACTGAACCAGACCTTCGTCAGCTCCGGCATGTGGTACACGACGACAGGCAGCGGGACACGTTTCACCATGTGGGCGTAGTAGAGTTTCAGGTCGTCACCACTGGGCGGGAAGTAGTACGGCGGCGCGACGACTAGCGCGTCGGCCCCCTGTTCCGCGGCAAAATTCGCCTGAGCGAGCGATTCTTCGAATACCGTGTCGGTGATCCCCACGAGCATCGGCAAGCGGCCGTGAATGATCCGGGCGGCTTCGCGGACGACCTCACGCCGCAGCGCGTAATTCAGGCTTTGCGCCTCTCCGGTCGTTCCAAGGACGAAAATGGCCGAGACTCCCGCGGCGATCATCCGCTCCAGCACGTTTTCAAAGCCCTGAACATCAAGTCGATCGTTTGCCAAAAGCGGCGTAATTACAGGCGGAACAATGCCGCCGAGTTTCCAGTTTTTGCTCATTTTAAAATTCGGCCTTTAAGAAAAAATTCCCCTTTCAGGATTTAGTTCGGGATCCAATTCAAGACCCAATTATAAACAAACTCCCCGGTAATGTCAAGGACTCCCATGACTTTTCAAAATTTTTTACCCAAACCCACGAACCGCCGCACGGTCATCCCAGGGAACCGAAAAAAGAAGAAAAACCCAAAAAACGCGCAGGGGGGGGGTTGAAACTCCGCCGGTTTTCGGGTAAGATGGAGTTCAAAAGAGTCTTTTGTGAAACCCCGGCTTCTGGAAGCCTTCATTTTTACCCCCCCCGGAGAAACATCATGTCCCGCAAAATCACCATGTATTCCGCCCAGTGGGGCGATTTGGATTTCGAAGTTTTCGCCAAAAAAATGAGCGATTTCGGCTACGACGGTCTGGAACTCAAGTGCACGCTCGACCGTCCCAACGACCATTTCAACGTTCGGGCCGCTCTCGAGGATGATTCATACTGCGAGCGCAAAAGAGCGCTCCTCGACGAATTGGATCTCGGCTGCTGGGCACTTTCGGCCCACAGTTACGGCCAGTTGATCCTGGACGATCTGGACGAGCGCCACCGCAAAATGGTCCCGGAGTACATCTGGGGGGACGGCGACCCGGCCGGAGTCAGAGCCCGCGCCGCCGAAGAGATGAAACTGACCGCCCACGCCGCGAAGAAATTCGGCGTTTCCGTCGTGAACGGATTCACCGGCTCCTCCATCTGGAAGTACTTCTACTCCTTCCCGCCAGTCCCGCAGGCCTGGATCGACGACGGGTTCAAAATGCTCGCCGAGTACTGGACCCTGATCCTTGACGAGTTCGAGAGATGCGGCGTCAAGTTCGCGCTTGAAGTCCACCCGACCGAGATCGCGTTTGACATTTGGAGCGCTCGCCGGGCACTCGTAGCGCTGAACTTTCACCCGGCTTTCGGGTTCAACTTCGACCCGAGCCACTTGCTCTGGCAGGGGGTCAACCCGGTCAAATTCCTGCGGGCTTTCCCGGACCGGATCTTCCACGTGCACGTGAAGGACGTGCTGCGAAACGACGACGATGAAGCGGGGATCCTCGGTTCCCACCTGAATTTCGGCGACTGCCGCCGCGGCTGGGATTTCCGGAGCCCTGGGCATGGCGAGGTCAATTTCGAAGAGATTTTCCGCATGCTGAACGTTTTGAACTACCAGGGCCCGCTTTCGGTCGAGTGGGAAGACTGCGGCATGAACCGCGAATTCGGCGCTCAGGACGCGCTGCGTTTCGTCCGCGGGCTCGATTTCTCGGCCAGCGATTTCGCCTTCGATTCTTCCTTCCAGAGAAAATAAAATGCTGAACTTTTACGCCGGAACGCTCGCCAATCCAACCGAAGATCCGTCCATTCCCCCGAGTGAGGGAATTTACCGGTTCGAGATGGACCCGGAAACCGGCGCGTTGCGAAAATGCGGCCTGGCCGCGCGGGCCAATGGTCCATCCTGGGTCACGAAGCACCCCACGGCGCCGGGGATCTGGTACGCCGTCGCCTCCGGTGAAGCGGAAAACGCTCAGGAGGACGTCGTGCTGGCTTTGCGTCAGGAAGCCGATGGAACGCTCTCCCGGATCGGCGTGTACCCGTCCGGCGGAATCGCGGCGTGCCACGCTTCCCTTTCGCCCGACGGGAAATTTCTGTTCGTCTCCAACTACCGGAACGGAACGCTGGCGTTTTTTGAGGTTCAGCCGGACGGCTCACTTGCCCCGCTGGAAACGGTCCAACTGAAAGGCCGGGGGCCGAATCCCGTGCGTCAGGCCAGCGCTCACGCCCACTTCGCGCAAACCGACCCGACCGGAAAATTCCTGCTGGTGTGCAATTTGGGCGCGGACCGGATTGAATTGTTTCGTTTTTTCGAGGCCGAAAAGCACTGGAAGCCGGCGTCGGAGTTTCCTTTCACGCAAAGCGCATCGGGAAGCGGTCCGAGACACTTCGTTTTCTCGCCGGACGGCCGCTGGGTTTACGTCATTAACGAGCTTTCCGCCACGCTGGACGCGTTCGTGTGGGATCCCGAAATCGGCTCGCTGACTCTCGTGACCTCGGCCCCGACGCTCCCACAGCGCTTCCGGGGCATTAATCGCGGCGCAGCCATCGACCTTTCCAAAGACGGGAAATTCCTGTACGTCACGAATCGCGGCGCGGATCTGATCATGGTCTTCCAGGTCGATCCCACCCCGGTGGACGGCTCACGCATGGAGGCCGGCGTGGTCCTCGCCCCCGTCCAGTTCATCCCCTCGGGCGGTGAATTGCCGCGTTACGCCGGGCTGGACCCGAGCGGGAAATTCTTCCTCGCCGCCAATAAAAAGTCGCACAACATCACGGTTTTTCGGGTGGATCCGACCGATGGGACGCTCACGAGGCTTTCCTCCGTGCCGATCGCGTGGTGCACGTGCGTTGAATTTTCAGACTGATTTAATCAAGAATGAGGCATTTTATGACCAACCATTTCATATTTACCCGCCTTTTCTCTGCGCTTTTGCTCTTTTGCGGCGTGGTCGCACCCGCTTTGGCCGAAGAGAAAGCGGCGCCGAAAGACGAGCTTCCTGTCGTGGACATTTCAGGGGACGCGTGGCGTCAGACCGTCATCGCAGAGGGCACGCCCGAGGTTTATCAGGGCCACCCGACCACCCTGCTCCTGAACGACGGCCAGACCCTCTTCTGCGTCTGGACCTTCCAGCACGGCGGCCCGTGTGGACCGATGGCCAAATCCACCGACGGCGGGAAAACCTGGGTCCGTCAGGATGAAATTCTTCCGGAAGTTTACGCCAAAACCCACCGTAACTGCCCGACGCTCCAGAGGATCATTTCTCCGGACGGGAAGACCGAACGGTTTTTCATTTTCAGCAGTAAGGGTGGAAAACTCGGCTCGATGGTGAGCGAGGACCAGGGGAAAACCTGGCGCGAGGTGGAACCGGCCAATCTTTCCTCCGGAATGCCGCCGACGGGGTTGATCCGCCTGAAGGACGGAACGACCGCCCTGTTCGGCCAGGTACGCAAGGACCCGAAAGTAAAAACTGACCGCGCCCAGGACGACCAGGCGATCTGGATGGCCATCACGTCTGACGGCGGGTTCACGTGGAGCGAGCCGCGCATCGTGGCCGCGGCCGACCAGAAAAACCTCTGCGAGCCGTTCGTTCTGCGCTCCGACGACGGAAACGAGCTTTGCCTGCTCATGCGCGAAAACCGGCACACCGACCGCAGCATGATGTGCTTCAGCCGGGACGAGGGCAAAACCTGGACCGAGCCGGTGAACACGTGCTGGGGTCTGAGCGGCGACCGTCATGAAGGGATCCAGGCCCCTGACGGCCGGTGGGTGATCGCCTTCCGTGACCGCGCACCCGGAAGTTCGACTTACGGTCAGTTCGTCGCTTGGGTGGGGACTTACGACGAGATCCGGAATGGAAAACCGGGCCAGTTCCGCATCCATTTGCTTCAGCATCACGGCGAAAAGAAAGGCTGGCCCAGCTGCGACACGGGGTACTCCGGCATGGAGTTGCTCGCCGACGGAAATATTCTGGCGACGACGTACACGAGGCACTGGCCCGACGCGCGGAAACACTCCGTCGTCTGCACGCGCTTCAAACTCGACGAGATCGATCCGGCGAAGAAATAACCGGGTAATAGATTGCGGGGACGATGCTTCCAGCGTCGTTAACAATGCCTAACGCGGTTATGACCGGCGAGAACGCCGGTCAAATTACAGAGACGACGCTGGAAGCGTCGTCCCCGCATGGCTTGTTCACCCGGCGCCCCATTTCGGAAGTTTCTGAGCCGGGGCGAAATTCGGCACGCCGGCCGGTTTCACTTTCCGCGTGAAGATTTGGCCTTCCGTCAGGATGAAGAGCGAGCGCATGTCCGGCCCGCCGAAGCACAAATCGTCGATGAACGCCTGACCGCCGCGCAGGGGGCTCGGAAGGATCAGGCGCGTCCGCCCGTTCCGGTCCAGCACCGAAACGCCTAGTTTCGTCGCAGCGTAGAGTTTCCCGTCGGCGTCAAACGCACATTTTCCCGAGCCTAAACCGTCCTCCGAGGCAGGAACGTGGAACCAGAAGATCCGCTGGCCCACGGTCGGTTTTCCATCGGCTTCCAGCCTGAACGACGTTCCGAAGTGTGAGCCGGACTCCATCACGTCGAGCCACTGGCCGTCCGGAAGGGCTCCGACCCCGACCGGTGCGGCGAGGTTTTCGACCGCAATCTGGCGGGAACCGTCCACCCTGAAAAACCAGAGTTTTCCGGTCGCGGCTTCCGTCGCGTAAAGGTTTCCGTTCGCCAGGACCGTCAGGCCGGAAACGTTCAGACCGTCCGCGAATTTCTGCCACGCGGCCCCATTTTTCAGGTAGAAAATCCCGAAACTTCCACCCAGAAAAACCGTCCCGTCCGCCCCCGAAGCACCGCAAAACGCCTCGGCCGACTTCGCCTCGGGCGGCAGATCCGCGAGTTTTTCCGGCTGAGCGTTTTCCGTGAGCTTCCACAAAGCCGCCGTTTCCCGATCCACGCAGTAAACGGCATTTCCCGGAGCCGCGAAAATCGCCGCGGGTTTCCCGAGAGTCTCCGCCGTTCGGGTCCACCGGGAGTCTTCCGGAATGACTTCATTGAAAAACGGGCTGAAATTCGGATTCGGCCTGGCCGTCACTGGGGCCGGGTAGTCGCGCCAAATCCAGCGCATCGCGTCGGGGAAAACCTGCGCTCCGTGCCTCCCGGAATGAGGACCGGTCCCCCAGACCCAGTTTACATCGTACCCGGCGAATTCCAGCGAGCGTTTCAGCGAAAGATTGCTCATCCACCAGTCACCCACGTCTCCGAAGCACTGGTCGGAGTGCCCGTCCTGCATGAAGATCCGGATCGGTTTCGGTTCGGTCTTGCGCACCAGAACATGATATTCCTCCGCGCCGCGCATGGCGACGTAAGTCCCCACGGCCGAGAAAACCCGCCGGAACTGGTCGGGCCTCTGCCACGCGAGCGAGAACGAGCCGACGCCGCCCGTGCTTCCGCCGCCGGCGCACCGGTCGTTCGGGTCTTTGGAAAGTTTGATCTCAAGGCCTTTTTTCGTCTTTTGTTTCTCCACGGCCGGGAAAACTTCCTCGATGAGGAACCGGCAGAACGAATCGCTCACCCCGTCAAACTCGACGCTCCGGTTCCAGCGCGGGTCCTCCATTTCCGGATCGGCTCCCGGCACGAAACCGGGGGAAATTCCGATCGCGATCGTGACCGGCATTTCGTTTTTGTGGATCAAATTATTGAAAACGGTCGGGCAGTTGTACCCGAGGCCGTCCAACCCGACGTACACGCACGCGGGTTTCGAGGCGTCGTACTGATCCGGCACGTAAACCGAAATGGAGTTCACCGAGCCGGGGAAAATCTTTGAATCGTTGATCTGGAAGGAGAAAACCTCCCCTTGCGGCACGCCGTCCTGAAACAAAGAATCGGGTCCAAGCGGGTAGTCATCACTGCACGGACCGGAAGGAAGCGGGTCCTCCCAGCTTTTGATCTGGGCGTTCGTCGGTGAAACCATTGAAGTCAAAAGAAAGAAAAACAAAAAAAGGGGAAAAACGGTCCTTTTCATGGCAAAACCTCCTGAAATGGCGGGTCACTGCATGGAATACAATATTACGTTCACGCCGATTTTGGCAGCATCCTCGGGCGTGTAACCACGGCAGCCCGCCGACGGATGCTCCTCCAGCGCGCAGCTCAAATCGAGTGGGGAATAAACCACGGCCCAGCGTCCGTTGACGCGCAGACCCCAAAGCCGCAGCGGCTGAGGCGGGGCGTTTCGCTCCGGCCGGGTCTGGATCTTCGTGAGGTCAAACCCTCCGAGTTCCCGTGAGTAAAGCACGTCGCCAAGCGGGATCTCCTCCAGTTTCACCTCGGAACCTTCGAAAATCTCCTCGAGTTCTTTCCGGAACGCCGCGTCAAACGCCTCGGAGCCGCAAATCGAATTCACGAAAAGCAGGCCGCCACGTTCGAGCCACAGGTGAAGCCGCTGACGTTCCGCCGGGGTGAACCTGAACGCGTAACGCCCCTGCATGAACACGACCGGAAACTCAAAAAGCCGCGGCGATGTGAGCGTGATGGAATCGTCCAATACGCCAGACGTGATCCCGATTTCAGGCGCGGTGCGCATCAGGAGGTTCCGGAGCGCTTTCGGCGCCGCGTCGCAGCCTCCCCCGTGACGCAAATTCGCGACAGCGAGCTTTCCTCGGATGGAACCACCCTCCTTTTCCCCATCATTCAAAATTTCGTCTCCCATCAATTCGGTTGAAGAGGCGAAACTTTCTTCTTTTCCCTTCAGCTTGCGTTCCGTTACGTAGGCCAGAATATTCAGGCCCAAATCCAGCCCGGCCTTAATTTCCCTTTTGACTTTCATCGAGTGGATCGTTTCGGGACGCATTTCAGGCGCGAGTTCCCAGAGACACGAAAGGGAAGGAGTCGGTTTTTTCGGGTCTTTAGGCTGGCCGGGCATGAAAAGCATACACGTTCTGCACCCATAATCAAGGCAATAAACCGGACGTACATAATCCGAGGGAATAGCGACTTCCGCAGTCCAAATCGGATGTTCCGGCGGCATGGGATAAAAATGGTGTTCCTCTTCAGGGAAAATTTCCTTCAAAAGTGTCTTCATTCCAGCGTCAAAAGTTCCACCGGGACAGACACCTTCAGCGACGATGAAGCCACCGCGGTCGATGTAGTCGCGCAGTTTGCGGCCCAATTCCTGACGCTTCACCGTATCTTTCGGACAGGGTGAATCCTTCCCCGAGATGAAAAGGACCGGTGAGAGGAGCAAATCTTCCACGCTTGATTCATTCACATCAACGCTTTGCGTTGTCATGTGCTTTTTCCATTGCTTTTCGACGTAGCGGGCAAGGTGCGAAATGTCGTGTCGATGCCAATTCCAATCTTCCGATTCCGTCGTAAACTGCGCCTTGGTCATCATAACCGGGTAGCGGCCTTTCGAGAGAAAAAGAAGTGCTAGCGATGTGGCGATGGGTTGAATTCGCTCGCTTGCGGTCGTCCCTTCCCAGAAAACGAGAAGACGATCTTCTGTTGCGACGGTTTTCGCCATACGAAGCAAATGAGCGGTTCCTTCCCGGTACCAGTCGTGACCGCCGATGAATCGCTGCTCTGTCATGCGGCCCATACGTTCCAAACCATACAGGTAATACAGAAGCCAGTCCTTGTTACCGGGATTTCGCGCCACGCTGAAGTGGTTCGCCATCCAGCCGCAAGCCTGATTGAGCCGCTTGGTCAATTTGTTCGTTTGTCTCTGACACGGGATAAAAACATCATCTTCGATGGCCGCGTCGAGCATTTTCGATTTCTCAGCGGAAATCAGAAGAGAGACGATGCCCGCGCAGGTCATCGAGCCGGAGCCAAGCGGTGTGTGCTCCACATTGGGCGGGAGGTAATAATAGGACCAGGAGCCGTCCATGTTTTGAGTCTTTTCCCAGTAACCCGAAGCGCGCTGCCAAACCTCCGGCAGAATCGTAAGCCCAATCTGGTCCGCTTCGTAAAGCGCCAGAAGCGCGAACTGGGAATTCGAGGGGTCCCCGTCTCCGTACGGGTAACCCCACGCTCCCGGCTTTGAGCCTTGGGTTTTCTGGGTTTTCATGAGCCAGTGAACATTCCTGCGAATCAATCCCGCATCCTTTTGGGGGTCGGCCAGACAAAAGACCATTGTTTGCAGTGCGCAGACGTAGTTGCTTTCGATAGGGCCAGTCGTGGGGTCGATTTCCCGCAGAAAATTCAAAGCACGTACCATCGACGGATCGTCGGCCGGGACACCAGCATTCAGAAGCGCGAGCGTGCAGAGGGAGGAAATGCCGCCGATGTGAATGTCCTCCTCCTTCCAGCCACCGGATTTACCTTGTGAGGATTTAAGAAACTCTATCCCGCCCGTGATTGCGTTCTGAACCATGGCCGGTGTGACGCCCATCACGCTTTCACGAGCGGCCTGCATCGCTTTCTCTTTGGCTTCAGCCCGAACTTTGGCGCGGTATTCTGCCTTTTTTTGAGCCGTACTTTTCTCGGCGGCCAATGCAGGTGAAAAGCCTGTAAAGCAAAAAACACCGAGCAAAAGAAGGAGCAGGATTTGACGGAGGAAAGCAGGCATATATCAAACATAGGTAAAAAAAGGAAAAAACAGAACATTTTGCCATTTTACTTTCCCTGTAGTTTTTTGTCAAGAGGAGGTCTTTTGAAAAGTGGCTGAAATCTACTCCAAAGTCAGAGAGATAGTGTCAGGATCAGAAAAAAGTACAATTACAATGTCCGGCCGGTTTTCCAAAATCTGTTTTTTCAGACTTTCGTGGTTATTTCGTGGATCCACTGCAATTAATTCATGACAGATGAGCGATAAATAGTCAAAAAAAGGAATCCCATAAGAATCTTTAATCAAAAATATCTTTTTCTCTGGTATTTGCAGGTTTTTCATGGTTTGAAGACCATATACACCGCTTAGTCCCCAGGTTTCCGTCCAGTTTCCTGTTTTGTGAATATTCAGTGTCGGGACGTCAAACTCCTGTTTCGTTTGAAACGTTGGTTCAAAAAGTTGGTAATGATCTGTCTGTGAAAAAAAACGCCCTGTTTGTTTTCTTTCAGAATTATTCCCCTGACCCACGTAAATCCCACAAAGCAAGGGGGCCTCCCGGCGCTTGTAATTATACGGATCCAAAAAGCTGGAATCGATTTCAAATCCATATTGACTTTTCAAAACGTCAGCGGTTTTCCGTAACGAGTAAAAAGCGTATTCGGGAAGCCAGTGATGGTCAGATTTGAAGAAAAGGTCGTAATGACGTTTGGGATCATCACGAAAAATTTCGCGGCAGTCTGTATAATTGATTTGGTTTTGATGAAGGAATTCCAGAAAAGAGTCTATACTCTGATTGGCATAATCCCGTGCACCGTCTGGCAGTTCCACTTCATCTGGATGAATTTCCCGTGGGGTCTGGATATACAAAAGAGGAATGTGTTGTTCACGGAGAAAATCGTTCAGTTCCAGTATGTCCGATTCCGCCCGTTCCATTGAGGGAAAATCGGGAGTTTTCATGGCCAAATATCCATTTTTCAACCGCCAGAACGCTCCGAAACTCCGTTTCCCCATGAGTTTCTGCGACAAACCACACAAGTCAATGAAAAAATTACTGTCTCGTACCAGTTCAGCATCAACCTGCTTGACAGCTTGATGAAAGCAGGCACAAAAGGTCCTGGGAGTGTGTTCTGAAGATTCTGACCAGAAATTCAAAAAGGTCCAGTAGTGCAGTTTCGGGTGACGCACTACCGGATAAAGAAACCAACACTGCGTCACGAAAACCAGAAGAACGGCGAGTACGGCAAGAAATCTTTTTGATTTTAGGGAAACCATACCATTATGCCCGTTTTCCGAATAAGAATTCCTTACCAGTGAAAACCGAGTCCCGGCTCACAGAGCGCGCCGGTTCGGATTTGGCCATTTGTGACCGCGAAAACGTCGGGGTAACTCGGGGCCAAAGCCGTGTTTGCCGCCGGGCAGTACTGACGGCCGTTTCCCTCGATCGCCTGAACGGCCGGAATGTGCGCCGCCAGCGACGCACTGTGCAGGAACGACGCGCCGACACACGTAAGGTCCTGAACACATAGGAACATTTTGTACTTTTGCGCTGCGGCCCCCATTAGAAGAGCCTCATGTTCACCCTTACATGCTTTAAGGGCCACTCCGGAATAACCTCGTTCCCGACTCAGGAGCAAAGCCTCAAAATCGGTCAAAGATTCGTCAATCACGACCGGTCGAATCTTTGCGGCCTCAAACATTTCTATGATGGGTTCACGGTTCAGATCACGGTTTGTCGGCTGTTCGATGTACTGCAGACGTTCGATTGCGCGGGGAGAACGCTCCTGCACGAGGTGGAGCCAGTCAATGACGTACTGTTCACCGTAGCATTTTTCGTTAAAATCGGCGGAATAAACCCACGAACTGCACCCACGCCGGGCCTGAGCTTCTGCCGCGACTGTTTCGACTGCGGCCATACGAGCGACGTCAGCCTCGAGATTCTCACCATTAAGTTTTACTTTCAGATGCGTCAACCCATCGGCCTGGATCCACTCGGCAAGAGTTTCTGGAAAACCATCGTTGAGCCTCTGCGGAATATCGGCCTCTGTTAGCGGGTCAAGACCGCCGACCAGGTGATAGAGCGGAAGCCATTCTTTCGGTTTGGGAAGCGTATACCGGTCGAGATACTCACCACGAAAATCATCGTTCAGGTAGTGAGCCAGATCGTAGTTCATAAACTCGGGACCTAAAAGTGCGCAGACATCGGCGCCGTGTACTTTCCCGTAAGCGTCGAAAATCGCTGCTTCCAGCGGGCTGGCGGCTACTAACTGGGCCAGTTTCGGAAACGCTTCGATTTCGTCGAGGCCTTTTTCCCGCATGACCGAATCTGCCGTGGGAGCATAAAAAACAGATATCCCCCGACAGAGATCCATGGGGTGCCCGATTTCCATGTACGAATTAGCCGCTTCCGTGATTTTGGTCCCGAAAGTGACCATACAGTCGAGCGTCTGGTCATTCGTCAGATTCGGGGAAATCCAGGCCCAGGCGTTTCCCATGGTCATGGAGCCGCAGCCGGTCCCGAGGCGCCCGTCACGGGTTTCCACCTCCGCCTTGACGTTCAGGACGGTGACGTCCGTCACGACGCGCCCGCCGAATTTCATCGGAGAACGGTAAGCGAAATGTTCTGTCCAAGAGGTGAGTGATTTCAGTTGAATGTCTGTATTTCTGCTCACTTATTCGCCCTTCATTTACTCAGCTCGGGTACTTGGGATAGACGATCATATCATAACTCATCCACTTGACCAGCATAAGAATCACACCGGCGAGGAGGATGAAGAACGCGAGCCAAATCATGACTTCATAGGGAGAGGTTTCGCCCAGTTTCCCGAAGAAGGATTTCGGCTTTTCAGCATCGTTATCATCGGAATCCTCGTCTTCTTCCCCTTCTTCGCCGCTGTATTCACTCTCCGGCGTTTCTTCCGAATCGGCACTCACACCGTCAGGAAGAACATCCATTGCATCCGTTTCATACTCAACGGGTTCTTCGGCGGTTTCCGCGTCATACTCGACCGGATTTCCATCCTCGTCAACATACTCGACAGTTTCTTCGGCGGGAACTTCTTCTTCGTATTCAACCGGGTTTCCATCCTCATCGACGTACTCGACAGTTTCTTCGGCGGGAGCTTCTTCTTCGTACTCGTACTCTACCGGGTTTCCATCCTCATCAACGTACTCAATGGCTTCTTCAGCCGGAACTTCCTCCTCGTACTCGTACTCTATCGGATTTCCATTTTCGTCAACGTATTCGATTTCTTCTTCGTAATTTTCGTTTTTTTCTTCTGCCATTGGAATCTCCATGAGATTGAGTATTCACAAAATACAATTTCCATTAAACTATTATACCAGAAAACCCACCAAATGCCAAGGGAAGGGGGTGAAATCCTGAAAAGTTTTGGAAATCCCACCGATTTTATTGACGGTTATGATAATTATAACATAAATACCAGTGAGTAGCAAGACGGATTTGCAATGTTTCAGGGAAATTTGTGAAAATTTCTTCACCGGGTCTTGAATAAAAACCAGAAAAGAGTAAAATAAAGTAATGTGTTTTCAGGAAAACACGGAGTTGTTTAAGCCCAATTATTACTGGAGTTGAAATCATGCAAGTACTCGTCACCGGTGGTGCCGGATATATTGGAAGTGTAACCGTTGAAAAGTTGATCGAGGCGGGTTACGACGTGGTCGTGTTCGATAATTTGTATCAGGGACATCGTGCCGCCGTGCATCCGAAAGCGACGTTTGTTCTGGGGGACCTCGCGAAGAAGGACGAGATCAAATCCGCGCTTGAGACCTACAAGCCTGCTGCGGTCCTGCATTTTGCCGCCTACTCGCTCGTGGGTGAGTCGGTTGAAAATCCCTTCAAATATATGGGTGACAACGTTTCCAATGCGGCCAATCTGCTTTCGGCCATGCTGGAAACAGGTGTGAACAAATTCATCCTTTCAAGTACCGCCAATCTCTTTGACGATCCGGAATCCATGCCGATCACCGAGAAAGAACGCATTGTGCCGGGTAGTCCGTACGGCGAATCCAAGGCGATGATCGAACGTTACCTCTACTGGCTGGACCGGATCAAAGGTTTCCGTTATGTTGCACTTCGTTACTTTAATGCGGCAGGCGCCAGTCTGGAACGCGGCGAAGACCACCACCCCGAATGCCATCTGATCCCGCTCGTTCTGCAGGTCGCTCAGGGAAAACGGGCCGACATCAAAATCTTCGGCGACGATTATGATACGCCCGATGGTACGTGTATCCGCGACTATATTCACATCGCGGACTTGGCGCAGGCGCACATTCTCGCGCTGGAGAAGCTCCTGAAAGGCGGCGCGAGCTGCAAGTATAATCTCGGAAACGGCCAGGGTTACTCGGTGAAGCAGGTCATTGAAACCGCCCGAGAAGTGACGGGGCATCCGATTCCCGCGGAAGTGACCCCACGTCGTCCAGGTGACCCGGACGTTTTGATTGCCGGAAGTGAAACGATCCGCAAGGAACTCGGTTGGGTCCCGCAGAACCCGGACCTCCGCTCGATCATCCAGAGCGCCTGGAACTGGCACGTGAAACACCCGAACGGATACGAAGACTAAAAAATTAACGAATAATGAATAATGAACAACGAATAATGAGTTTTTTCGTGATTTTTCATTATTCTTTATTCGTTATTCATTATTCATTTTACTATGGTAAGGACTCTGACTCGGCCGGCGATGATTTTCATCCCGTTCTTTCTCGGGTTATTATGCCCGTGGGCGCACGTGTTGAATGAACCGCCGCTAAATTTTGTGCGCTGGTCGCTTTGCACGATGATCTTTCTTTCGTGCATTCAGCTCGATTTTCGGGACCTGAAGCCGCAGAAAGAGCACTGGTTCATTTTGGCCGTGAACCTTCTGATGGGAATTGTTCCTTACATCGTACTGAAGACCTTCTATCCGCAAAATCCCGATTATGCTCTGACGGCTTTTTTCGTTGGAATTACTCCAACGGCAACAGCCGCGCCGGTCGTCATTTCCTTTCTGCACGGCCGACTCGGGTTTGCACTGACCGGGTTCACGATTACGAACTGTTTTATCTCGCTGGCCCTTGTTTTCCTGCTCCCGTGGGTGACTGGTACTTTCACACTGGATTTCATCTGGCACGTGGTGAGGACTTTATTGATCATCATCGCCTGCCCGTTTGCGCTGGCGATCCTCGTGCGGAACCTTTGGCCGGCGGTCCGTGGGATTCCCAAACGACTTAAAATGTTTTCATTTTCGCTATGGTCATTTACCCTTTTCGTTCTTGCCGCAACAGCCCGGCAGTATTTTATTGACCATCCTCATATTTCGGCCTTGAGTGTCGCTCTGGTCGCAGTGATTTCATTTTCGATTTGTGTCCTGAATTTTTTCATCGGGAGTTTCCTGTCGCGGCGTCGGTATTGCCGGGAGTGCAGTCAGTTGTTGGGACAGAAAAACACGACGTTTACGCTCTACCTTGCTTTAACGTATGCCAACCCGTTCGTGGCGCTGGGCCCGATTTTCTACATATTCTGGCACAACTGCTGGAACGCGTGGCAGATGTATCGATATGACGTTCACCGAATGAGAAGAACACGAAAAAGGCACTGAATCCGGTGGCATTTTTAAAATTGAGGTTCCGATGGATATTTTGAAACTTGCAGACGAGATCATCGCAGGCAGACGAATAAGCCGCGGTGAAGAGATGGATTTTTTTATTACGGCCGACCTGAAAAATCTTTGTGACGGCGCGAACCGGATCCGAAAACATTTTTGCGGAAATAGGGTCGATCTTTGCAGCATCATCAACGCCAAAAGCGGGAAATGCTCCGAAAATTGCCGTTTCTGCGCGCAGTCGGCTCACAACTGCACGGGCATCAGCGAGTACTCGTTTTTAGCCCCCGAAACCATCCTGAACGAGTGCCGGCATAACGAGGAGCGCGGGGTTCACCGCTTTTCGATCGTCACCGCGGGCCGCACGCTCAGCGCCGACGATTTTGAAAAAACGGTCCAAGCGTTCACCCTGCTGAGCCGTGAGACGAAAATGCAACTCTGCGGGTCCCTCGGCCTGCTCACGGACGAACAGTTCCGCCGGCTTCGTGCGGCCGGGGTCAGCCGGTTCCACTGTAACATCGAGACGTCACGCCGCAATTTCCCGAACATCTGCACGACGCACACCTACGACGACAAAATTGCCTGCCTGAAACGCGCCCAAGACGCCGGCTTTGAGCTTTGCTCCGGCGGGATCATCGGCATGGGCGAGACGTGGGAGGACCGGATCGATATGGCGGTAAGTCTAGCAGAAATCGGGGTGAGTTCCATCCCGATCAACACTTTGACACCGATCAAGGGTACACCGTTGGAGAATCTTCCGCGCCTGACCGAAGAGGAGGTTTTGCGCACGGTCGCGATTTTCCGGTTCATCGTCCCGGAAGCGGACATTCGCCTGGCGGCCGGCCGCAATTTCATGACGAACTGCGGGGAAGAAGCGTTTCTTTCAGGCGCGAACTCGACGATCACTGGCGACATGCTCACGACTACCGGAAACGACATTCAGGGGGACGTGCAAATGCTGAAAAACCTCGGCTTTGAGGTGGAAAAGAAGAAAGATTCATGAGCAAAAGTTTATTCGTCACCGGCACGGGCACGGAGGTGGGTAAAACCTACATCACCGCCCTGCTGCTGAAAAAACTCCACGAAAGCGGCTTCCGCTGCGCCTACTTCAAAGCGGCGATGAGCGGCAATGACCGCGCCCCGGACGGTACACTGATCCCTGGCGACGCGCGGCACGTCCGGCAGGTTTCGGGCATTTCCCAGCCGCTGGAGACGATGTGCCCGTTTGTCTACGAAACGGCGGTCTCGCCGCATCTCGCGGCCCGGCTGGAGGGAAATCCGCTCGAGCTGGAAACCGTAAAAGCCGGCTTTGACCGACTCACGGCTCAGTTCGACTACATCATCGCGGAGGGAAGCGGCGGGATCGTCTGCCCGCTGCGTTACGACGAGAAGAAGATTTTCCTCGAAGACGTGATCTCCGCGCTGAAAATGCCGTGTCTGATCGTCGCCGACGCCGGGCTGGGGACGATCAACAGCGTGGTCCTGACCGTCGAATACATGAAAGCCCGAGGTCTGGTGGTCAAGGGAATCATTTTCAACCACTTCCATCCGGGAGACGTCATGGAGGAGGACAATAAAATCATGTGCGAGGAACTGACAGGCGTGCCCGTACTGGCTTGCGTGGAGGAAAACGCCGCGGACCTGAACCTCGGCGCCGCGTTTCTGGCAGCACTTTGTGAATAGGAGAAAAGAATGATCTGGTACCCATACGCCCAGATGAAAACACTGGAACCGCCCATCAAGATCCGCTCGGCTCAGGGCGTTCATCTTTACACCGAGGACGGTCTGGACCTGATCGACTCGATCTCGTCGTGGTGGTGCGTCATTCACGGCTACAACCACCCCGAAATCAACCAGGCCATTACGGAGCAGCTCGGGAAATTCGCCCATGTTATGCTTGGCGGCCTGACACACGAACCCGTGCAAAAGCTCGCCGAAAAACTGGCGGCGTGGCTTCCAGGGGACCTCGACTACTGCTTTTTCTCCGACTCGGGCAGCGTCGCGGTCGAAGTCGCCCTGAAAATGGCCCAGCAGTTCAACTTTAACCGGGGGTCGGACCGAAACGTTATCCTCGCCCTCAAGCACGCCTACCACGGCGACACGTTCAAGGCGATGGAGGTCGGCGACGACGAGGACTACCACTTCGCCTTCGGAAACTCCAACGAGAAAAAGAGTGGAGTCATTCACATTCCGACCGAAATTTCGGCCCTTGAAGACGCTTTCGAGCGGTACGGCCGGCAGTTGAGCTGCTTCATTGTCGAGCCGCTGCTCCAGGGCGCGGGCGGGATGCGAATGTACGACGTTTCGTTCCTCGAACGGGCCCGGACCCTTTGCGACGAAAACGACGTTCTGCTCATCTTTGACGAGGTGGCGACCGGCTTCGGAAGGACCGGAAACCGCTTCGTGGCCGACCTGGTCCTGCCCGATATTCTGGTGCTTGGAAAGGCGCTGACCGGCGGCTACATCGGCCACGCCGTCACGGTCGCAAATCAGCGGGTCTGGAAAGGTTTCTGGAGTGACGATCCAACGCATGCCCTCATGCACGGCCCGACGTTTATGGGGAACGCCCTCGCCT